>DATHBP010000168.1:0-6909 GCA_035296085.1 Nocardioidaceae bacterium | reverse complement strand
ATCGCCTTCGACCACCAGCAGCGCAAGGTCTACCTGCTGGCGCTCAGCACACTCGCCGACGACCAACCGGCCGAGGCGTGGCTGCAGGGAACCACCGACGTCCTGCAGCGCCTCGCCGCCGGGCCGCCGGAGCCGGTCGCCGCGCGGGGCCCCGTGCCAGTCCACGGCCCGCTGCAGCTGCGAGCGGGGCGAGAGCGCTATCTGGAGCTCGTCGCCGACGTACAGCGCTTGATCAAGGCCGGAGAGACCTACGAGGTCTGCCTGACCAACATGGTTACCGCCGACGCCTCGCTGGACCCGTGGGCCAGCTACCGGCACCTGCGCGCCGCCAATCCCGCACCGTTCGGAGCGTTCCTGCGACTCGGCTCGCTGTCAGTGCTGGGGTGCTCGCCCGAGCGCTTTCTGCGAGTAGACCGCGACCGCATGGTCGAGTCGAGACCCATCAAGGGCACGCGGGCGCGATCGGCGTACCCGGCAGAGGACGACCGGCTCGCCCGTGAGCTGCGCGAGAGCCGCAAGGACCGGGCGGAGAACCTCATGATCGTCGACCTGGTGCGCCACGACCTCGGAACCTGTGCCGAGCTGGGCTCGGTGGCGGTACCCACGCTGTTCGACGTCGAGACCTACCCCACGGTCCACCAGCTGGTGAGCACCGTCCGGGCGCGCCTGCGGGTGGACCGGTCCGCGGTGGACTGCGTGCGCAGCGCATTCCCCGGTGGCTCCATGACCGGTGCTCCGAAACTGCGGACTATGTCGATCATCGACGACCTCGAGGCCGGCCCGAGGGGGATCTACTCAGGTGCGCTGGGCTACTTCTCGCTCAACGGGGCCGCCGACCTCAGCATCGTCATCCGCACCCTTGTTGTCGAGCCCGACCGCATCTCGTTCGGTGTCGGTGGGGCGGTCATCGCGCTGTCCGACCCCGCCGCGGAGTTCGAGGAGACGGCAGTGAAAGCTACGCCGTTCCTACGTCTGTTGGGGCGGCGTTTCCCCGACCGGGCGCCGGCGAGCTCTGCTCTCACGTCCTTGCCGTGACCGCCGGCGCTCCGTCTGGCACTGGTTGGCAGGCGCGCTCACGGGGGCTCAGCTGACCGGTTTGCCGGCCCGCCAGACCGCGGAGACCAGGGGTACACCGGGTCGGTAGGCCAGGTGCACATACGACGGCGCGTCGAGCACTGCGAAGTCCGCCGCCGCTCCGGGCCACAGCCCGCCGATGCGGTCGCGGCGCAGCGCGCGCGCGCCACCGGCGGTGGCTGCCCACAGTGCCTCGGCAGGTGTCATGTGCATCTCCCGGACGGCCAGCGCCACGCACAGGGGCATCGACGTCGTGTACGACGACCCCGGGTTGCAGTCGGTCGCCAAGGCGACGGTGACACCGGCGTCGACGAGTCGCCGGGCATCGGGATAGGGGGAGCGAGTCGAGAACTCGGCACCGGGCAGCAGGGTCGCGACCACTCCCGCGTCCCGCAGAGCAGCAACATCGGCATCGTCGAGGTAGGTGCAGTGGTCGGCCGACGCCGCGCCTATCTCAGCGGCGACCTGGACACCAGGCCCGTGCCGCAGCTGGTTGGCGTGGACCCGGGGCTCGAGACCAGCCGCCATTCCGGCGCGGAGCACCGCCCGGGACTGGTCCGCATCGAACGCACCCTCGTCGCAGAAGACGTCGACCCACCGCGCGTACGGCGCGGCCGCCGCGAGCATCTCGCCGGTCACCAGCGCGACGTAGGCGTCGGCTCGTCCAGCGAACTCGGCGGGCACCACGTGGGCACCCAGATAGGTCGCCTCGGCGGTGAATCTGGCCGCAACGGCCAGGCAGCGGGCCTCGTCATAGGCGCTCAGCCCGTACCCGCTCTTGATCTCGACGGTCGTCGTGCCTTGGCGACTCATCTCGCCCAGCAGGCGGGCGGTGGTTGCGCTGAGCTGCTCGTCGGTGGCAGCTCGAGTCGCTGCGACCGTGGTGGCGATGCCGCCGGCGGAGTACGGCGTCCCGCTCATCCGGGCGGTGTACTCCTCGGCCCGGTCGCCCGCGAACACCAGGTGGGTGTGCGAGTCGACGAAGCCCGGGATCACGACGCGTCCGGCGGCGTCGAGGCGGGCATCCGCATCCGGCGCGTCGCGGGCTCGCCCCACCCAGGCGACCTGCTCGCCGTCGACGACGAGCGCCGCGTCGGTCACCAGGCCCAGCGGGGAGCCGTCGCCGATAGTCGGGTCGTTGGTGACCAGCTGCCCGATCCGGTCGACCAGGACGCTGCTCACCGGGGCTCGCCTCCTGCCGTACGCCGGTCGGCCGGTTCACCGGTCAGCTCGACGAGCACGTCGGCCAGCGCCGCTACGCCGGCCAGGCAGTCGGCGGGTGCTGCGTGCTCCGCCGGTGCATGCGAGACCCCCGTCGGGTTGCGGACGAACAGCATCGCGGCCGGGATGCCGGCAGCTGCGAGAACGCCGGCGTCGTGTCCGGCGCCAGTGGGCAGCGCGGGTACGCCCCCCAGCACGTCGCGAACACGTGCGGTGAGCGGCTCGTCGAACGCAACGGCGGTCGAGAACGACTCCCGCTCGATGACCAGCGCCGTGCCGTCGCGCTCGGCGCGCTCCGCGGCTAGGCGTCGTACGGCAGCGACCAGCGCGCGCAGCGACGGCTCGTCGGGCGCTCGGGCGTCCAGCCAAGCGCGAACGCGGGAAGGGATCGCGTTGGTCGCGTTCGGCTCGACATCGACCCTGCCGAACGTGGCGCGGCTGCCGGCGAGCCGCGCTTGCTTGTTGGCGGCCAGCACCGTCATCGCGTAGGTCAACATCGGGTCGCGCCGGTCTTCCATCGCGGTCGTGCCGGCGTGGTTGGCCTCGCCGCTGAACTCGAAGCGCCAGCGCCCGTGCGGCCAGATGGCGCTGGCGACGCCGACTGGCGCGTCGAGGTCGACGAGCGCCCGCCCTTGCTCCACGTGCAGCTCGACGAAGCAGCCCACGTCGCGCAGCCAGCTGCTCTGACCGAGGCCGTCCGCCTCCACCACGTCGGCGAGGACGGTGCCGGTGCGGTCAGGCAGCGCCGCGGCTGCCGCTGGTGCGAGCGCCCCAGTCGCCAGCCTCGACCCGAGGCACGGCAGCCCGAAGCGTGACCCCTCCTCCTCGGCGAACACCGCGACTCCGAGCGGGCGGCTCGGCGTGAACCCGCGTTCGCGGAGCCGGTCGAGCGCGGCCAGTGCGCTGACGACGCCGAGCGGCCCGTCGTACGCCCCACCGTCCGGCACCGAGTCGAGGTGGCTGCCGGTGAGGACGGCTCCGGGACCCGGCTTCCCCCACCAGGCGACGAGGTTGCCATTGCCGTCGGTGTGCACCGCAAGGTCGCGGGCTTTGGCGGCCTCGAGGAACCACGCGCGGCACTCTCGTTCGGCCGGTCCCCAGCCGGGCCGGTCGTACCCGCCGGTGGAGGCGTTCCGACCGAGCGGCAGCAGCTCCGCCCACATCTGCTCGAAGCTCACGAAGCGCGCACTCTCCGCGCAGTTGTCAGGCCCTCGACGGTGTATGCACCGTCAAGGGCCTGACAGGTTCGCAGTACTCGGCTGGGCATCATCGGCGGATGGAGTTCCAACACGTCGTGAACCGCCGCCGGATGGTGCGCAACTACACAGACGAGCCGCTCGACCCGCGGATCGTCGAGCGGATGCTGGCCAATGCGCTGCACGCGCCGAGCGCCGGGTTCTCTCAGGGCTGGGCCTTTCTCGTCCTCGACACAGTTGACGGCATCGCCCGCTTCTGGTCCGCTGCCACCCCAGACGACGACGGAACCGACGACTGGTCGCAGGGTATGCGCAGGGCGCCGGTGATCGTCGTACCGCTGTCATGCAAGCGCGCCTACCTCGAACGGTATGCGGCCCCGGACAAGGGGTGGACCGACCTCGACGAGTCACGCTGGCCCGTCCCGTACTGGGACATCGACACCGGAATGGCCTCCTTGCTGATGCTGCTCACCGTGGTCGACGAGGGCCTCGGGGCCTGTTTCTTCGGGATACCGCCGGAGAACATGGCCCGCTTGCGGGCGGAGTTCGGCGTACCGGACGACTACACGCCGATCGGAGCGATCACCGTCGGCCACCGCGCACCGGACCGGCGGTCCCCGTCGCTGCGGCGGGGGCGGCGGGGGGTGGACGAGGTCGTCCACCGGGGGCGGTGGTGAGCGGCTCCCGCCCGTTGGTGGTCGTGGGCGGGGCGTCCGGATGCGGGAAGACCGTCGTCGGCACGGCACTCGCCGAGCAGCTGGAGGTGCCCTATGCCGACGGTGACGACTTCCACAGCGAGGCCAACCGGGCCAGGATGCACGCCGGCGTGCCGCTGACCGACGAGGACCGCGCGCCGTGGCTGAACGCGATCGGCGGCTGGTTGGCCGAGCACGAGGACAGCGGCGGCGTCGTGAGCTGCTCGGCGCTGCGGCGGGGGCATCGGGACACCTTGCGCAGCCACGCAGCCGTTACGGTCTTCGCTCAGCTGCGCTGCGACGAGGCTGTGCTGGCCGAGCGGCTGCAGGCGCGCTCGGACCACTTCATGCCCGCCTCGCTGCTGTCGTCCCAGCTCGCGATCCTCGAGCCGCTTGAGCCCGACGAGGCGGGTGTCGTACTCGACTGCGCCCGGCCGGTCGGCGACCTGGTCGGCGAGTTCGCGCGCTGGCTGTCCGAACAGTGACCCCAGGGGGCTGCCAGCATGCCGAGCTGCCTTTGGGGTCGATCACCGGGCCCAATACGCCGGTAATCAACCCCAAAGCGCTCAACCCTCCTGCATCGGCACCCGTACGCCGCGCTCGGCTGCCACCGCGGACGCATCGTCGTAGCCTGCGTCGACGTGGCGGATAACACCCGTCGCCGGGTCGTTGGTGAGCACCCGCTCCGCCTTGCGCCCGGCGAGCTCGGTGCCGTCGACGACGCATACCTGGCCGGCGTGGATGGAGCGACCGATTCCGACGCCACCGCCGTGGTGGATCGAGACCCACGACGCCCCGGAGGCGACGTTCACCATTGCGTTGAGCAGCGGCCAGTCGGCGATCGCGTCCGACCCGTCGAGCATCGCCTCGGTCTCCCGGTAGGGCGATGCCACCGAGCCGCAGTCGAGATGGTCCCGCCCGATGACGATCGGCGCCGCCAGCTCGCCGGAGGCGACCATGTCGTTGAAGCGCATGCCCGCCAGGTGGCGCTCGCCGTAGCCCAGCCAGCAGATGCGCGCCGGCAGCCCCTGGAACGCCACCCGCTCCTGCGCCTGGCGGATCCACCGGCTCAGCGGCTCGTTGTCGGGGAACAGGTCGAGCACCGCCCGGTCGGTCGCCGCGATGTCGGCGGGGTCGCCGGAGAGCGCCGCCCAGCGAAACGGGCCCTTGCCTTCGCAGAACAGCGGCCGGATGTACGCCGGCACGAACCCCGGGTAGTCGAACGCCCGGTCGAACCCACCGAGCTCGGCCTCGGGGCGCAGCGAGTTGCCGTAGTCGAAAACCTCTGCACCGGCATCGGCGAACCCCACCATCGCGGCACAGTGCCGCGCCATCGACTCCCGCGCGCGGTCGACGAAGCCGGCCGGATCCTTCTCCCTTGTCGCACCCCAGTCAGCGAAGTCGACGCCCACCGGCAGGTACATCATCGGGTCGTGCGCCGACGTCTGGTCGGTGACGATGTCGACGTCGGCGCCGCTCGCGAGCAGCTGCGGCACCAGCTCGGCCGCATTGCCCAGCACCCCGATGGACAGCGGCCGTGCCTCGCGCTTGGCCGCCTCCGCTCGCCGCACGGCGTCGTCGAGCGAGTCGGCGCGCTCGTCGAGATAGCGGTGCTCGATCCGCCGCGCGATGCGGGACTCGTCGCACTCCACGCAGATGGCTACGCCGCCGTTCATGGTGACGGCCAGCGGCTGGGCACCACCCATCCCGCCCAGCCCGGCGGTGAGCGTCACGGTGCCCGCTAGCGAACCGCCAAAGCGGCGGGCGGCGACGGCCGCGAACGTCTCGTACGTCCCTTGCAGGATGCCCTGGGTGCCGATGTAGATCCACGAACCGGCAGTCATCTGCCCGTACATCGTCAGGCCGAGCGCCTCCAGCCGGCGGAACTCCTCCCAGCTCGCCCAGTCCCCCACCAGGTTGGAGTTGGCGATCAGCACGCGCGGCGCCCATTCGTGCGTACGCAGCACTCCCACCGGACGGCCCGACTGCACGAGCAACGTCTCGTCCTCGCGCAGGTCGGTGAGAGTGCGGACGATCGCGTCGTACGACGGCCAGTCGCGAGCCGCCTTGCCCGACCCGCCGTAGACGACGAGCTGTTCGGGGTGCTCGGCCACCTCGGGGTCGAGGTTGTTCATCAGCATGCGCATCGGCGCCTCGGTCGCCCAGCTGCGAGCGGTGAGCTGAGTTCCCCGGGCCGCGCGAATCGTACAGCTCATCGGCTGTCCCTCGTCTCTGCTGCCACGTTGTCAGGGCCTGAACGGTGCATAGGTCGCCAGGACACTGACAACTCTGCATCTAGTCAATCCAACGGACCGGTGACGCTCTCCGCGGCCGCGACCAGCGCTCCCGTCCGCACCAGCTCTACGGCAGTGGCGATGTCGGGGGCGAGGTAGCGGTCAGCGCCTGGGCCGGGCACCCGGTCGCGCAGAGTCTCGACCACGGCAGCAGTAGCGCGCGCCGGGACCAGCGGGCCACGCAGGTCGAGAGCGCGTGCCCCGGTGAGGATCTCGATGGCCACCACCGTGGCGAGCCCGTCGAGGCTGCGTCGCAGTTTGCGGGCGCTCGACCAGCCCATCGAGTTGTGGTCCTCTTGCATCGCGCTGGTCGGAATGGAGTCGACGCTGGCTGGAGCCGCGAGCCGTTTCAGCTCCGCGACCACAGCGGCCTGGGTGTACTGCGCGATCATGTGCCCCGAGTCGACTCCCGGCTCCGCGGCCAGGAAC
>DATHBP010000167.1:0-14383 GCA_035296085.1 Nocardioidaceae bacterium | reverse complement strand
AGGGACAGCTCGTCAGCGCGCCCGGCGTAGACACCCCCCAGCAGCGGCTCGACCAGCCGGTCGCGCACCTCGCTGCCGCAGCGCGCGGCAACGTATTCCCCCACCGCGACGTCTCCGGCGACCCGGCGGGTGGGCAGCGCCTGTTCCAGTCCGGCGCGCAGCAGACCGGGAGTGGACAGCACCCTGCTCGCCCCCAGCGCAGCGAGGTTTGCGGGGACGCCCATGACCGTCGGCGGCAGCGAGCGCATGCGACCGCGCGTCCACAGCCCTGCCGTCGACGTCGCGGGGTGCTCGACCGCATCCCCAAGGCCGACGGCGACCGCTAGTTGGACCGCCTCCGGGCGCCGATGGAGCAGCGCCTCAGCGCCAACGTCGAGCGTCATGCCGCCGACGTCGCGGCTGCGCAGCTTGCCGCCGATGGCATCGCCGGCCTCCAGCACGCTCACCCGAGGCGCGAGATGCGACCGCGCCAGCGTGTACGCGGCAGCGAGCCCGGCGATGCCGGCACCGACGACGGCGACGTGCGGGCGGGAGAGAGCCGGCGAGGGGTGATGCACCAGTCCAGCGTCGCAAAGGCGTGACCCCACCGTGACCTCCGGGGGGAACGCAACACGTCAACGCTGCGTCACACTGGCACTACCGACCCGGAGGTCGTCATGGCCATTGCGCCCGCAAGACCCCGCCCAGCTGCCACCACTCGCCCCCGTCGTCGGCTGCTGGCTGCGCTCAGCGTCGTCGGCGCCCTTGCCGTGGCGGGCTGTTCGGGCGCCGGCAGCCCCAGCAGCGACGACGCTGGCACCGGCAGCGACGGCGCCGCGGCCAGCTTCGCCGCAGGAGGCGCCAAAGCCGCGCAGGACCAGGACTTCAGCGCGCCAGAGGCCGCCGGTAAGGCCGCCGGCAAAGGGCTCCTGCCCGCGAACCTCCAGACGGCGCGAGCCGTCATCAAGCGAGCGTCCTTGACGGTACGCACCACGCAGGTCGCTCCGGCGTTGGCGCGGGCGGAGGCAATCGTCGCCGGTGTCGGCGGCTTCGTCGCCGAAGAGCGCACCGAGGCCAACCGGGCAGGCAACGCACGATTCTCGACGCTGAGCATCCGCGTGCCGGTGGGCGACTACCCCACCGTCCTGTCCCAGCTGTCCCGTCTCGGGACACTCGTGCAGCAGTCCCGCAACGAAAGCGACGTCACCGCTGAGGTCGTGGACGTGGACAGCCGGGTCGCCAGCGCCGAGGCCTCGATCAAGCGGATCCGCCTGCTGCTGGACCGAGCCCAGGACCTGGGTGATGTGATCTCGCTGGAGAGCGAGCTGGCAACGCGCCAGGCCGACCTCGAGGCGCTCGAGGCGCAGCGTGCGTACTACGCCGATCAGACGACGCTGGCGACCATCGACCTGACGCTGGTCTCTCCCGAGGACGGCCCACCGCCGGCGCCGGAGGACGACGCTGGCTTCCTCGGCGGGCTCTCTGCCGGCTGGCACGCGCTGCTCGCGCTGCTGAGCGGACTGGCGACCGGGCTCGGTGCACTGCTGCCGTTCGCGCTGCTCGCACTGCTGATCGGCGTGCCGCTGTGGCTGCTCTGGAAGTCCCTTCGTCAGCGCCGGGTCGCACCTGCCACCTACACCGGCTCCACCGCCGCCGACGACTGACTCAGCGCTCGCTCGCCCGGTGCACGTAGGCGACCAGATCGGTGAGTGCGTCGGGGTCAGTGGTGGGCAGGACGCCGTGACCAAGGTTGAAGATGTGGCCCGGCGCCGATCTGCCCTCCTCGAGGACCCGCGCCGCCTTGGCGTGCAGAACGTCGCGCGGGGCGAAGACCAGCGCCGGGTCCAGGTTGCCTTGCACCGCGAGGTCGCGACCGATGCGGCGTACCGCCTCACCCAGCGGCACCCGCCAGTCGACGCCCACCACGTCGGCTCCGGCGTCGGCCATAGCGCCGAGCAGCTCACCGGTCACCACGCCGAAGTGGATCCGCGGGACGCCGGTCTCTCCGATGCGTTCGAGCACAGTCCGGGAGTGCGGCTGTACGAATGCCACGTAGTCGTCGAGGGAGAGCGCACCGGCCCACGAGTCGAACAGCTGGACGGCGCTGGCGCCGGCGGCCACCTGCACTTCGAGATACGCCGCCGAGATCTCCGCCAACCGGGCAAGCAGCGCGTGCCAGCGCTGCGGCTCGCCGTGCATGAATGCCTTCGTCTTCGCATGGTCGCGGGACGGCCCGCCTTCGATGAGGTAGGAGGCCAGCGTGAACGGCGCCCCGGCGAAGCCGATCAGCGGCGTCTCGCCGAGCTGGGTGACGAGCTGTCGCACCGACTCCGACACGAACTCGACGCGGTCGGGGGTGAGAGCCTCGATCCGCTCGACGTCAGCTGCCGTGCGCACCGGGGAGGCAATGACCGGTCCGACGCCCGGCACGATGTCGAGGTCGACGCCGACGGCACGGAGAGGCACCACGATGTCGGAGAACAGGATGGCCGCATCCACGCCATAGCGGCGCACCGGCTGCAAGGTGATCTCCACCACGAGCTCCGGCCGGGTGCATGCGTCCAGCATCGGGACGCCCTCGCGCAGCTTCCGGTACTCAGGGAGCGCGCGGCCCGCCTGGCGCATGAACCACACCGGTGTGTACGGCACCGGCTCACGGCGGCAGGCGCGCAGGAAGACGGAGCCGTCGGTCGACCTCGAGGGGGCGCTCACCGCGCGATCCTCGCACGGCGCGGCGTGGCGCAACCTGGCGGAAGTTCCACGCGCCCTTACTCTGCGTAGGTGGCCGCGCCCAGGCAGTCGGAGGCCCCGCCCGAGGCGTTTCGACATGCGCTCGGGCAGTTCAACGGTGTCCGGCTGCGGCCGGAGGTGGTCTGTGAGCCGATGCCGGCACCGCAGCGCATTGCGCCGTACTCCGCGGCGTTGAGCGCCGATGTGGTCGTCGACGGGCGCGACGTCGGCGCCGGCCGGCTGGTCTTGCTGCACGATCCAGCCGGAAACGACACCTGGGACGGCACTTTCCGCTGTGTGGCGTACGCCCGCGCCGAGATCGAGCCCGAGATGGTCACGGACTCCCTCCTTGCAGCCGTCGGCTGGTCGTGGCTCATCGACGCGCTCGTAGCCCACCAGGCCGGCTACGTCGCGGCCAGCGGCACGGTCACCACCGTGGCCTCCGAGAGCTTCGGCGGAATGAGCGCGGAGCCCGCCGGCGCCGAGATCGAGGTCCGCGCTTCGTGGACGCCTACCAGCGACCTGAGCGGTCACGTCGAGGCATGGGGAGAGCTGCTCTGCGCGATGTCAGGCCTGCCGCCGGTGCCGTCGGGAGTTGTCGCGCTGCCCGTTCGCCGACGCCGGCGGTGACCACGGAGCCACCCGAGGTCGCCGGGCCCGTGGCAGCTCCGACGGAGGAGCCCGCCCCCATGCTGCTCGAGCTGCGGGACGGGCTGCCGCCAGTCGTCGACACCGAGAGCGCGTTGGCCGATGCCGTCTCCAGACTTGCTGCGGACAGCGGCCCGGTTGCCGTCGACGCCGAGCGTGCCTCCGGCCACCGCTACTCTGCCCGCGCCTACCTCGTGCAACTGCGCCGTCGCAACGCGGGGACGGTGCTGGTCGACCCGGTTGCGCTCCCGGACCTGTCGCCGCTCGGATCTGCTCTGGCGGACGCGGAATGGGTCCTGCACGCTGCCAGCCAGGACCTCGCCTGCTTGGCGGAGGTCGGCATGCGGCCCAGCCGGCTCTTCGACACCGAGCTGGCCGGGCGGCTGCTGAACTACCCGAAGGTAGGGCTGGCCTCGATGGTCGAGGACCTGCTCGGCTACCGGATGCGCAAGGAGCACTCCGCCGCGGACTGGTCTCGGCGCCCACTGCCCGAGACCTGGCTGCGCTACGCCGCCCTCGACGTCGAGCTTCTAGGCGAGCTGCGCGACGTCATTGCGGGCCAGCTGCGCGATCAGGGCAAGCTCGAATGGGCAGAGCAGGAGTTCGCCGCGTTGGCTGCACTCCCGCCAGCCCCCCCTCGGATTGAGCCGTGGCGGCGTACGTCGGGCATTCAGCGAGTCCGTGGCCGACGCGGACTGGCCATCGTGCGTGAGCTGTGGCAAGCCCGGGACGCACTGGCGCGCGAGCGGGACATCGCGCCAGGGCGGCTGCTCAAGGATGCAGCGATCTGTGAGATCGCGATTGCCCAACCCAAGGACCGGGCCGCGCTAGCGGCCCTCCCCGCGTTCCGGACGCGAGGCAGCGGGCGCTACCTAGGCCGATGGCTGGAAGCGGTGGACCGGGCGCGACGGCGGCCCGACGCTGACCTGCCGGAGTTCGCCCCTCGCTACGAAGGCCCTCCCCCGGCCCGGTCCTGGCCGGAGCGGCATCCGAGCGCCGCAGCACGCCTGGCGCTGTGCCGGGAAGTAATGCGAGAGCTGTCCGACGTGCATGCCGTTCCGGTGGAGAACCTGCTGGCGCCGGACACTGTGCGGCGGCTGGCATGGGCGCCGCCGGGCAGTGCAGCCGAAGACGAGGTGGCGCAGCTATTGCGCACCAGGGGGGCTCGTACGTGGCAGGTGGAGCTCAGTGCCCGGCTGCTCGCTGGCGCGCTGGCCGCCGACTCGGCCGTTCCGACCCGCTAGCCGGCGCCGTCGGCTCCACCGCGGCGGGTGGCCGTGGAGCGCCCTCGTCCAGCCTTTCCACCTCGATGAACCGGTCGAACTCGCAGATGTCGAGGACTCTGGCGGGCTCCCCATGGACGGCAACGAGCCGCAGGGACCTCCCTGCCTCCTCACACCAGGCCTTGATATCGAGCAGAAGATGCAGCCCCGTCGAGTCCATGAAGCTCACCTGGCTGAAGTCCAGAACGACCTGAGGACCACTGGCGGCGATGGTCTCCCGAAGCTCGGCCTTGAGGGTGGGGGCAGACCCGGGGTCGATCTCGCCGGCTAGCTGCACGACGAGGGCGGGCGCCTCCGCCCGAGTTGTCACGGTGCAGTCCATGAGCCCTTTCCATCCGATCGAGCGGATTGGGTGGCCACCGTGTCGGACCGCGGCGCGAGTCTAGCCGGAGTGTGGCCGGTTAGTCACGCTATGCAGTGATTTTCGACGAGGCTGGGTTCGTGCCCACCGCTTCGACGATGTCGGCGGCGATGATCCGCAGCTTGACGTTGCGGTGGTTCGACGCGGACCGCAGCATCTGGAAGGCGGCTTCGGCGTCGCACCGACTCTGCCCCATCACGATTCCGATCGCCTGGTCGATGACAGACCGAGACTCCAGCGCCGTACTCAGGTTCTGGTTGAGCTCCGTGTGCTCCGCCAGACGGACCGCCAACCCGACCGCTCGGGAGGCCTCCTCCGACAGGCTGCCCCCCAGGTCGCGCTCCCGCTCGCCGAAATGGTGGGTCTCGCCGGCGTAGAAGTTGAGCGCGCCACTGGTGGAGCCGCTGCGCAGAGGCAGGGACAGCGACGACCGCGCTCCATGGGCCATGGCGACGACGCGGTACTCGCTCCAGCGTTCGTCGCCGGCCAGGTCGCTGATGTCGACAACCTGGCCGGTGCGCATGGCGTGCAGGCATGGGCCGTCCCCTTGCCCGTACTGCACCTCATCGAGCCGGCTGGCGCGCTCGTCACTGGACGCGACCGTCATCGGCCTGCCGTCGCGGGACAAGGTGATGCCACACGAGGTGCCGTCCCCCATGGTCGCCGCCGCGACGATGCTCAGATTGTCGAGAAAGTCCTCGACGCCGGTCGTGGAGAGCAGCAGCTCCTGGAGCTCGGAGACCGCAGCGCTGAGCGTGTAGGAGTGATCGAGGCTAGTCATCGACGAACCGTTCTGGAGCAGCGCTCCAACGCGTTCATCGCAGACGGTCCCTGACTGGCGTCGTTCGGGACTCGGAATGCCTCCGACTCCCCCATTGTCGCACGGCGAGGACACGAACGGCGGGTCCGAGGACGGGCGGCCTTGCATTCCGTCGGGGGTGCTATCTAAAGTAAGGCTTACCTAACTACAACGGAGCGACGATGCTGGCGAACTTCCTGATCGGTCTGCGCGAGGGGCTCGAAGCCGCCCTCGTTGTTGGCATCCTGGCCGCGTACCTGGTGAAGACCGGTAACACCCACCGGATGCCGGCACTGTGGGCGGGTGTGGCAGCAGCGGTGGCGCTCAGCCTCGGCGTGGGCGCCCTGTTGCACTTCTCCGCCACCACGATGTCGCATGAGGCCGAGGAAGCGTTCGGCGGGTTCATGTCGCTCATCGCGGTGGGCTTTGTGACCTGGATGATCTTCTGGATGCGGCGGACCGCCCGCACGATCAAGGCGGAGCTGGAGGGCAAGCTCGCCAGCGCGCTGTCGATGGGCGCGTTCGCGCTGGTGGCCATGGCGTTCGTGGCCGTCGCCCGTGAAGGCCTGGAAACCTCGTTGTTCATCTGGACCGCCGTCAAGGCAACCGGGCAGAGCACCGAACCAATCGCCGGCGCGGCTCTTGGACTGTTCACTGCCGTCTTCCTCGGCTGGCTGATCTACCGGCGGGCAGTGCGCATCAACCTGGCAAAGTTCTTCACCGTGACCGGAGTCGGGCTCGTGGTGGTCGCGGCCGGCGTGCTCGCCTACGGCGTCCACGACCTCCAGGAAGCCGGGCTGCTGCCAGGCCTCAACGCCACCGCGTTCGACATCAGCTCGACGATCCCGATCACGAGCTGGTACGGCACGTTGCTGAAGGGGGCGTTCAACTTCACTCCCAACCCGAGCTGGCTCGAGCTCTCCGCCTGGCTGGCCTACCTAGTGCCGGTTCTCACCATGTTCCTGTGGCCCGCTCGCCGGCCGGCGCCCTCGCCGGCGGCAAGGCCGACGGCGGACGTTCGATCCTGACGCAGCCCAAGAACCTCTCCCGCGGTCGTCCCGCTCCTTTCGAAAGGTGTGCCATGTTCGCTGCTCGACGTCTCAGCATGCTCAGCCTGCCCCTGGCCGTGGCGGCACTCGTCGTCGGTGGTTGCGCCAGCGACGACGACGCCTCCGGCACCACGGTGCAGGTCACGTCGACAGACGACGCCTGCGAGGTGGCGACAGCTGAGGTCGGTGCCGGGTCGATCACATTCGAGGTGCGCAACGACGGCTCCGACGCGACCGAGGTCTACATCTTCCGAGGCGACGACAAGTCTCTGAGCGAACCACTGGACGAGGTCGAGGACATCGGTCCGGGCACCTCCCGCGACATGGCCATCGAGCTCGAGGCCGGCGACTACCAGCTCGTCTGCAAACCTGGCCAGACTGGTGACGGAATCCGGGCGGAGATGATCACGGTGACTGAGAGCGGGGGCGGAGGCTACTAGGTGGTGACGGCCTGGCGCGACACCATGACATCACCGCAAGCTGAGCGGCTTCCCCGCTTCCACCTCGCGGTGCCGGTTGACGATCTGCAAGCAGCCGCAGCGTTCTACGGCGACGTGCTGGGCTGCGCGCGCGGACGCAGCGCCGACACCTGGATCGACTGGAACCTGCGCGGGCACCAGTTCGTGACACACCTCGCGCCGGGCTCGCTGCCACGAGCCGCAAACCCGGTCGACGGCCACGACGTGCCGGTCCCGCACTTCGGGCTGATCGTCTCCGTGCCGGACTTCCATGATCTCGTCGAGCGGTTTCGCCGAGCCGGGGTCGCGTTCGTGATCGAGCCCTACCTGCGGTTCGCGGGCCTGCCCGGCGAGCAATGGACCATGTTCCTCATGGACCCCGCGGGCAACGCCATGGAGTTCAAGGCGTTTGCCGACGACGCTCAGGTGTTCGCGGTCTGACCGAAGCACGCGGCGATCGCCGCCGTCAAGGACTCGCCTACGTCTGGGACCAGGCAGTGACGTCCGCCGTCGACGATCACCCGGCTCCCGACGACAACGGTGGTGACGTCCGCCGAGGTCGCCGAGAAGAGCGCCGCGGCCAACAAGTCATCTGCTCGCGCGCCGGCGGTTCGTGGCGAGTCCAGCCGCACTGTGACGAGGTCGGCAAGGGCGCCGACGGCGATCCGGCCGGCGTCCCAGCCGATCGAGGCGGCCCCGTTGGCGGTCAGCGCCCTGGCAATCTCCTCCGCGCGCAGGTGTCCGCGCGTGCCGGTGCGCAGCCGTTCGTGCAGCTCGATCGCGCGACCCTCTTCCCAGAGATCGATCACTGCCTGCGAGTCGCTGCCGACGCATAGCGGCGAACCGGCCCGAGTGAGCCGGACCGCCGGTCCTATCCCGTCGGCCAGGTCGCGCTCGGTCGTACAGCACATGCTGATCGAGGTACGGGAGGCGCCGAGAAGCTCGATGTCGGCTCCGGTCAGGTGGGTGGCATGGATGGCCGTGGTCATCGCGCCGAGGACTCCCTCGCCGGCCAGCACAGCGGTCGGGGTGATGCCATAGGTCTCCGCACTCGCACGGTTCTCAGCCGGTTGCTCGGAGACGTGCACGTGCAGCGGCAGGTGATGGCCGTGAGCGTACTCAGCCACCGGCGACAGCGCAGCGCGTGGCACGGCGCGCACGCTGTGGATCGCGACCCCGATCCGCGCCAGCTCCTCGGGCGGCGCGAGCTGGCCCACCCGCTCCACCCATGCCTGCCACGACCCGTCGCCGAAGCGCTGCTGCACACCGACCAGAGGCGAGCCGCCCACATCGGACTGCAGGTAGCACGCATCGAGCAGCGTGATGCGCAACCCGGCGTCGTTCGCCGCTCGGATGACCGCCTCTCCCATGGCGTTCGGGTTCGCGTAAGGCCTGCCGGCAGGACCCGCGTGCAGGTAGTGAAACTCACCGACGCTGGTCACCCCGGACACGGCCATCTCGGCGTACGTCGCCCGGGCGAGCGTGTACAAGCTGTCGGGGTCGAGCCGCTCGGCCACGGCGTACATCGCGCTGCGCCACTGCCAGAAGTCCGCCGTGCCGGTGTGCGTACGCCCTCGGATGGCCCGGTGGAACACGTGGGAGTGGGTGTTGACCAGACCAGGCAGGGTGAGCCCGGGTAACCGGGTAGCGTCAGGCGGCGCCACGGCACCTGGCGACACAGCGGTGATGCGGTCGCCTGCCGTGTCGATCAACACGTCGGCCACGGGGCTGGGACCGCCGAGCCAGGCCCGCTCACAGTGGAACAGCCGTCTCGGCGCCCCGCCGAGATCCGCACGGAACGGCGCTGCGCTCATCCGCGGCGGATGCAGCGCTCTGGTCTCACCCGGGCGACCGTAGCGTCGGGGCCCACGGAGCCTCAAGCGACGTAGTCGAATACCGTCGCCTGATGGCTCGCATGCGGCTGGCCGCTGCCCGCTGGATCATCCGCGCCGAGCAGGTCATCGACGCACGACTCGAGGCCACCTTGCGCTCCCGCTCCGGATGGCGCCTCAGCGTCCTGCCGTATGTCGGCCACGGAACAGCGACCCGCGCACATGTACGGGCGCGTGTAGTGCTGCGACGGGTCAAGCCGGCGGTACGCCATGGGCGAGCCGGCGCCGTGCTGAGCGCCTTGGCGCGCTATCTCAGCGTGGACGTACCCGGCCACGAGGTGCTCGTGGAGGTCGGGGGGACGTCGGCTCGGGCCGTCTCGGGGCGCGAGGGCTACGTCGACGCCGCGCTCAGGATGCCCGGCCTGGCGCCGGGCTGGCACCCCCTGCTGCTGCGGCTGACCGACGTGAGTGCCCCGCCGGCACCGGGAAGGCTGCTCGTCGTCGACCCGTCGGCCCGGCTCGGGGTAGTGAGCGACCTCGACGACACCGTCATCCATACCGGGCTCACCAGAGCCTTCGAGGCGCTGCGTACGACACTGCTGCTTTCGGCGACAGAACGCGTGCCGATCCCCGGGGTCGCCCAGCTCTACCGTGCCCTGGTCGCCGGAGACGCCGGCCGAGCGCCGGTCTTCTACGTCTCGACCGGCGCCTGGAACCTGCATGCCATGTTGGACAGCTTCCTGGCGCGCCACGGCTTTCCGGCCGGCCCACTGATCCTCACCGACTGGGGCCCTGGTGGAACATGGCTGTTCCGTGAGCGCAGCGAGGCGGTCAAGGTCAGGATCCTCACCGGACTGCTCAGCGAGCACCCGCAGCTGCGCTGGGTGCTGGTCGGGGACAGTGGTCAGCACGACCCGCAGGCGTACGCGGCGGTCGCCCGCACCCATCCCGGGCGCATACACGCCGTCTATATCCGCGACGTACCGCCACACTCACCGCGGCGGACCGCCCGGGTGCGCGAGCTCGCTTCCGAGCTGCACCACCTGGGGGTGCCGATGCTGCTGGTAAGCGACGCGATGGCCGCCGCCGTGCACGCGCGGGGACTCGGACTGATCGACGAACGGCATCTAGAGCTCGTCCGAGCGGCTAGCTCTGCTTGAAGCCGTCGGGGGCATGCACGCACGGCGCTACTCGGGCTCGACACCCACGTCGGTGTGCCCGGGCAGGGTCTGGCGACCGTACTTCGCCGGCGCCACCATCTCCGCCTGCGCGTCACGCGCGCGCGCATCGGCCGCGGTCAGCCCGAGTTTCTGCGAACATGCCGGCCACGCTCCCCAGCCCTGCACGCGCAGGACGTTCTCTGCGATGTCGATCTGCTCAAGGCGGGTGGCGAGGTCGGCTCGGTCGGCGTACTTGCCGCCACCGAAGCTGCGCCACGTCGTTGCGCTGAACTGGAGGCCGCCGTAGTAGCCGTTGCCCGTGTTGATGTGCCAGTTGCCGCCGGACTCGCACTCGGCCAGGCGGTTCCACGTGTGGGACGTCGCAGCGTCCGCAGTCCCGCCGATGCTGCCCAGCGGAAGGACGCAGGCAGCGAGTGCGGCGCCACCGAGGGCAACGGGGCGACGGAGTCGCTCGAGTCGGGAGGTCGAGCGCGCGCGGACATGAGCCATGACAGCAACCTCTCCGCCGCCTGCGAGGTGAGCTGTCGGGTTCGGACGGAGAAGTTCGCCCGGCCGCACGGAGCGCGCTGCGCTTCCTGCGGCTTCACCCCTAGGCGCCGAAGCGCCGGATTCACCGGTTCCCCCGCTCCTGCCCTCGTCGGTTCGGTGCGTACGCCTGGTCGGCGGGCAGGATTTGGCGTCCGCCAGGCGGCCCCCGTCGGGGACCCTGCGACCGTAGACGCAGGACGGCCGGACACACAAGCCGGGGTCAGATCTCCCGGGGCGGGTCGTACGCTGGCGAGCCATGACCGCGGCCATCGCACCCACACACGAGTTCGACGTTCGCACTGCAGACGGGCGAACGCTGCACGCGTACGAAGCGGGCGATCCGGCCGGCGCACTCGTGATCGTGCATCACGGGACACCGGGCTCGGGACTCCTGGCCGGCCCGTGGGCCGATGATGCGCAGGCGCGGGGTATCCGACTGGTCGGCTTCGACCGGGCGGGCTACGGGGGCTCCGACCGCCACGTCGGTCGCACGGTCGCCGACGTAGTGAGCGACACGGCAGCGATCGCCGACGCTCTGGGCGTGCGTCGCTTCCGCACCTGGGGAGTCTCCGGCGGTGGGCCGCACGTCCTGGCATGTGCCGCCCTGCTGCCCGAGCGGGTGGTGGCGGCGGTGTGCCTTGCCGGGGTGGCCCCGTACGGAGCGGAGGGTCTCGACTGGCTGGCCGGCATGGGCGAGGACAACGTCGAGGAGTTCGGCGCCGCGCTCGCGGGGGAGCAGACGCTCCGCGACTACCTGGACTCGCAGCGCGCAGGTTTCCTCGCCTCCACGTCCGCCACGCTCCTCATGCAGATGGAGACGCTCCTCCCCCCGGTGGACAAGGCCGTCATGAGTGGTGACCTGGCGACCTTCATGTACGCGTGGATGACATCGGGCCTGAGGACCGACGCCAACGGCTGGCTCGACGACGACGTGGCGTTCACGCGGAACTGGGGATTCGACCTTGCTGACATCGCGGTGCCTGTGCGCCTCATCCAAGGCGCGCACGACCTCATGGTTCCGTTCGCGCATGGCCAGTGGCTTGGCGAGCACGTTCCCGGTGTCAACTTCGAGCTGTCACCCGACGACGGACATCTGACGCTGCTCACCGACATCGGTCGCACGCATGCCTGGCTGATGGGGCGTCCGTAGGTGGGAACTCCCGGCCGGAGCTACGAGCCGCGAGCCCGGCGGGAGCCGTCTGGTGTACTTCCCCAATGGTAGATACCGAGCAGCAGACCATCGCAGATGTCCTGCTCGAGCGGCTGGGCGCCGACGTCGAGCGCTTCGACGATGCCGGCAGCACCCTTCGTGACGAGGGCGCCGCCGGTGTTCACCAGCTGCGGGTGGCGTGCCGACGGCTGCGCGGTGATCTGAGGCTGTTCCGCGACTTCCTCGACTCGAGACAGACGCAAGCGTTGCGCGCCGATCTGCGGGCTCTCGCCGGCGAGCTGGGTCCCGCTCGGGATCTCGCGGTGCATCGCCACCGGGTGTCGGAGTTCGCCGCGGCGGCGCCCCCCGACACCCGGGCCGGGCTCGCCGAGGTCGACGCGCTGCTGGCGAGGCGGGAGCGACACGGTTTGGCCCGGGCTTCCGCCGCGGTGCAAGACGGCATGTACCAGACGTTGCACGCCCGGCTACGCCGCGCCGTGCGTACTCCGCCCACGACTGATGCCGCGCAGCAACCCGCCGCCCGGGTGCTCCCTCAGCTCGTCTACGAGAGCTGGGAGACGATGCACCGTCGGCTGAAGTGGCTCGACGAGAGCGCCGACGACGAGGGCTGGCACCAGGCCCGCATCCGGGCGAAGCAAACGCGGTATGCAGCCGAATGCGCTGAGCCGGTGATCGGCAAGCAGGCGCGTCGGCTCGCGGAGGCGGCCAAGGCGCTGCAGGACCAGCTCGGTCGGCACCAGGACGCGGTCGTGTCGGTGGCGACGCTCGGCGGCATCGCCGCGGACCGGCGGGTCCGGCCGACGACGGCGGACGCAGCGCGCTGGCTGCTGGCTCGTGAGGAGGCCGAGCTCGCTGCGTTCCGCGCGGACCTCGAGCCCGTGCGCAAGGCCCAGGCGGCAGCTCGGCATGCGGCCAGGGCGCTTGCCGGCTGAGCCATTCCGCTGACTCTCAGCCAGTGGCGTCCAGCTCGTCGATCTCCTCGGCGCTGAGTTCGAGGTTTGTGGCCGCCGCGGAGTCGCGGATCGTCGCTGGCCGGCTGGCACCGGGAATCGGGATGATCACAGGTGACTTCGCCAGCATCCACGCGAGGCACACCCGCTGCGGGCTGACGTCGTGCCGTTTCCCCACCTCGGCGAACGGCCGGTACGCCGAACCCAGTTCCTTGGCCGAGCTGCTGCCGCCCAACGGGCTCCAGGGAAGGAACGCCATCCCGAGCTCCGCGCAGAGCGCCAGCTCGGTCTCGCTGGAGCGGAACTTCGGCGAGAACTCGTTCTGCACGGCAACCAGTCCGGCACCGAGAATCTGCGCGGCGATCCCGATCTGGTCGACGTCGGCGTTGGATATCCCGGCTCGGACGACGAGTCCTGCCTCGAGTAGCCCTTTCAGCGCGCCGATCGTGTCTTCGTACGGCACCGCTGGATCCGGCCGGTGATGCTGGTAGAGCCCTATCGCCTCGACCCGCAGGCGGCGCAGCGACGCCTCGCACGCCTTCCGCAGGTAGTCCGGGCGACCGTTGAGGTTCCACTCGGCGCCGTCGCGGGTGTGGCCGCCCTTCGTGGCCACCATGACGTCGTCGGCCCCCCGGCCGTACGCAGCCAGTGCCTCGGCTACCAGCTCCTCGTTGTGGCCGGGCGGGCGGTCGTCGGGCGTGTAGGCATCAGCGGTGTCGATGAGCGTCACACCTTCGTCGAGCGCCGCGTGGATCGTCGAGATCGACTGCGCCCGCTCCGGCCGCACCTGGAACGACATCGGCATCGCGCCCAGCCCGATGGCCCCCACCGTCGCGTCCCCGAGCCGTCTTTGCTGCATGCGCTACCTCCTCGATGCCGGCCGGCTCACCCTACGGCGAGTGACGTTTGCCCGTGATCGGCTCGGGTAGCCGTCGCATACCTGAGACGGCGGAAAGCGAGGGGACCGAGACATGAGCGATGAGCTGCGTGGCAAGCGAGTGGCGTTCGCAGTCGCGACAGAAGGCATCGAGCAGGTCGAGCTCACCGAACCATGGAAGGCGGTGGAGGAGGCCGGCGGCACACCGCGGCTGGTCTCCACCGAGCCGGGGAAGGTGCAGGCGTTCAACCACCTCGACCCGGCCGACACCTTCACCGTGGACGCAACGTTCGACGACGTCACGGTCGACGACTTCGACGCGCTGGTGCTTCCGGGGGGCGTGGCGAACCCCGATCAGCTGCGCATGGACGAGGACGCGGTCGCATTCGTCAAGGCGTTCTTCGACGACCACAAGCCCGTGGCTGCCATCTGCCACGGGCCGTGGACGCTCGCGGAGGCCGACGTGCTGAAGGGGCGGACCGTGACGTCGTGGCCGAGCCTGCAGACCGACCTGCGCAACGCCGGCGCTACCTGGGT
>DATHBP010000166.1:0-12091 GCA_035296085.1 Nocardioidaceae bacterium | reverse complement strand
GGCTAGGCGGCCCCGGGCGGGCTGACCGCGTACCCACCCGACCGCGAGCGGCGCGAGATGGTTGATTCTCCGCTCGCGGTTGGGGCACTTCGCGCCACTCACGGCCCGGCTGACCGGCTTCTCCGCGGGGCTTAGTGCCGCCGCCACGGCGCCCGCCGACGGCGGGACTGAACGAACAGTGCGTCTGGCATGGCTTCATCCACTGCCTCGATGACTGCCCGGTGGCCCGCGCCGGGGGACGACCCGCCGACCTGCTCGGTCAGCACGCAGACCCCGGTGCCCACGTCGAGGCGTACCCGAAAGGCCTCGGCGTAGCGGAAACCGGGATCCGACTGCCCAGACGCGTCCCCCTCCAACCAGTCGCTTTGTGCGCAGTGCAACAGCGGGCAGCACGAGCACCGAGGCGTGTAGTCGTCGGTCGGTCGGATCAGCGCCTCCCACGCAGGCCGCCCGTAATGGTCGACGGCCCGCAACTCGTCGACCACCACCGGCCGAGCCGCCGGCTGCGAACCGTCGGCCAGCTCCACTGGGTCGAGCATCGCCACCCAGTGGTAGCTCTGGAACATCGGGTCGTCGTAGTCCACGCCTCGGGACGGGCGGCTGGTCACCAGGCCGTGGGTGCCCACCTCCGGCGCCGGTGCGCTGGGATCGAGTGCGGTCACGGATTGCATCGGTCGGCCACGACCGTCGCTGGTGAGCAGGACGGCGCCGCCACGGGTGTGGCGACCGACCTCCAGCACCTCACCGCCGACCGTTTCCACCCGAAGGTCGTCGGGGCGGCGTACCCACCCCCGGACCGGCTCGTGCGGGACCGGACCACCCCCCCGCCAGTCGACGACCAGGCGCAAGGTGCGCCAGCGCCACGGCGACGACCGCGCGAGCGCGGTGAATGACGCCACGGTGACCGGTTGCATACGGCCCAGCCTGGCAGCCGACTCGGCGCCCGGCATCCGATTTGCGCGGTTGGACCGCACGCACCCCGCGACTGGCGCGAGGGGGTCGTCTCTGAGCTCCTGAAAGGGACACTTCGCGCCACTCGCGGCTCGGCCGCATAGCTGGGCGGCCCGCCGCGGTCGACCGGGTGCCCAGCAGGAACCGTTTGCCCGACAAGTGCTCGGGTACGAGGTCATCCATGCAGCGAGTCGTCGTCACCGGAGGAGCCGGCTTCCTGGGCAGCCACCTGTGCGAGACGCTGCTGGGCCGCGGTCACGAGGTGATCTGTCTCGACAACTTCCTCACCGGCTCGCCCGCCAATGTGGCCCACCTGACCGAGTCCCCGGGTTTTCGACTCACGCGCACCGATCTCACCGAGTTCGTGCACGTCCCGGGCACCGTGGACCTCGTACTCCACTTCGCCTCGCCGGCCTCACCCGTCGACTACCTGCGCCTCCCGCTGCACACGCTCAAGGTCGGCGCCATCGGCACCTGGCACGCGCTCGGGCTCGCCAAGGAGAAGGGGGCCCGCTTCCTGCTCGCCTCGACGTCGGAGGTGTACGGCGACCCGCAGGTCCACCCGCAGCCTGAGTCCTACTGGGGACACGTCAACCCAATCGGCCCGCGGGGGGTGTACGACGAGGCGAAGCGCTACGCAGAGGCGTTGACGACGGCGTACCGCACCTCGCAGGACGTCGACACCGCCATCGTGCGCATCTTCAACACGTACGGGCCGCGGATGCGTCCCGCCGACGGGCGTGCCATTCCCACGTTCATTCGCCAGGCACTCGACGGTGACCCGCTCACGGTGGCCGGAGATGGCCTGCAGACGCGTTCGGTCTGCTACGTCAGCGACCTCGTCGCCGGCATCCTCGCGCTCGCCGACAGCGGGCATCCCGGTCCGATGAACATCGGCAACCCCACCGAGCTCACGGTGCGCCAGATCGCCGAGGACGTGGTCGCGGCAGTCGGGTCGGGGTCGCCGATCCAGTACGTCGACCGGCCGGTTGACGACCCACAGGTACGCCGGCCGGACACGACGCTCGCGAAGCGCGAGCTCGGCTGGGAGCCACGGGTCAGCTGGGAAGACGGGCTCGCGGCCACGGTGGCGTGGTTCCGCTCGGTGGCTCAGCGCAGTGCCTGATCTCCAGCGCGCCACCACGGACACGCGAGCGGCGCATGCACTGATCTCAACCGCCAGCCGCAGGCATCGGCTTCGCAAGGCAGTTGCCCTCTTAGCTAGGGGGGTCCGCCTCGCCCAGTGGGCAACTACCTACACAACCGGGTAGTTGCCCCCGGCGGCGGCGCCGGGCGCCTGGGCGGCCGCCCTAGCCGAACCTAACGAGCCAGCTGGGCGTACGCGGCGGTGAGCACCTCGTCTACGGTGATCGCCGCGAGTCGCGGGTCGACGACGTCGGCGTGTGGGTCGCCGAGTTCGCCGGCACGTCCGGGCCACAGGACGGTGTGCAGGTGCGGGTCGAGCGCCGGACCCCACCAGATCGGCGGCGTCGGGCCGAACAACGTCACTGACGGCGTGGCGTACGCCGTGGCGAGGTGGGCGACGCCGGTGTCTCCGCTCAGCAGCAGCGCAGCCGACGCGACCAGCTCGCCGAGCTGGTCCAGGGGCAGATCCCTGGCCACCGTCGCAGCCGCCGAGACCGCAGCGACCTGCTCGCACAGCTCCGCCTCCGCAGTCGTACCCGTCACGGCGATGCGCCGCCCCGACCCGCCCAACGTCCGCACGACCTCCCGCCAGCGCTCCGCCGGCCAGTGACGCGCAGCGGAGGCAGCGCCTGGATGCACGACCACCACATCCCCGCGGGACCCGGAGCCGGCCAACCGCAGATCCTCGGGTCCGCACGCGCCGCCGGCACCGGTCACGAGCCGGCACCAGCGGGCCACCTCGTGCTCGTCTCGACGCCACTGCGGGCCGCTCAGGTGGCCGACCTCCGGACACTCGAACGCGACCAGCTCCGCCGGCCGGGTCGCCTGCAGGACGCGGTGGCTCTGCGGGCCGCGGCCGTGCAGGTTGACTCCGACGTGCGCCTGCAGCGCGCCGGCCCTGAGCGGCGCCAACCCGGAGGTGGTCAGCACCGCGTCGATCACGCCGAGCCCGCGCAGCCACTCCCCTATCCCTGAGCCGGTCGCCAGCACCAGCCGCCGCTCCGGCCAAGCGCGTCGCACCCCGCGCAGCGCGGCGATACCGGTCAGTGCGTCGCCGAGGCCGAGCGCACGCAGCACCAGCACGTCGCCGGTGCGCCCGCTCACGGCCAGGACGGCTCCGTGGACGACGCCACGACGAGCTCGCGGATCTCACACCCGACCGGCTGACGCAACGCCGCCACGACGGCGGCGGCGACGTTGGCGGGGTCGTTGAGGTCGGCGTCCGGCCCGGGCCGGTACTGCTCCGTGCGGCCGTCGAAGAACGCCGTACGCATGCCACCGGGGATGAGCAGCGTCACGCCGACGCGTCCCGCCATCTCCACCGCGAGCGCGCGCGTGAAGCCCACCACACCGAACTTGGAGGCGCAGTACGCCGTCGCGTCACCGACGGCCTTCAACCCCAGCGTGGACGCGACGGTCACGACGGTGCCGCGAGACCGCTCGAGGTGCGGCAGGCAGGCGCGGATGACCGCCACCGTGCCGAAGAGGTTGACCCGCACAACGCGCTCCCAGGTCTGCGTGTCCACCCCTGACAACGGTCCGCAGGCGTCGGTCCCGGCGGCCGTCACGACCGCGGTCGGCGGGCCGACAGAGTCGACGAGGGCTCGGACGGCCTCGGCCGCTGCTGCTGAGTCGGCCAAGTCGGCGACAGCGTGCGCCACGCCGCCTGGCGCTGCCGACGGTGGCACCCGGTCGATCACCGCGGGCGTACCACCCGCTGCGGCGACCGCAGCGACCACTGCGGCGCCGAGACCGCTGGAGCCGCCGGTGACGTAGACGGTGCCCAGCGCACGTGGAACGGCTACGACCGCCGCCGCCTCCTGCACCGTCAGGGCGCTCATCGAGCCTCCTCGGCGGCGGACGTGAGCGCTGCGCGGTCGAGGATCGACGATGTGGACCGCCCGTCGACGTAGGGCAGCAACACGATGCGACCGCCCCAACTGCGCACCAGGTCGGCCTCCGGCATCAGCGCCGTGTCGTAGTCGCCGCCCTTGACCCACACGTCGGGGCGCAGCCGGTCAAGTGCCGCGCGCGGGTCGTCCTCGGTGAAGAGAGCAACAGCGTCGACACTGGCGAGCGCGCCGAGCACCTGCATGCGGTCCTCGGCCGCTACGGCTGGCCGGCCGGGCCCTTTGAGGCGGCGGACGGACTCGTCGGAGTTGACCAGTACGACGAGCGCGTCACCGAGCCGCCGGGCCGCGTCCAGGCAGGCAACATGGCCCGCATGCAGGATGTCGAAACAGCCGCCGGTCGCCACCAGCGTTCCGCCGCTGGCGCGTACCCGGGCCACCACCTCATCGAGCGTGGCATCCCGCTTACCGCCCGGCCGCGGCGAGGAGTCGTCGTTTCGGCGCCGGAAACCCTCCGCGCCTCCCGCCGCAACCCACGCCGAGGCGTCGGCCACCGCATGCTGGACGGCCTCGGACAGCACCGCACCGCGAGCGAGCGCAACGGCGGCGGAGGCACTGAACCGGTCCCCCGCACCGCACGGATCGCCACCCGAGACGGCTGGCGCCGGCACGAACATCGGTTCGCTGGCTGCCAGCGCAAGGTAGGCGCCGTGGCTGCCCGCCGTCACGCAGACCCCGCGCGACCGCCACCCGGCGCGCAGCGACTCCGCGAGGACGTCGGGCGGGGCTGACGCCGACAGGCCCAGCAAGCCGGCAGCGGATCGGGCCTCGGCCAGGTTGGGCGTGACGAGCGCTACGCCGTCCACGGGGGCCGCCCCCCGCGGATGCGGGTCCCAGACGACGGTGCAGCGCAAGGCCGCCTCGGACAACAGCTCTCGCAGCGCCGGGTTGCTGGTCGTGCCGGCACCGTAGTCGGACACCAGGACGACGTCCGCGCTGCGCAGTGCGTCGCGGACGGATTTCACTGGGACGTCGAAGGGAGCGCCCGGGCCGCCGTCGTCGAGTCGCAACAGCGACTGGCCGGCGCTGCGCACCCGCGTCTTGCTGCGGGTCTCACCGGTGTGCGGCAGGGCGACCAGTTCGACCTCGTCGGACAGCCGCGCTCGGAGCCGCGTGCCTGCGTCGTCCACGGCGATCGGGGCGACGAGCGTGACCGACACTCCGGAGGCAGCGCACAGCAGGGCGGTCAGGCCGGCGCCACCGGGGCTCTCGCGCACCGCCTCGAGGTCCACGACCGGGACCGGCGCGTCCGGAGCGATCCGCTCGATATGCCCGAAGAGGTCGCGGTCGAGCAGTACGTCGCCGACGACGACGACCCGAGGGCCGATGGCTGCGCTTGCGCCGTCGCGTGCTGCGGTCGGCGCGACAGTCCGTTCGGCGCGCGCTGCGGCTGCCTCAGCGGCGGCCGGCTCAGCGGCCGGGTCAGCGGTAGCCGGCTCAGCCGCGGCCGGGTCAGCGGCGGCTCGCTCGACACCCGGCGCTGCGGCGGGCGGCAACGCGGCGTCGATGGCAGCGCACAGCGCATGCACAGCCACCAGGTGCACCTCTTGGACGGCCGCGGTCGACCCTGCCCGGACCTCGAGGATCTCGTCGGCCAGCCGGGACAGTGGGTTGGGACAGGCGCCGGTCATCGCCCATACCCGAAGCCCGTGCTCACGGCCACGTTCGGCGGCGCGCAGGATGTTGGCGCTGGCACCGCTCGTCGACAGCAGGAGCAGGACGTCACCGGGCTGTCCGTGCGCCCGGACCTGCCGGGCGAAGACCTCCTCGACGCCGTAGTCGTTAAGGATCGCGGTGAGGCTCGAGCTCTCCGCGTTCAGGGCGATCGCGGACATGGGCCGGCGCTCCTCGACGTAGCGGCCGACCAGCTCCGAGGTGAGGTGCTGGGCCTCTGCGGCGCTGCCTCCGTTGCCCGCCACCAGGAGCCGGCCGCCGGTGCCGAGCCACTGCGCGAGCCGCTGCCCCCACGACTCCACGATGGCCGCGTCGGCGTGCAGCCCGGCGAGTCCCGGGCGCAGATCCGCGGCGTGCTCGGTGAGCCAGCGCTCGGTGCTCACAGCGCCTCCACCGACGCGTAGCCGGCCGCGAGCCCGGAGCCGGCCACGACCACGTCGTAGGCCGCCTCGGTGTCGGCAGCGATGCGGCTCCAGTCGTAGCGGTGTACGGCCAGCCGAGAAGCCGCGGCGCCGAAGCGCGCCCGCAGGTCCGGGTCGGCGAGCAGGGTGCGTACGGCCGACGCGACCGCTGCGGGGTCGCGTGGCGGCACCAGCAGGCCGGTCACGTTCGGCTGCACGGTGTCCAGCAGCCCGCCGACCGCGGTGCCGACCACTGGGCGGCCACACGCCATCGCCTCCAGCGGCACGATGCCGAACGGCTCGTACCAGGGGGTCGACACCACCACGTCGGCGGAGCGCAGCAGTGCTGGCATGTCCTCGTGCTGGACCCGCCCGATCAGCCGGACTCGGTCGGCGACGTCGAGGCGCTCCGCGAGCGCGGACAGCCGCGTCGCCTCAGCGTCGTGCGGCAGCTCGTCGGCGTTGGGCCCACCGGCGATCACGAGCTCTACGCCGGGAAGCGCTGGCAGGGCCCGTACGACGGTGTCGACGCCCTTGCGTTCGACCAGCCGGCTCACGCACAACAACCGGGCCGGACCGGGCGGCAGCAGCCTCGGCCCCTCCGGCGTGAAGTGCTCGACGTCCACACCACACGGGATCACGCGCACGCGCTCGACCGGCGCACCGAGGCGGGCCAGCTCGCGCACCTCGTCACGGCAGGTAGCGACGACCAGGTCGACGTTGCCGGCCAGTCGGCTCTCGGCTCGGACGCGGGTGCGCGGGCTGGGGTCGGATGTGCCCTGGTGGCGGCGCTTGACCACACCGAGGGCATGGAACGTCTGGACGACGGGGACACCGACCTCGTCGGCCGCCTGCAGGCTGGCGAGCCCCGACATCCAGAAGTGGGCATGCACGACGTCCGGCCGGCGCGCCCCTGACCACTCCTGCGCCAGCCATCTGCCGAATGCGGGCATGTAGGGAAGCAGCTCGTCCTTCGGCAGCGAGACCGGCGGTCCCGCGGGGACGTGCACGACCTCGACGCCGGGGCACAGCGCTACGCCGTCGGGGAGCTGCCAGCCGTCGCGCCGGGTGTAGACGTCTACCTGATGGCCGCGGTCGGCGAGCGCGGATGCGAGCGCCGCCACGTGGACGTTCTGTCCACCGGCGTCCACCCCGCCGAGTACGGCGAGGGGGCTGGCGTGCTCGGAGACCATGGCGATCCTCACCTGGTCACCTCCTTGAGCAGCCGGTCCCAGTCGTCGAGGAATCGCGGCAGATTGTGGCGTTCCAGGGCGTAGCGCCGGGCTGCCTTGCCGGCCGCGCGAGCCTTGTCGGGGTCTCGCATCCAGGCGCGGGCGGTGCCGGCCAGCTCGTCGAGGTCGCAGCTCACCGTCCCGCCTTCCGCTGGTATGGCCTCCGGCGCCGCGGTGGTCGCCAAGGCGAGAACCGGCAGGCCGAGCATCATCGCCTCGAGCAACGACAGGCCGAGGCTAGTCCAGCGGTAGGGGTGGAAGTACGCCCGGTGCCTGGCCAGCAGATCGTGCAGCTGCGACTGGGGCAGGTCCTCGTGCAGGCGTCCGCTCAGGTGTGGCGCACGCTCGGCCAGGGCAGCCATCCCCATCCCGTAGACCTCGACGGGCAGCTGCAGCGACATCGCAAGGACGAGGTCGGTGCCCGCCACCCGCCAGCGGCGTACGGGTTCGTTGACCACCACGGCCAGCGATTCGTACTCGCCGGTGTAGCGGTAGCCCGGGTCGGCGATGCCGTGCTCCACCACCGTGGCCGGCGCGCTCCCGCTGTCCCACGCCAGGTCGTTGAAGTGGGTCACGTGCACGATGGGGATCGCTGACTGGTCGGCCAACGGGTGACGGGTATTCACCGCCGGGCCCGCGGGGGTGTTGTGCTCGACGTAGAGGGCCGGCACGTCACTCCCGGGCCGCCGGCCGGTCCACTGCTCGAACAGCTGCGCCTCGTGGGGTCGTTGCAGCAGCACAGCGTCGATCTCCACGCTCGCCATCTCCTCGGGCGAGACCTCGCTGACGCTCGTGGGCCAGTCCCAGGTCCGAGCCCGACCACGGCCGTCCGGGCCACGGTCGGGGAGCACCGGCACCAGGTAGCGGTGGCTGCCCTGCACGAACGACGTCGTCCAGGAACCGTGGACGTGCCACAGCGCGACCCTCATCGGAGGCCACCCAGGTGCTCGGCGGCGGCGAACGCCGGGGTGCGTACGCCTCCGGTCAGCGCCGCCACCGCATCCGTGACAGCGGCTGGGGCGACCGTGCCGAGGCAGGGGTGGCCCGGCAGCGGGCACTCGCGGGCCCGGCTGTCGCGGCAGGCCGCATCCTGGTCGCCGAGAAGGACGAGCGGAACGCCGTACGGCGCCCAGCGCGATGCCGGCACAACCGGGGCAAACAGGCAGACCACCGGGGTGCCGACGGCGGCGGCCAGGTGGGCGGGGCCGGTGTTGACCGCGACGACACAGGACGCACCGGCCAGGACGCCGGCGAGCTCGGCGAGCGTCGTCCGCCCGGCGAGGTCGCGCGCGCTGTCCCGGCTGACGAAGCCGCACAACTCGGCGTCCGCGGGGCCACCGGTGACCACCACCGGCCAGCCGCTCGAGGCGAGGTCGGCGACGATGGCGCCGGCGTGGTCGGCGCGCAGCGACCGGGCCGGCACCGCGGCACTCGGGTGCACGACGACGTACGGCTCGGTGGGCACGAGGCGTGAGACATCCGGAAGCGGCGAGCGGACCGCCAGCCGCCCGTCGTCACCCGCGGGCAGCCGGCCGCCGGCAGCCGTGGCGAGGGCGAGCGCAGCCTCCACTTCATGGCCCTCCGCGCGCTGGTGGCGCAAGTCGAGCAGGGAGCCCGGGTAGTCGACGCAGTCGGCGCCGGCCCAGCCGATGCCCGCGAGCCGCACGAGCAGCGCCATCGGCAGCGGGCTCTGGTGGAAGCTGGTGAAGATGACAGCGCGGTCATAGCCCGGCTCGGCCAGCGTACGAACCAGCGCGTCGACGGCGGGAGCGTCGACGGGCGGTGGCTGGTAGCCGGTCCACGGGGCGGCGAACACCAGCACCCGGTCTACGCCGGGCAGCAGGTTCGCCGCCTGTTCGCCAGCAGGGGAGACCAGCAGGTCCAGCCCGCTGCTGGTCGCGGCGAGCGCCCGGATGGCGGGACCCATGAGCAGCACGTCGCCGTCGCTGTCCAGGCGGACGGCCAGGGTGCGCGTCATCGCTGGGCTCCGGCGGCCGGCTCTCCGCGCCGGGCCGGTCGGGCGCGTCGGAGCAGCAGGTCGACCGCCGCGCTGAGCCGGTCGACGACGACCGGCGCGTCGGCGACCTCGTCTGGCAGCGTCACGCTCGTCGGCACCAGGACCGGCTGGGCGCCGGCGGCACGGGCCGCCTGTACGTCCGTGCCGATGTCGCCGACGACGGCACACTCGGCTACTGGCACGCCGAGCTCACGGGCCGCCTGGCGGACGAGCTGCGGCGCCGGCTTTCGGCAGCTGCACCGCTGCTCGGGCGTGTGGGGGCAGATCTGCCACGTGTCGAACCGGCCGAGCTCGGCCTCGATGCGCGCGTTCACGGCGTGTACGTCGGCTGTCGTGACCAGCCCGCGGCCGATCCCGGACTGGTTGGAGATGACGCCGATCTTGACCCCCGCACGCCGCAAGGCGGCGATCGCGGCCGGTGCGTCGTCGACGACGCGCACCTGGCTCGGGTCGCCGTTGTAGGGCACGTCGTGCACCAAGGTGCCGTCCCGGTCGAACAGCACGGCGCTCACCGGCAGTGGCCACGGTTGCGCTCCACCGCGGTGCCGCCACTCGCCGGCGAGCCGGGCACGAACGGCCGCGAACGGGATCACCGGGCTGGTGAGCAGCATCCGGCGCCACTCCGGTGCCCAGCCTGCCTCGCCGGGTCGCGGACCGGGGCTCAACCGCTCTGCAGTGAACCCGGCGGTGAGGGCCAGCCAGCTCGACGCTGCCAGTGCCGCCGTCCGCGAGCGACCGGCGCCTACGGCGACCAGCGCGGCGGTGGCGCACAGCACGGTGGACAGGTGCACGCCGAACCGGCCGGGATGGGCATCTGCTGCGCGTCGCCAGCTCGGGCCGTGCAGGCGGCGCATCAAGGCGTCGTCGGCGTTGCCCGCCTGGACGCGGACGCTGACCCAGTCATCGGCCGGCCGCACCGGGTGGCAGGTCACCCGCTCGCCCCGTACGAGCCGCCAGCCCGCCGCCCGGACACGCAACGCCAAGTCGGCGTCCTCGCGGTAGGCGCGCGGGAAGCGCTCGTCGAATCCCGCGACGTCGGCCAGCGCGGCTCGTCGGTAGGCCATGTCCGCGGTGGCCCACAGCGCGCGTTCTAGACCCGAGGTGTTGCGTTCCCAGTCGGTCGGGCGGCGCGCGGGCAGCGGCACGCGCAACCGGGCCTGAGAGGCGCCCGTTCGCTCGTCGCAGCCGGCCAGGTCACGACGTAGCTGCGCAGACCAGTCTGCTGGCAGCTCCACGTCGTCGTCGAGGAAGGCCACCCACGGTGCGGTGGTCACCTGCCAGCCGAGGTTGCGCGCCGCAGCTGGCCCGCGGCCGCCGGACACGACGACGCGTGGCTGCCACTCGACGCCGGCTGGCACCTGGGGACGCAGCGGGGGATGCGACGGCGACGGCCTGTCGTCGACGACAACGACCTCTGCCGGCCGGAACGTGTCGGTGGACTGGCCGGCCAGTGTGTCCAGCAGTCGCTGCAGGCTGGCCCGCCCGACGGAGGGGATGACGACGGCGTAGCTCAGCGCCGCGTGGCTGGACCCGTCTGCTCGCTCACTCACGCGCTCGGCCGTCCGGCGGCCCCCCGAAGAGCCGGCTGCGTCGCACGAGGTGCGGGCCGAGCACCACGGCGTCGACCGGCGCGGAGCCGAACAGCTCCAGCGCATCGCGGGGGTCGTCGACCATCGGTCGCCCCGCGGTGTTGAGGCTGGTGTTGACCAGCACCGGCACGCCGGTGCGCGCTTCGAATGCGCGCAACAGCGCCGCGATGCCCGCGTTGCCTTCGTCGTCAACGGTCTGGATGCGCGCGGTGCCGTCAACGTGCACCACCGCCGGGATTCGGTCGCGCCACTGCGGGCGTACGCGGTGAACGAAGAGCATGTACGGGCTGGGGATCGGGCCGTCGCTGAACAGCTCAGCGGCACGCTCGGCGAGCACCATCGGCGCCACCGGGCGGAACTGCTCGCGGCCCTTGACGTCGTTGAGTCGCTCGAGGTTGTCCACGTGGCCGGGGTGGGCCAGGAGCGAGCGCTGCCCCAGCGCCCGCGGTCCGAACTCGCTCCGCCCGTCGAACCACGCGATGACACCGTTGGCCGCGAGCACGTCGGCGACTTCGCCGGCGAGGTCGACCGGCGTGCTGAACGGCACCGCAGCACGCCGAAGCCAGGCGGCGAGGTCGTCGGCTGACCACTGCCGGCCGAGCGCCGCCGACGGCATCGGCTCGGCCGGATCTCCGGCTTCGACGCCGAGGTGGAGGGCCGCTCCCAAAGAGGTGCCCGCGTCACCAGCTGCCGGTTGGACCCAGACATCCTGGAAGGCGGTCTCGCGCCAGATCCGTGAGTTGGCTACGCAGTTGAGCGCCGTGCCACCGGCCATCGTCAGCGTCTGTTCTCCCGTCTGGTCGTAGAGCCAGGCCGCGAGCTCTACCAGCACCTCTTCCAGCCGGGTCTGCACAGAGGCCGCCAGGTCCGCGTGCTCGCCGCCCCAGCTTCCGTCGTCGATGCGAGCCGGAGCCCAGCGCGCCCAGTCCGGCGGCTCGGCGACGAAGCCACCGTCCCCGGTTGTACGCACCAGCTCGCGGAGCTCCTCGAGGTAGACGGGCTTGCCGTAGGACGCCAGTGCCATGACCTTGTACTCGTCGCTGGAGCGCAGGAACCCCAGGTGCTCGGTCAGTGACTCGTAGAGCAGGCCCAGCGAGTCGGGGAGCTCCTGGCTCGCCAGCACTTCAAGCCGGCCGTCGCGGTAGTGACCGGCTAGGTGCGAGGCCCGCTC
>DATHBP010000165.1:0-2741 GCA_035296085.1 Nocardioidaceae bacterium | reverse complement strand
CTGTTCTCCAACAGCTGAAGGCCCACGTCGTTCGGCGACAGGCGCACTGCTGCGATCCCGGAGCCGATCACTGCGGTCACCAGGAACGCGGTGCCGACGAGCTCTGCGAGGGCGCGGCGGGCGAGCTGCGTCACCGTCGTCCGGCGCTGCCCGCGAGTGCCCCGCCGCCGATGAGGATTCCGAGGTCGGCGAGCGCCTCGGTGCGGACCGCGTAGTAGACCCAGACGCCCCGCTTGTTCCGGTCGAGAAGGCCGATCTCGTGCAACACCTTGAGGTGGTGGCTGATCGTCGGCTGGCTGAGGTCGAACGCCTCGGCCAGGTCGCACACGCACGCCTCACCACCGGCGTGGGCGGCGACCAAAGACAGCAGCCGCAGTCGTACCGGATCCGCGAGCGCCTTGAGCAAGGGGGCGATGCGCTCTGCCTGGTCCATGCTCAACGGCTCGTTGAGCAACGGCGAACAACACGCGACAGCTTGGGCGGGCGTCAGCTCAAGGACAGACTTAGACATGCGTCTATGTTGACACAGGTCTATCCTCTGCGCCAACGCCAAGCGGCCGGTACTAGCCCAGCTGGGCGCGGCGCCGTGTAGCTAGGCCCGATGCGACCCCTAACGCGTCCTAGCGCCTTAAGGCAAAGTCGTCTGCGCCTCGGCCCGGTCGTTGCCGCTCACCGGATCGGGCTCGGCTGCCGTGACGATGGCTCTGCCGGACAGGGACCCGGGGCCGGTCATCGTCACCGTGACGGTGACTGTCCAGGTGGCGCCGACTGGCAGTCTGACCAGGTCGCAGCGGGCTCTGGATTCCTCGGTATTGCAGCCATAGCTGCTGATGCCTTGCGAGAGGTGGCCCTCGGCCGAGGTGACGCGTCCGGGGCCGGCGAGCCTGTCCTCGACGATCACTTGCGTCGCGGGGCCGGGCCCGTAGTTCGTCACTGCTATCGCGTGCTCCAAGGGCACACCGGCGACTTCCGCAGCCGTCGGCGCGGCGATGGTGATTCCCAGATCGGCCTTGACCACCCGCTGGCCGGGGTCCAGATCAGTGACCGCCAGGTCGGAGCGCGGTGTTCGCAGCACTGTGGGGGACTGAGCTTGACTGATGAACCGGGTGGGCTGGCCAGTCCCGTCGGCAGACACTGACATTACGGAGTTTGAGGACTCGGGGTCGCCATACAGAAGGGTGCCGTTGTCGAGCCACTCGAGTTGGTCGTCAATGCTGCGCGTTTCGGCCAGCGGGGTATCTTGCCCGGACGAAAGGTCGAGGACGTGAAAGCGCCATATCGGTGTTGCGCTGCCCTGGTTGACACGCTTCTTGTAGCCGATCCGGGTGCCGTCTGGGGAGAGCGACGGGCATTCGACGTTCTCCCGTCCCACGACTACACGCTTGGCGGCTATATCTCCCCTGACCAGATAGGTATTGCCCTGTGTTCCCAAGGTGGCAAAGAACCGGTTGCTGTCCTCAGCGAAGGTAACCCCCCAGAAGTTGACGTCTGGCGCGGTGTACGGGCGGCCCTCGCGCAACACTGTGAACTCTTCCAGGTTGGCCACCATCGTCCCGCGAGCCATGTCGATCACAATGGTGCTGGTGGAAAAGCTGTCACTCCCGTAGGAGTGACCGGACACGAACGAGGTGGCGGCGGCGTAGCGGCCATCAGCTGAAACGCGTGCGCGGCTGGGCAAGCCGGCAATCGGGACCTCATCAGTCACGCGAAAGTCGGAGCCGAAGATCATGGCCGTCGGCCTCGGCGGAAACCGCGACCCCTGAGCCAGGCACAGTCCCTTGCCGCCGGCGAAGTGCACGCGGTCGCACTTCAGATCGGCCAGGCGGCGTGTGCTGTCCGGGTCGCCGAGAGGCGCCACCGCCAATCGGCCGTTGCCGGTGGGGGTCAGGTTCTGAAACAGCAACACTGGCGCCCCGGCGACTATCGCTGCGCCGCCGTCGACGCCCGCCAGGGCTCCGTCTCGGACTCTGGCCCACCTGACGTAAACGACAGCCGTCACCACCAGCACGACGACCAACAACACGAAAGCCCATGTCCGCGCGGCCGATCGCGGGGGCGGCGGTCCGCTCTCCCCCGTCGAGGTCACGTCACTTGACGATGTCTGCATCGATCTCCTGCGGCCTCCGACGACCGACCAACAACGCCGCCGCGACGATCGCGAGGCCCAGCCCGGCCGAAAAGACAACGATCGCAGTCTGCACGTCCATCACCGTCCACAGCAGCCCGAAGAGAACAGACGATGCCAGCCTGGCCAGACTCGTCGCCGTGGTGACCAAGGCCATACCGCTGCCGCGCAGCTCTTCGGGTAGCGACTCCCCGGCCAAGGCCATCAGCACACCGTCGGTGGCTGCGTAGAACGCGCCGAGCATCACCAGCGCGGCGATGGCAGCGACCGTTCCATCCGAGAACAACAATATGCCATACAGAGCCAGCAACCCCAAATAGCCGCCGACAAACACACGGCCGCGTCCTACGCGATCGGCGAGCCGGCCGACCGGCACTGCCAGCACCATAAACACGAGAGCCGTCGCCACATAAAGCAAGGGGAAAAGCCCCAGATTGAATTGCAGTCGTTCCTGCAAGGTCAGGAATATGAACGCGTCGCTGACGGTCGTCAATCCGAGTAGCGTGGCAGCCACAAGGAGAGGTGCGACTCCGGGCGCTCGCACCAGGCGGGCCGCGGCACGCAACGACACGGCCGGTCCTAGCGCTGCGGTTGATTGCTGGGCGGGTCGCGGCAC
>DATHBP010000164.1:0-2140 GCA_035296085.1 Nocardioidaceae bacterium | reverse complement strand
AGCGGGCGGTCGGCTCACGGTAGTCGACCGCTGATGCCCCTCACCCGATCGGGGCGGCGCCTTGCTAGCGTCCGCACCGACCCTCGACCCCGACAGCCAGGAGCCAGCCGTGAGCACTCCCCCGGTCAGCCCGGTCAAGGTAGCCGTCACCGGGGCGGCCGGAGCGATCGGCTACAGCCTGCTGTTTCGCATCGCGAGCGGGGAGCTGCTGGGGCGCGACCAACCGGTCGAGCTCCGGCTGCTGGAGATCACGGCAGCCTTGGGCGCGCTCGACGGTGTGGCTATGGAGCTCGACGACTGCGCGTTCCCGCTGCTGGCCGGCGTACGGACCGGGGACAACCCCGATGTGGTGTTCGACGGCGTCAACCTCGCGCTGCTCGTTGGCGCGCGGCCGCGTACCAAGGGCATGGAGCGCGCCGACCTCCTTGAGGCGAATGGCGCGATCTTCACCGGCCAGGGGCGGGCCCTCAACGAGCACGCCGCCGACGACGTGCGGGTGTTGGTGGTGGGCAACCCGGCCAACACCAACGCGCTGATCGCGAACGCCAACGCGCCGGACGTGCCCGCAGAGCGCTTCCACGCCATGACCCGGCTCGACCACAACCGCGCGATGGCCGTGCTGGCGGAAAAGACGGGTGCGAGCGTCAACGAGATCAGGAAGATGACGATCTGGGGCAACCACTCGGCGACGCAGTACCCCGACCTGTTCCGCTGCGAGGTACGCGGACGCAATGCCGCCGCCGAGGTCGACGACCAGAACTGGCTGGAGACCACGTTCATCCCGTCGGTGCAGCAGCGAGGGGCGGCGATCATCGAGGCACGCGGCGCCAGCTCCGCCGCCAGCGCCGCCAATGCCGCGATCGACCACGTCCGGGACTGGATCTCCGGCACGCCCGAGGACGACTGGGTGTCCATGGCGGTGCCCTCCGACGGGTCCTACGGTGTCGAGGCGGGGCTGATCTCGTCATTCCCGTGCACATGTGCCGGTGGCGGTTACTCGATCGTGCCGGGACTCGAGATCGACGACTTCTCCCGCGGGCGGATCGAGGCGAGTGTGGCCGAGCTCGCGGGCGAGCGGGACGCGGTGCGAGAGCTGGGCCTGCTCGGCTGAGACTCGGTCACCGGGTAGGTGGCAGGCCGGGGCCGCCGCTCGGCACCAGGACCGCGAGCACCAGCAACGCGGCTCCCAGCAGCGTCAGCCCGATGACGTCGACCGCCTTGCGGCGTACGCGCAGCATCCCCGCCATCGCTTCGGGGAGCACCAGTCGGGTCCAGGACGTCACCAGCAGGCCGACGGCACACAGCGCCACTCCTTGGCGCCACGGCCCATAGGCCGCCACCGCCAGTCCGCTCAACGACACCACGAGACACGAGGCGAACAGCCAGTCCCCGACGGCATGCCTGCGCCGGGGCGCCAAGCCGGGAGGGGTCATACGCCCGTGCGGCGTTCCGCGGCTTCGACGACGTTGGAGAGCAACATTGCCCGGGTCATCGGACCGATTCCGCCGGGCATCGGCGCGATCCCGCCAGCCACTTCTTCCACGCCGGGGGCGAGGTCGCCGACGATGCCGCGCTCGGTGCGGGTCGTGCCCACGTCGAGCAGCACGGCACCCGGCTGCACCATGTCGGGGGTGATGAGCCCGGCGACTCCGGCTGCGGCGATGACGATGTCGGCTGTGCGTACGTGGGCGGCGAGGTCCTTGGTGCCGGTGTGGCACGTCGTGACCGTGGCATTCTCGCTGCGCCGGGTGAAGATGAGCCCCATCGGTCGGCCCGCGGTGACCCCGCGGCCGACGACGACGACGTGGGCTCCCGCGATGGGCACGTCGTAGCGGCGTAGCAGCTCGACGCAGCCGCGGGGTGTGCACGGCAGCGGTCCGTCCTGGCCGAGGACGAGGCGGCCGAGGTTGGTGGGGTGCAGCCCGTCTGCGTCCTTGTCCGGGTCGACCAGCTCGAGCACGGAGCCGGAGTCGAGGTGTCGCGGCAGCGGCAGCTGGACGATGAACCCGGTGCAGTCGGGGTCGTCGTTGAGCTCACGCACCTTGTCCTCGACCTGGCGCTGTGTGACGTCCGCAGGCAGCTCGACCTGGATGGAGGCGATGCCGACCTGGGCGCAGTCGCGATGCTTGCCCCCGACGTA
>DATHBP010000163.1:0-9722 GCA_035296085.1 Nocardioidaceae bacterium | reverse complement strand
GACATCGGCGGCCATCTGCGCTGGGGCGACGCGGAGGACCTGGCAGCGCTGCGCAGCCTGCGAGCGCGCGTTACGGCCGAGCCGGGCATCGAGGTGTTGGTCAACTCTGTGGTCACCGGTCGCTACGACGACAACTGGCTGGCGGTCGTACAGCGAAGCCTGCCGCACGTCATCGAGCGTCTGATCAAGGTGCGAGCTGGCGCGCTGGTCGTCGCCCCGGGGCTGATCGAGCGGCCCTACGTCTTCGCCGGCAACGACCTGCCCGGCGTCATGCTGAGCACCGCGGTCCGCCGGCTGATCAACCTCTACGCCGTCAAGCCCGGGGAGCGCGCGGTCGTCATGACCGCCAACGAGTCAGGCGACGCCGCCGTCGCTGACATGGAGCGCGCCGGTGTGGAGGTGCTGCGCGTCCTCGACGCCCGGCACGGTCAGGGCGTACGGCAGGCCTTCGGGCGCCGCGGGCTGCTCGCCGGGGTCGAGCTCGGCGACGGCAGCCGGCTCGAGTGCGACCTGCTGGTGACCGCCACGGGGTGGACAACGCCCACGTCTCTCCTCAACATGGCCGGCGACCGGCCGGTCTACGACGCCAGTGCTGCGCGGTTCGTCCCGGCCGACGACCTGCCGGACTCGGTCTTCGCGACCGGCGGAGTGGCCGGTGACGGCAGCCTCGACGAGCTTCTCAGCCACGGCACCGGCGTAGGAGCGGTCGCCGCCGCCCGGGCCGGCTTCGGATCGGGGGGTGTAGTCCGGCCGCTGCCAATGCGACCGCATCCGGCGCTGTTCCGGAGCGCAACGCACGGCATGGTCGACTTCTCCGAGGACGTGTCGTCGAAGGACATTCACGCCGCGGCTGCCGAGGGCTACGACTCCAGCGAGCTAGTCAAGCGCTTCACCACGGCCACGATGGGTCCCTCCCAGGGCAAGCTCGAGACCGTCAACACCGTGGCCGTGCTCAGTGAGGCGACCGGCCGTTCGATCGCTGACCTGGGCACCACGGTGTGGCGCCCCCCGTACGCGCCTATCACTCTGGGTGCGCTGGCGGGGCGCATCTTCGAGCCGGTCCGGCACTCACCCATGCACGGCTGGCACGAGGCCCATGGCGCCGCCCCGCTCGTCGCCGGACAGTGGATCCGTCCCGACCACTATGGCAACCCGCAGGCCGAGGCCCGCAACGTGCGGTCCAACGTGGGGATCATCGACGTCACCCCGCTCGGCAAGCTCGATCTGCGAGGCCCGGACGTGCCCAAGCTGCTCAACCTCGTATACGTCAACAAATGGTCCAAGCTGGACGTGGGTTCGGTGCGCTACGGGGTCATGTGCGCCGACGATGGCGTCATCATGGACGACGGCGTGACCGGGCGGCTGGCCGAGGATCACTATCTGATGTCCACGACGTCCTCCGGCGCGGCGGCAGTCTGGGAGATCCTCGAGGACTGGCTCCAGCGGGGCCACCCCGACTGGCAGGTACACGTCACCCCGGTGACGACGGCGTACGCCAGCATCAACATCGCGGGACCGGAGTCGCGGGAGCTGCTCTCCCGAGTCGTCGAGGGCGTAGACCTTGCAGCAGAGGCGTTCCCGTACATGCGCGTACGGACCGGCCGGATCGCCGGTGTGGACGACTGCGTCCTGTGGCGGATCGGGTTCACCGGTGAGCTGAGCTATGAGATACACGTGCCCGCCGGCTACGGCCTGCACGTCTGGGAGGCGTTGCTCAGCGCAGGTGCCGACCTCGGCGTCGCTGCCTTCGGGGTCGAGGCGCAGCGCATCCTGCGCCTCGAGAAGGGCCACTTCATCGTCGGGCAGGACACCGATGGATTGACCTCGGCGTTCGACGCTGGCCTGGACTGGCTGGTGAAGCTGGACAAGGACGACTTCGTCGGCAAGCCCGAACTGGTGTGGCGCCAGCACCGCAGCAACGGCGAGCAACGGCTGGTGGCGCTGCAGCCGGTCGACGGGTCAGTGGTGCCGCCGGAGGCAAGCCAGATCGTTAGCGGGCCGAACACGATTGTGGGGCGCATTACCTCCAGCCGGATGTCGCCCACCCTCGGCCGGTCGGTCTGCCTCGGTTACGTCGCCAGTGACTTGACCGAGCCCGGCACGGTGGTCACGGTCCGGCTCCCCGGCGGCGAGCACACCCCTGCGACCGTGATGCCGCAACACGCTCACTTCGACCCCGAGGGGACCCGTCTTCGTGGCTGACACGCTTCCCATCGCCCGTAGTCCCATCGCTGCCGCTGAGCCCGTGGTGCACGCTGCTGGCTGGGAGGTGTCCGCGCGTCGCTCCGAGTCAGCGTTGCGGCTTACGGACTGCACACCGCTGACAAAGGTGCTCTTGCTGGCGCCCCATGACTCTCCGCTCGCTCACAACCTTGGGGTCGCGTTCCGCGAAGCCCGCCGGGACGACGACGTCCTCGTCGTCGGTTCTGGCCCGGGAGAGTGGACGCTGTTGGCCCCCCCGGGTGCAGCGGCCACCGTGATTGACCGGTGGCGGCCAGCGGACGGGGACGGGCACGTCAGTGTCATCGACTTGACCCATGGCCGAGCGCTCGTCCGGCTGACCGGGACAGACGCTGCACCCCTGCTGTCAAAGCTGTGTGCGATCGACCTCGCCGACGCCGTCACACCGAACGGCTCGGCTTTTCGCAGTTCGGTCGCCAAGGTGGCGGCCGACGTTATCCGCGACGACGTCGACGACGACCGGTCGTACCTGCTGCACTGTGAGCGCTCGTCGGGTCAGTACTTCTTCGACGCGCTGCTCGACGCCGGTCAGGAGTTTGGCATCGAGGTCGAGGGGTTCGTGGAGCGAGCCGACTGAGCCGCGCCACTTACTCCTGGGTCGGCTGTCCAGGGGACGGCGCCGGCTCAGTGTGCGCGCCACGCGGCATTGTCGCCAGGCGCGCTCCTGACCGGCGCCACGAGTCGCTCTCGGTTCGCTGGGCCTCCTCCCATTCCTCGTCGGTCGCGACGAGCCCCGTCGCGCCGTGGTACATCGCGCGGTCAAGCCCGATCTGCTCGTAGGCCCGCACAGCTTCCTGCTCCTCGCTGGTTTCGCCGCGGATCTGAAGCGCGTGCCACCCCAGCCATAGCAGCACCCCGATCAAGACGAAAAGCCACTCGTGGTCCGGGAACGGGTACATCGCCCCGATCTCCGAAGGGTTCAGGAACGAGTCGAGTCCGGTGCTGGATGAAACCGTCATTGTGGTGTCTCCTCTCGCCGTGCGGCGGATGCGCCATCCCCACTGACCGTGAGCTTCCTCGCCTCCGCGCGCTCGACCGGCTCGAACTCCGTCTCTCGAGCCTCGAAGTACGGGTAGCCGTCGCCGTAGAGGTGCGTGTCGAGCCCGGCGGCCTCGACCGCCGGCGGCACCCGCAGCCATCCGAACTTGTCAAGGATCTTCGCGACCACGAAGCCCGGTAGGAACCCGAGCACGAAGAACATGATGATCGCGCCAAGGAAGTTCCCGAGCGGGTTGATCATCGGCCATCCGTCTGGTGTCGTGAACCAGCCGACCTCGCCCTCAGGGCCCGGAGCGGCCGCGGGATAGCCCCAGAGCATGAAACCAGCCACTACGATCCCGAAGAAACCGGCGTATCCGTGTACCGCGACGGCGCCCACAACGTCGTCGAGCTTGAAGCGCCGCTCGACAAAGCCGTGCATCTTGTAGGCGATGACGACGCCGATCGCGCCGATGATGAAGGCTTGCATTGGGTGGTAAAGGTCGTTGCCGGCCGATGCCGCGATTATTCCGGCGAGGCCGCCGGAGAACGTCCAGAAGAGGTCGCCCCGGCTGATCAGGTAGCCCGCCAGGAGGCCGCCGGAGAGGGAGAGCAGGAAGTTGAACGTGATACCTGAGAGCGTCGTCGGCATCAGGTAGATGTTGGTTGCGGAGAAGAAGGGAGCGTCGTCGGTGCCGACGTTCAGCGTGGGGATGTTGCAGGCGACGTAGAAGCCCCAAAATCCCGTGTAGATCAGGAAGATTCCGATCAGCGTCATCCAGATGTTGTGCGGCTGGATCGTGCGGATGAGGCCGTCCTTGAATCGGCCGAGCCGCGGCCCGAGGACGACGAGGACGCCGAGCGCTGTGCCGCCTGCGATGGCGTGGATGACGCCGGACGCGTACGCGTCGTGGTAGCCCATGACCTGGACCATCCAGCCGTTGGGCGACCAGCCCCAGGCGGCGTCGATGATCCAGGTGACCGAGCCGATCATGCCGGCTATGATCACGAAGCCCGCGACCCGCGCCCGCTCGATGATCGAGCCCGAGACGATCGAGGCCGCCGTCCACGCGAACAGCAGGAACGCGGCCCAGAACACCCCGTTGATCCGGTCCTGCATGTTCACGCCCATGACGTCCGTCCACGGGTACACCGCCTCGGCGCCCTCGGGGATTCCCCCGATAAGCCCCGGCCCGTTGACGAACGCGAAGTAGATCCACCAGCCGAAGAAATAGAACGTGACCGTAACGATGGGGATCAGAAGGACATTCTTCGCGACCGTGGCCTGCAGGTTTTTGCGGCGCGCGACGCCACCTTCGTAGAGCATGAAGCCGGCATGGATCAGGAACATGAAGACGATCGTCACCCAGTAGTAGAACTCGGTGAAGATCACCTCTAGCGCGCCGAGCTGGTCGTCCATCCCCCAGTACCTCCTCCGGTCAGCCTGCGCCGCATGCGGCTGGGAAGCGAAGCGACGGGAGCCTAGAGCACCGCGGCAGTTCGCGACAAGAGGCAACAGCGCCGACGGCACAGACCGCGAGACCAGGCGGCACCAGCTCCAGGTGCCGCTGTCAAGTTTCCTCGCAGCGATGTGCGACGCGTCATGCAGTATCGCCAGTGGCGTTGTCGCGACATCAAGAGCGCTGCGTCCGCCAGGGTTTCATCACCCGGTCACTACTGAGCCGGCGTACCTGCTTCGGGCGTGCGTCCGACATGACGCTTCCCGGCGTACGGGTCAGGTCGGGCGCGGCGAATACATGATCACCGCTACTCCGACGAGGCAGATGACGGCGCCCGTGATGTCGTACCTGTCGGGTCGGAACTCGTCAAAGGCCATTCCCCAGACCAAGGACCCAGCGACGAAGACTCCACCATAGGCGGCCAAGATCCGCCCAAAGTTGGCGTCGGGCTGGAAGGTGGCGACGAATCCGTAAAGGCCGAGCGCTATGACCCCAGCTCCCGCCCACAGCCACCCCCGATCCTCGCGTACGGCTTGCCAAATCAGCCACGCGCCACCGATCTCGGCGACCGCCGCCACCACGAACAAGAGCACGGACCTTGTGATCGTCATGGCGGACTAGCCTGCCAGCAGCGGGCGAATTCCTCAGTGGACACCGCGGCCAGCCGCCAACACGCGGCCTTCGCGCCGGACGCGCCTGTGTGCTCAAGGTAGGTAGACGATCGTCAAGCGAAGGACCCACCGGTGACCGTGGCGCTCCTCCGCGGTTCTCCTGAGATGACACGGTGGTTTCTCAGCCGATCGGTACAAAGCAATTAGACGAGAACTAGCTCCGCATATCCCCCGTGACTTGGAAGACGCGCTGAGAGGCACCGGAGTGGCTGGGGGCGGGAAGAGTCCACCTTGTATGTGGACAGATACGTGGCTGGACGAAAAGGCGTCGGACGAGGACTACGCGCCTCACGCGCGCGCGCCCGGTCCGTAGGCCAGCGGCATCGGCGCTCCACGGGCGAAGCGGTCCGCGGCGAGCTCCGAGACGTCGATCTCCGGCTCGCGGCCGAGCACCAGATCGGCCGTCACTCGGCCCACGGCCGGCGCCAGCTTGAAGCCGTGGCCCGACCAGCCCAGCGCGAGCCAGAGGCCGTCGACCCCCGGCGCGGCGCCAAGCAGCGGATGCCAGTCCGGCGTGTGGTCGTAGGCGCCGGCCCAGCCAACGACCCACTCCGCGTCGGCGAGCGCCGGGTAGCGCGCTCGCAACGCCGCCCGGACGACGTCCTCGTACCCCGCGTCCGCGCGCTCGTCGCAGTCGTCCCGCCGCTCCACGATCTCCGGCGCGTGGTAGGCCACGCAAAGGAAGTCGCGACCCGCCGCGGGCCGAACGACGACGTTCGTCACCGCGTCCGACACCACCGCGGACGGGCGGGGGGTGCCGGGCGGCTGGCGCAGCCGTGCGACCTGCAGCCGGCGCAGGGCGATCGGCAGCTCCAGCCCCAGAGGGTCGGTCAGCTCGCGGCCCCAGGAGCCCGTCGCGACCACGACGTGGCCGGTAGCGATGCGACCGCCGTCCGTGCGGACGGCGTGCACGCCGCCGTCTCCGACCTCGATCGCCTCGGCGCGCGTCCCGAGGTGGACGTCGAGGCCCCGTGCCACCGCCGCCTCGAACCAGGAGCCGACGAGCAGGTGGGCCTCCGCGAAGCCCCCATCGGGCTCGTAGGCCGCTCCCGCGACGCCCTCGAGCTCCAGCAGCGGCTCGATGGCCCCGATCTCGTCGGGCTCCACCCATCGGGCGTCGACGCCATTGGCGCGCCCGAGCGCGCACTGCTCCTGGCAGCGGTCGGCGAGCGCGGCAGGCACCGGCAGCAGGTAGCCGGTCCGCACGTAACCAGAGGCGCCGGCTCCCACTTCCTCTGCCCAGCGCATGATCGTGCGGCTGCCCGACGCCGCGAGCCGCACGACCACGGGGTTCGTGTAGTGGCGACGCACCATCGAGAAGGACAAGCCGGAGTCGCCCGACCCGGGCGTGCGCCGCTCGATCAGCGCGACACGCCCCGCGCCGCGCTCGAGCAGCGCGAACGCCGTCGCGCAGCCCATCAGCCCGCCGCCGATCACGACGACGTCGGCCGTGCTCGCGGCGGGCACGCTAGGGCAGCGCCTCGAGGAGGAGGTTCGGGCTTGCCGAGATCGCGATCACGATCCGTGCCTCTCGCTAGGTGTGTATCTAGGCCCCGTCCGGTGTTTGCGCACCGGGCGGGGCCTTGGGCGTGACTGTAGACCTGGCCTGTCAGCCACGGTCCCCCCTCGCCGCACCTCGGCATCGCTGCGCCACTGTAGGTACTGCATGCCCGATGCGGTCCGGTAGCGCACACAAGCTCCTTGGGACATCCTGGTCATAGCTTGATCACCGAGCCGATCGCTGTCCCAATATTGTCCGCACGTCGCCTGCAGAAAGTCAGCTCGGACTGTCCGAAGCGGCGCGCTAGGGCTGCTGTCGCGACTCCTGCTGCTGGGCATACGTCATCGCGGCGTCGTATTGCATGTCGAGGCCTTCGTTGTAGACCCGGTCGGCAGTGGTGTCGTCCAGAAGTGCGCGAGCGGCTGCCCCAACGTCGCCCGTCGTGGCAGCGACGAGCGCCGGAATTTCGCCACCTACCTGCTTCAGCAAAGCGTCGGACACAGCGACGAGGCGCAGGGCCCGTTCCGGTTGCGCTCGCTGGAGGGCGATGTCCGCGAACTGGTAGACCGCCCATGCGGTCCCCATCACACTCTCGATCTTTTGGTAGGCAGACAGGCCTCGTCCGAGCCAATCCGCGGCGGCGTCGAGGTTGCCCTCATTGCGGTCGCATTGGGCGAGCATGCACTCCACGAGTCCGACGTAGTACGTGTTTCCGAGGTCCTTGAAGGTCTCCAGGGCATCCTCGTACAGCGGCCGTGCTTCAGACGGGCGTCCCCTGATGACAGCCAACACACCGAGACCGATCATGGCATTCGCGGCCGCCGACAGGTTTCCGAGCTCGAGGTCGAGATCCCGGGCTTCCGACAGCGTGGCTGCCGCGGCTTCGAGATGTCCGGTCTGAATCTGGGCCCAGCCGAGGTTCTGGATCGGGGTGGGAAGATCACGGGCGTCCCCCAGTTCTCGGAAGATGATGAGCGCCTCGTCAGCAAATCGAAGGAACGCCTTTGGGTCGTCGATCCAGCCATGCAGGTTGGCGGCTGCAGAGAGCGCTCTAGCCCGCAGCAGTGTCGGCTGTGACGCCGCCGGCAACGCCAGGATGTCGCTCAGCCACCGCACACCCTCTCGAGCATGGCTGCCGAGACGCCAGAACTCTCCGAGGGCTGCGCCGAGCTCAAGCCCCAACTCGGCTTCCCCGGACTGCAAGACCCAGGTCAGAGCCGAGCGAAAGTTGTCGTGATCGAGTTCAAGGCGGCGGCTCCAGGTCGCCTGGTCGGGTCCGGACAGGGCGTCGGACGCTTGTTCGCCCACATGGACCCAATGCTCGGCGTGGCGGCGGCGGATCAACGACTCTTCGCCGAGCTCGACCAGGCGTTCGAGGCCGTACTCCCGGATGGTCTCCAGCATCGCGAAGCGTGATTCAGCATCGGGTGCGTCGACAGTATGGATCAGGTTGTTCTCGACAAGTGCGGCGAGCGCGTCGACTGTGTCGATCCCAAGCTCGGTGTCTGGATTGACGACTGCCTCGACCGCGTCCAAGTCGGCGCCGCCTGCAAAGACGGCCAGTCGCGCGAACATCCGGCCCTGCTGCGAATCGAGCAGCTCATAGCTCCACTCGATCGTGCGTCGCAGCGTGCGCTGCCGCTCCGGCACGCTGCGACTGGACGTCGTGAGCACGGGAAGTCGCGCTTGCAGACGCGCCAGCAACCTCTCGGGAGGCAACAGCTTCAGGCGGCTCGCGGCGAGCTCGATGGCGAGCGGGAGTCCATCCACGCGCGCGACGATCTCCGCCACAGCGCGCGCGTTGTCGGCTGAGAGGCGAAAATCGGGCTTCACCGCGAGGCCGCGTGCAACGAACAGTGCAACGGCATCGAGCTGCGCAAGGTCAGGAACATCGGGGACGTTCGCGAGGTCGGGAAGCCCCAGTGGCGGCACGTGGAACTGCTGCTCGCCGTAAAGGTTCAGTGGCACGCGGCTGGTGACGAGCGTCTTCGTGCTCGGAGTGCCACGGAGCACGGGGTCGACAACCGACGCCGCGCCCGGCACCACCTGCTCGAAGTTGTCCAGCACGAGGAGAAGGTCCTTCTCCCGCAGGTGGTCCACAACCACATCGATCACCTCACCGGCGCTCTCCCGAAGGCCAAGCGAGGAAGCGATCGCCGACGCCACGAGCCCGTCGTCTTCGATCGGAGCGAGATCCACGAAGAAGACGCCGTCCGCGAAGTCGCCGAGGCACTCCGCCGCCACTTCCAGCGCCAGCCTGGTCTTGCCGGTGCCGCCCGTGCCAGTGAGTGTCAGGAGGCGGTTGGCAGCGAGTAGCTCGCGCACGCGTAGGACCTCACGCCGTCGGCCGATGAACTGGGTCAGCTGCACCGGCAGGTTGTTCGGACGGGCATTGAGAGTGCGCGGTGGAGGAAACTCCTGCTGGAGCCCATCGATCACAAGCTGATAGAGCCGTTCAGGCTCGCTTAGGCCCCTGAGCCGGTGCTGTCCGAACCCCCGCAGCCGGGTTCCAGGCGGCAGACATCTCTCTACTAGCGACTGAGTAGCGTCGGACAGCAGGATCTGCTCACCGTGCGCTGCTGCAGCGATCCGGGCCGCCCGATTGACGTCCAAGCCAAGGTAGTTGTCGCCGCCCAGGATCCCTGCTCCTGTATGCAGCCCCATCCGGACCCGCAGGCAACCACCGCGTGGCCACGAGGCCGCCGCTAGTTCGCGCTGTGCCTGAACGGCTGCAGAAATAGCACGCCGCGCGTCAGGGAAAACCGCGAAGAAGGAGTCGCCCTCGCTGCTGACTATCGACCCACCGCCCTCGGTGATCGCCGCACGCACGATGGCGGCGTGGCGGTCCTGCACCTGGTGGTACTGCGGGCC
>DATHBP010000162.1:0-13370 GCA_035296085.1 Nocardioidaceae bacterium | reverse complement strand
AGCGCAGGTGGCGGTCGACGAGGTCTGGCCCATCGGCGGCGACGACTACGGCGTGAGCGGGCCGGTAAGCGCGCTGGGCGGTCATGAGTACGGCGCGTTCCGCCGGTTGTTCCGGACGCCCGCACAGGTCCGCGCCGAGCTCGCGGACCGCAAGATCCTGACCACACCGGTCATCGCACCGCTGAGTGCCGACGACATCGCGCTCATCGTCGACACCGCCACGCAGACCGGCGCGACGCCACTGCTGCTGGTATGCGTGGGCGACCGCTCCCCGCGGGGGGTGTCGGCGCCGGGACTGATCCGAGCAACGCTCGCTGCCGCTGAGCTGGTGGGCGGCGACGCCTCGGTAGCCGCGGTTTCGCTGGCCTCCCGGGGGGACGACGCGGTCGACGCCTGGATGCGCGGCCACGTGGCGCACGCCTTCGGTGATGAAGCCGTGTTCGTCGGTGCCACGTCCGGGGACCTTCCCGACCCCATCGCCCGTGTCGTCGCGCTCGACCGGCCACCCCGCTCTCGCCGCGGTGTGACGATCTTCTTCACTGGCCTGTCCGGGTCGGGCAAGTCCACGGTGGCACGTGCTCTGCACGATGTGCTGCTCGAGCGCGGAACCCGGACGGTCACGCTCCTCGACGGTGACGTCGTACGCCGCCATCTCTCGGCCGGTCTAGGGTTCTCCCGGGCGGACCGGGAGACCAACATCCGCCGGATCGGGTTCGTCGCCGCAGAGATCGGACGGCATGGCGGCGTGGCGATCTGTTCACCGATCGCGCCGTTCGACCAGACGCGCCGAGAGGTCCGGCAGATGGTCGACGACGCAGGGGGCGGTTTCGTCCTGGTTCATATCGCCACTCCGCTGGCCGAATGCGAGAGGCGCGACCGCAAAGGGCTCTACGCTCGCGCTCGGGCCGGCCAGATCCCGGACTTCACCGGCATCTCGTCGCCGTACGAGACGCCGCACGACGCCGACCTCCGGGTGGACACCACCGGCCGCAGCGTCGAAGACGTACTAGGCGATGTACTCGAGACTTTGCGGACCGAGGGCTGGCTGCCCGGAGAGGGTTAGACGTGGAACAGTCATCGCTGCTCATCTTCGTTGTGTCGCTGCTGATCGGTGTCGTCGTCGGCATGACCGGCATGGGCGGCGGTGCGCTGATGACGCCCGCGCTCATCTTCTTGAAGGTCGACCCCACGATCGCCGTCGCCAACGACCTGGTGGCCGCCGCGATCTACAAGTCAGTCGGCGCGGGCGTGCACTGGAAGCAAGGTTCTCCGAACCTGCGGCTGGCCGGCTGGCTGACCTTGGGATCGGTGCCTTGCGCGTTCGCGGGGGCTTTCATCATCCAGGCAGTCGGCAATCCGGAGGCGCAGGAGATCTTCGTCAAGAAGGCGATCGGGGCGGCGTTGCTGCTCGCGGCGGTGACGTACGCGATGCGGCTGGCCCTGAGCCTGCGCAGCCAGGCGAGAGGCGGAGTCCCGCAGCTGACGGACCCACCCATCCGGCCGGTGCCGACGGTGGCCGTCGGGGCGGTCGGCGGGCTGTTGGTGGGTCTGACGTCGGTCGGTTCGGGCTCGGTGATTATGGTGACGTTGCTGCTGCTCTATCCAGGGCTGCAGGCGGTGCGGCTGGTGGGCACCGACCTCGCCCAAGCGGTGCCCCTTGTGCTGTCGGCCGCGGTGAGTCACGTGATCGTCAGCGGAGTGGACTGGAGCATTCTCATTCCATTGGTGCTCGGCGGCACGCCCGGGACGTTCATCGGCGCCCGCATCGCCGGCCGGGTCCCGCAGGCACTGCTGCGTCGTGGCATCGTCTTGCTGTTGTTCGTGACCGGCCTCGGACTGCTCGGCGTCAACCAAGTCCTTGCATTGGTGCTCGGCGTCGTAGCGTTGGTCATTGGGACGTTCGTGTGGGCGTGGTTCAGGCAGCGGCACGGGTTGCCGGCCTTCAACCGCAGCCGTCGACGCACCAAAGACCCCTCCGACGATCCGCCCACACGGGTCGAGCACTGAGCCGGACGGTGACGTCACGGGCGGTAGGATGGGTGTACACCGTTTGTCCCTCGAGGAGCCCCGTCACGCCATGACCGTCCACGCCGACTATCGACTGAGTCACCTCGACGAGCTCGAAGCCGAGTCGATCCACGTGTTCCGGGAGGTCGCGGCGGAGTTCGAGAAGCCGGTGTTGATGTTCAGCGGCGGGAAGGACTCCATCTGCATGATGCGGCTGGCCGAGAAGGCGTTCTACCCGGCCAAGATCCCGTTTCCGGTCCTGCAGGTCGATACCGGTACGGACTTTCCCGAGGTGCTCGAGTGCCGCGACCGCTGGGTCAGCCGCCTCGGCGTACGCCTCATCGTCGCCTCTGTCGATGAAGCGATCGAGCAGGGCGTCGTGGTCGACGACGGCAAGATCAGCCGCAACCGGATGCAGATCGGCACCCTGCTGCACGCTATCGAGGAGGGCGGCTTCACGGCCGCCTTCGGTGGCGGCCGGCGCGATGAGGAAAAGGCGCGCTCGAAGGAGCGGGTCTACTCCCACCGGGACGAGTTCGGGCAGTGGGATCCGAAGAACCAGCGACCCGAGCTGTGGAACCTCTACAACGGCCGCATCCGTCAAGGCGAGCACATGCGGATCTTCCCGCTGTCGAACTGGACCGAGCTCGACGTGTGGTACTACCTGGGCCAGGAGCAGATCGAGATCCCGTCGATCTACTTCGCCCATCGCCGCAAGGTCTTCGAGCGAGACCATATGTTGCTGTCGCTGAGCGACCATGTGACGCTGCGCCCGAACGAGCGCGTCGAGGAAAAGACCGTACGGTTCCGCACCGTCGGCGACATGACACTGACCGGCTGCGTCGAGTCTCCCGCGACCACGATCGACGAGATCATCGCGGAGGTGTCCGTCGCGACGCTCACCGAGCGCGGTGCGACGCGCGGCGACGACCGGTTCAGCGAGGCGGCGATGGAAGACCGCAAGCGAGAGGGCTACTTCTGATGGATCTCCTGCGGTTCGCCACGGCCGGCTCGGTCGACGACGGGAAGTCGACGCTGATCGGTCGTCTGCTGCTCGACTCCAAGTCCATCTTCGCCGACCAGCTCGAGTCGGTGCAGGCAACCTCAGCTGCGCGAGGCTATGACTACACCGACCTAGCGCTGCTGACCGATGGCCTGCGCTCCGAGCGCGAGCAGGGCATCACCATCGACGTGGCCTACCGCTACTTCGCGACGCCCAACCGCAAGTTCATCATCGCCGACACCCCCGGACACGTGCAGTACACGCGCAACATGGTGACCGGCGCTTCGACGGCCGACCTCGGCCTCGTGCTGGTCGACGCGCGGCAAGGGCTCACCGAACAGTCCCGGCGGCACGCGGTGATCTTGTCGCTGCTGCGCGTGCCACACCTGGTGCTGGCGATCAACAAGATGGACCTCGTCGACTTCTCCGAGGACGTCTTCGACAAGATCCACGCCGAGTTCACGTCGTTCGCCACCAAGCTGACCATCCCCGATCTCACCATCGTCCCCATCTCGGCACTCAACGGCGACAACGTCGTCAACCGTTCCGACAACATGCCCTGGTATGCCGGGCCGAGCCTGCTGCACCACCTCGAGAACGTTCACGTGGCGAGTGACCGCGACCTGGTCGACCCGCGGTTCCCCGTCCAGTACGTCATCCGCCCGAAGTCCGACGACTTCCACGACTACCGCGGCTACGCCGGCCGAGTCGCGGGCGGGGTGCTGCGGCCCGGGGACGACGTGCTCGTCCTGCCCAGCGGTTTCACCTCGACGATCGAGGGCATCGACGAGTTCGACCGCGAGGTCCAGGAGGCGTTCCCGCCGATGTCGGTGACCGTACGGCTGGCTGACGACCTCGACGTCTCCCGCGGCGACATGATCTGCCGCCCGCAGAACGCGCCGGTGCCCGCTCAGGACATCGACGCTATGGTCTGCTGGATGACAAATGCGCCCCTACGCCCCAAGCAGAAGTTCTCCATCAAGCACACGACGCGCAGCGGACGGGCGATGGTCAAAGACGTGCTGTACCGCCTCGACGTGAACACGCTGCACCGGGATCTGGAGACCAAGGAGCTCGGGTTGAACGAGATGGGCCGGGTCCAGTTGAGGACGACCGTGCCGTTGCTTTGCGACCCCTACGAGAAGAACCGGCTGACCGGATCGTTCATCTTGGTCGACGAGACCACCGGCGTCACCGCCGGTGCCGGCATGATCAACTTCGCCAGCTGACGCCGCTGCTTCCAGCTTGGCGCCTCAAACCGGGTCAGGTGATGTTCGCTCGAATCTGCGCCAGGTGGGCGTCCGTGATGTCGGTGAAGCCGTGGTCGCGCTGGGCGTGCTTCACGGCCATGTCCTGGATCTGGTCGTCGTCGCCGGCGAAGGTGACGCGGCAGTTTGGGACGAGGCCGTCGCAACGGTAGGTCTTCATGGTCTTCCTCTTCTCGGGCTGGCCGGGTGGCGCGTACGAGAAGTATTCGGGCCATCGGAGGCATGCGCATCTCGAAGAATCCGGCTAGCGCAGCGCCGGGCGGACGTGCAGGCCAGCCTCCGGATCCACCAAGATTTCCTGTGCGGCTGCGACCCCTCCCGCGCGCAGCTCGGCATCCACCGACACGTTCCGCTTGACCAGCGCCAAGGCGATGGGTCCGAGTTCGTGGTGGCGCGCGGCCGAGCCGACGAACCCGACGACTCGTCCGGCGTCCTCGACCGGCTCGCCGTGCACGGGGAGCCGCTCGGCGGACCCGTCCAGATGGAGCAGCACCAACCGGCGTGGAGGGCGTCCCAGCGTGTGGACTCGCGCCACCGTCTCCTGTCCCCGGTAGCAGCCCTTGTCCAGGTGCACTGCCGTCCCGATCCAGCCGACCTCGTTCGGGATGGTGCGATGGTCGGTGTCCCGGCCGAGCCGGGGACGACCGGCGGCGATGCGCAGCGCTTCGTACGCCCAGACGCCGGCAGGCGTCTCGGCGGGGTCCGCGTAGGTCTGCAGGTCGGCTCGCGCGACCAGGTGGTGTCCCGAAGACGGAGACCACATGCAGGCGTACTCGCTGCCGACGTCATTGACCTCGACGCGCATGAGGAACCGCATGCGGTCCAGCCACTCCACCAACGCGGCCGCCTCACCCGGCTCGAGGTGGGCCCAGAACGCTGCGCCGTCGTCATACCCGTACAGCGCATGCTCGACATGGCCCTGCGGAGACAGCACGAGCGCCGTCGTCGCCGTGTGCGGAGCCAGCCCCTCCAGCGACTGCGTGGTCAATGAGTGCAGCCAGGTCAACCGGTCGGGGCCGCCGATGCGTACGACGTCGCGGTGCGACAGATCGACGAAGCCCCGCCCGGCGGCGAGCGTGCGCTGCTCGCCGAATAGCGAGCCGTAGTGCGCGGCCACGCCGGTGTCGGGAGGGTCTGCCTCGACCGCTTGGGGGAGATCCAGCAGCGGGCTGCGGTAGCTCACCGCTTCGTCACCTCTGCTCGGTCTCGGCAGTCCGCACACGTGCCGAACACGGTCAGGTGGCTGACCTCGGTCTCGAAGCCCAGCTCGGCGGACAGCGCCTCGACCAAGTCCGCGACAGTCGCAGCGGACACCTCCGTAACACCCTCGCAGCCGCGGCAGACGACGTGGGCGTGCTCGGGCGCCCCGGCGGCGTGATAGGTCGGTGCGCCATGTGCGAGGTGGGTGTGCGTCACCAGACCGAGGCTCTCCAGCAGGTCCAGGGTTCGATAGACCGTCGAGATGTTGATGCCGCTGGCACGCTCGCGCAGGTGCGAGACGATCTCGTCGGGGGTCGCATGCTGCAGTGCCTCGACCGCCGCGAGCACCATCCGGCGCTGCGGCGTGAGTCGGTAGCCCCGCGCGCGCAGCTCTGACTGCCAGTCGCCGCCATGCTCGACCAGCCCTTCCGGGCCGGAAGTCGCAGCAACACCAGGCTGTTCGTGCGAGGTGGCTGCCACGAATTGAGTTTAGGCGCTGCCGCTTCCCTCGACGGCCACGCGGCGCAGCCGGCCCCAGGTGTGCGCTTGCAGCGGCTGCCCGACGGCTGCCATGTCGAACGCCCACAGCAGGTCTCCGTCGACCAGCCCGTAGAGCCGATGACCGGCTGTGTATTCCTTCGCCGATGTCGTCCGCGCCACCACATCGGTGCTCAGCTCCACCTTCGACCCGTCCACCCGCCCGTACCAGATCTCGGTGAAGCCCGTGTGGTGAGCGAGCACGACCTCCAGCTCGCCGCTCGGCTTGGGTCGAAGGAAGCCGGTCTCGAGGGCAGCAGGGCGCAACGGCTGCTGCTCGGAGTCGATCAGCCAGGAGCGGCTGAAGTAGTGCAGAAACGGCCGACCGTCGTGGCTGAACACCATTTCCTGGCCGAAGGAGAAGCGCTCGATGGTCGGGTAGTCACCGTGGCCGCTGCCCTCCCACCGCCCCAGCAGCCACTCGAGGGGGCGGGAGTCGGGGTGCAGCTCTGGGTCGGCGGGCATCCGTACGCGGGTTAGCCCGGCTTCTTGGCCAGCCGGTAGACGCCGTACCCGGCAACACCCGCGATGAGCGCAGCTGCGAGCACCAGCAGCACCACCGACAGCAGCTCCACGTCGGAGAACTCTACCCACGACAACCTGCTCAGCACCGACGGATCTGCTCGGCGCGCGGGCGGCACATGCGAGTTGTCAGGGCGTCGACGGCGTATATGCCGTCAGTCGCCTGACAACTGCGGGAACGGAATTATCGCGCCTTGACCTGGAGCAGGTCGCGGGCTTCGTCGGTGCTCATGGGCGGGCGCTGGGCGAGCTCGGCGAGGGTGGCGGCGCGCTGGACGAGCTGGGCGTTGTGCTCCACGGGCCGGCCCTTCGCCAGCGTGAGCGTGTCCTCCATGCCGACTCGTAGGTGCCCACCCTTGGCCAACGACGCGAGCGCAACCGGCAGGGCCGTGCGCCCTATCCCGGTGGCGGACCACGACGTGACCGCATCGGGCAGGGCGTTCACCGCGGCGACCAACGCATCGGCGCTGCCCGGCATCCCACCGGGTACGCCCATCACCAGGTCGCAATGGACGCGCCCACCGTAGGGGAGGCCGTACCCGTCGAGGAGCCGGTGCAGCGCAGCCACGTGGCCGAGGTCGAACAGCTCGAACTCGGGTACGACCTCGCGCTCCTGCGTCAGCGCGTAGAGCTCGACCACGAAACGCCAGGGGTTCATGAACACGTCGTCGCCGAAGTTGACGGTCCCCATCGTGAGCGAGCAGGAGTCCGGCTCGGCGTCCAGCACGCGCAGCCGGTCGGCGAGCGGGTCGCTGACCGCGCCACCGGTCGACAGCTGCACGACGAGCGTCGTCTCGGCGCGCAGCGCCTCGACCGTCGCACGCAGCCGCCCGAGGTCGAGGGTGGGGCGATGCTCGTCGTCGCGGATGTGCACGTGGACCATGGCCGCGCCCGCCGCCTCGCACCGCGTCGCGGTCTCGACCAGCTCGGCCAAGGTCGTCGGCAGCGCCGGCACATCGCTCTTGGCGGTCTCTGCACCGGTCGGAGCGACGGTGAGCAGCGTCTGGCTCATGGGCGGCATCGTGCCAGACTCCCGCCGTCAGAGTCCCAGCCGCCGGATCGGCGGACCGCGAAAGCAGCCGGAGGTCGCTATGCGTGCGGTGGTGCAGCGGGTCTCGTCGGCGAGCGTGCGGGTCGACGGCACTGTCGCCGCCGCCATCAGCGGCCCGGGCCTGCTCGTCCTGCTCGGAGTCACGCACGGGGACGGCACCGAGGAGGTGGTGCGCCTCGCGCGCAAGGTGTGGGAGCTGCGCATCCTGGCCGACGAGCAGTCGGCGTCGGACGTCGCAGCACCCATCCTCGTCGTCAGCCAATTCACCCTGTATGCCGACACCGGTAAGGGCCGGCGACCTTCGTGGTCGGCGGCGGCGCCAGCGTCGATCTCCGAGCCGCTCTACGTCGCCTTCTGTGCCCAGCTCAGATCACTCGGCGCGGTCGTGGCGAGCGGGGTGTTCGGCGCCCATATGGAGGTCGCGCTGGTGAACGACGGGCCGGTCACGCTGCTGCTCCAAGCGTAAGTAAGGCGATCTGGCGGAGGATCTGGCCCGCCCGCCCGGGCACCGTAAGTCGCGGAGACGGGCACAATGGAGACACCGCACCCTCGTGAGGAGCACCAGTGGGCAACCACCGCATGGCGAAGCACGCCTCGTCCCGGGGCTTCTTTAGCCGGCACAAGTCGCTCTCGCTCCTCGTTGCCGTGGCGCTGCTTCTCGTCGCGGGCTGCGGCGCCTATGCGCTGTATCTGAACAGCCAGCTCGACAAGGTCCCCAAGATCGCCCTCGACACGGAGGTCTTGGTGGAGTCGCAGCGGCCAGTGCGCGAGCCGGTCGCCGGGAAGGCCATGAACATCCTGCTCGCCGGCACCGACAACGGGACCTCGGGATCCACGCTGAGCGATGCCGTGGCTTCCGGCGCGTGGGACCCGGGTGAGTTCCGCAGCGACACCGTGATGGTCGTGCACCTGGATGCAACCCGCCAGCACGTGTACGTCGTCTCCATCCCCCGTGACATCTGGGTCCCCATCGACGGGATCGGGATGTCCAAGCTCAACGCCGCATTCTCCTACGGTGGGCCGTCGCTGTTGGTCAGGACGATCGAGGAGCTGACCAAGCTGCGCATCGACCATGTGGCGATGATCGACTGGGCTGGGTTCAAAGACCTGACCACCGCCCTCGGCGGGGTCCAGGTCTATATCCCGGAGACGTTCTACGACACCAGTCAAAAGCGCGAGTGGAAGAAGGGCTACCAGACGCTCGCCGGCCAGGACGCTCTGCAGTACGTGCGGACCCGCTACGACCTGCCGTCGGAGAACGGCGACTTCGGCCGCATCAACCGCCAGCAGAACTTCTTGCGCCAGGTGCTCCATGACGCGATGTCCTCGGGAACGCTCACCAACCCGATCCGGCTGGCCAACGTGCTCCGGGCCATCACCAGCAACCTGACGGTCGACGACGACTTCTCGACCGGGGACATGCGCTCGCTGGCCTTGCAGCTCCGCGGGATCGGCTCCAAGGCAGTCACGTTCATGACCGCACCGCTGCGGAAGGAGCCGTACGGAACCTCACCGGACGGGCAGTCGATCGTGCTGCTGGACAAGCGCGAGGGGAGAGCTCTGTGGCGGTCGATGCGCGTGGACGACGTCGAGAGCTACCTCGCCAAGTACGGCGGCAACCTGCTTCCGCCGCGCAATCAGGTGAACTGACCGGCTGGGCGCTACGCAGGCCTTATGTCCAGCCGCGCGGCGACCTCGTCAGAGGCGGATGAGCACCTCGGCTGCGTCGCCCTGACTCGCCACCACGGCTACGTCCACGGTCGCGGTCTTGGGTGCCAGGGTGCGCAGCGTCCAGCGTCCCGGCGCCGCGAAGAACCGGAACTGACCCGTTGCGGACGTCGGCACCTCGGCGGTGAACTCACCGGCCCGGTCGAGCAGGCGGACGTACGCCCCACTCACTGGCTGGCCGCCGCGCATCACGCTGCCCTGGATCACCGTCGCGGTGGCGAGATCGACGCCGTCCAGCGCCAAGCCGCCCAGCGTTGCCCCGCACATCAGTTCTCGACCTGCCCGGCATCGTCGCCGAGCGCGACGGGAACGCCCACCAGCGAGCCGTACTCGGTCCAGGAGCCGTCGTAGTTCTTGACGTGCGGCTGGTCCAGCAGCTCGTGCAGGACGAACCAGGTGTGTGCGCTGCGCTCGCCGATCCGGCAGTACGCGATGGTGTCCCGCTCGAAGTCCACGCCGGCGCCGGCGTACAACGAGCGCAGCTCGTCGTCGGACCGGAAGGTGCCGTCGTCCCGCGCTGCCTTGCTCCACGGCACGTTGACCGCGGTCGGCACGTGGCCACCGCGTTGTGCCTGCTCTTGCGGGAGGTGGGCTGGTGCCAGGAGCCGGCCGGCGTACTCGTCCGGGGAGCGGACGTCGATGAGGTTCTTGGCGCCGATGGCCGACAGCACCTCGTCGCGGAACGCCCGGATCGACGTGTCCGGCTGCTGGGCGGAGTACGACGCAGCCGGCCGCTCAGTGGCTTCGTCGCTCAGCTCGCGGCTGTCGAGCTCCCACTTCTTACGACCGCCGTCGAGCAGCCGCACGTCGCCGTGACCGTACAGCTTGAAGTACCAGTACGCGTACGCGGCGAACCAGTTGTTGTTGCCGCCGTACAGCACGACGGTGTCGTCGTTGCCGATGCCGCGTTCGGAGAGGAGCCGCTCGAAGCCCCGTTGGTCGAGGAAGTCGCGGCGTACCGGGTCTTGCAGATCAGCCTGCCAGTCGAGCTTGACCGCTCCGCGGATATGGCCCTTGTCGTAGGCAGTGGTGTCCTCATCGACCTCGACGAGGACGATGGAGGGGTCGTCGAGGTGGTCCTCGACCCAGTCGGCGTCGACGAGCACAGTGCTGCGGCTCATAGTGATCTGCCTTTCCAAAGGTCGTTTCAGTGGTCGTTCAGCGGAGTGGCTGTGCGGGGAGCGAGAGGACGAGCTGGTCTAGCGCATGCCGCGGACGATGGCGCGGTCGCTCAGGGCAGCGGACACAGCGAAGTGCGCATCCGGCAGTGGTCGACCACGCGACGCTTGGTCAACAGCACTTCGAACATGCCGTCAGCCTAACTGGTTGAGCGCTCAACACAACCAGACGGGTTACAACCGCGCTCAGGCCAGGTGGCCCGGTCAAGCCGTACGCGCTCTCTTGCACGACGTCCTCTGCGCGCGTACCCCACGCCTTCCCAACGGCTTCGTCGCCCCAAGGGTTCAGCCCCCTGCGCGAGTCGACCTGCACGTTAGCCGCCGGCGAAGGGCGGCAGCACCTCGATGACGTCCCCTGCGTGCAGCGTCACGGCGGAGGGATCTCTCGAGCCCGCTGGTTGATCACCTACGAGTAGCGAGCAGACCTCGAGCACTGCTGCAACGCCGGGCCGCTCTGCGTGCAGCAGGCGGACCTGCTGCAGTGCTTCAGCAAGCGTGTCAGCCACAACGAGGTCCTCGCCGCGACCGGCAGCAGCTCTGGCTGCCGCCCAGTAGCGAACGGTTACCCGCGTGCCTTCGACGGTGGCGACCGGCTCCTCGACCGTCCCAGAGCCAGGCTGCCCTCTCATCGCGGAGACCGCCGGCTCTGATGCCACCTGGATATCCTGCCTTGGTCGTAGGAGGTGCACATGGGCACCCTGCTGCTGCTCACCAACGCAGCGCAAGCGTCGACGCAGGTGTTGCCTGCGCTGTCTTTGCTTCACCACTCCGTACGACGCCTCCCGCCGGAACCAGCCGCGCTGCTGACAGCACCGCAGCACGACGCCGTGCTACTGGACGCGACGTCCGCGTTGGTGGCGGCCCGAAGCCTGTGCCGGTGGCTGCGCACGACCGGTGTCGAGGCTCCGCTGCTGCTTGTCGTCACCCATAGCGGCATGTCCGTGGTGGGCAGTGACTGGGGGATGGACGACGTGGTGCTGCACACCGCCGAGCCCGCCGAGGTGGAAGCCCGGTTGCGGCTCGCGGCCGGCCGGCTCACTGCGCAGGGCGAGCGAGGGAACACCGGAGTCGTCTCCACCGGCGACGTCACCATCGACGACGCCGCCTACACCGCCCGGGTGGCGGGCACGGCGCTCGACCTGACGTACAAGGAGTTCGAGCTCTTCAAGTACCTAGCGCACCACCCCGGCCGGGTGTTCTCCCGCCAGCAGCTGCTCGCCGAGGTGTGGGGCTATGACTACTTCGGCGGGACGCGCACGGTAGACGTCCACATACGTCGCCTCCGGGCGAAGCTGGGCTCCGAGCACGCCGCCCTCATCGGGACGCTGCGCAACGTCGGTTATCGATTCGTGGCGCCTCCGACCGACGAGGTGCCGAAGCCGGACGAGGCGGCGGGCGCTCGGGACCGCGCGCGCGGCCCTTCGCCGCTGCTGCGCTCCTAGTGGCTGCCTGCGCCACCCTCGGCCTGGGAGGGCGCTTGCGGGGCTGACAGTTTCGCTGCGGAGTCCAGCGACTCCTCCAGGCGGTCCAGCCAGAGCACGAGCGCCAAGCACATGAGCGGGATCAACGGGGCTGCCAAGACACTGAGATACATGAATGTCGGCGGTGGGTCGCGCGCCAGCCGCTCCTTCCTGTCGTCAGTGTGGGGCGTGCACCCGCGGCCCGCCACGCAACCACCGTATCGTTATGAACTCGTCACTTTGAGTGACGTAGCAGCAAGCGCCTCTACGGTGTGCCGATGAAGCCGAGTGCGCCGGGCCCCCGGGTCAGCGTCACGGTGCACGACCGGCTCAGCGACGTCGATGTCGACGATCTGCTCCGGCTGGTCGAGCACGCCACCGCCGCCGACTGCGCAGCGCCCCTTGGCGAGCACTCGCTGATGCACGTGCGGAAAGGAGCCGCACCGCATGCCGAACATCTGGTGGCTCGGGCCACCGGGGTCATGGTGGGCTATGGGCTGCTCGACCGGACCGATCGCAGCAGTGGCTGGACGGCCGAGCTGGTGGTCGATCCGGGGCACCGGCGCCACGGGGTCGGAGCTGCGCTGGTGCGCGCGATGCTTGCTCGTACCGCTCCGGATCCGCTTCGACTGTGGGCTCACGGCAACCACGCCGGGGCAGGGCGGCTCGCCGAAGCTCTGGGATTCGGCCGTGTCCGTGACCTCTGGCTGATGCGGCTGTCGTTGCCCGCCGATGCGCTTCAGGCCGAACCGACACTGCCAGCGGGCGTCAGCGTGCGGACGTTCGTCGCGGGAGCTGACGACGAGGCTTGGGTAGAGCTCAACGAGCGGGCGTTCGCGCAACACCCGGAACAAGGCCGCCTCACCGTGGCCGATCTCCAGGCCAGGATGGCGCAGCCCTGGTTTGACCCGGCCGGTTTCTTTCTGGCGGAGCGCGGCGGCCGGCTCGTCGGATTTCACTGGACGAAGGTGCACGGTGGGTCGGGTCACCATGGGCACGACCCGATCGGCGAGGTGTACGTACTCGGCGTGGACCCGGCGGCACAGGGCGGCGGGCTTGGCCGCGCCCTGACCGTGATCGGTCTCCGGCACTTGTGTGAACGGGGTCTCGACGAGGTGATGTTGTATGTCGACGCGGACAACACCCCTGCCATCGCGACCTACCAGCGGCTGGGATTCGTGCACGAGAGCACCGATGTCATGTACGCCCGTGGCTAGCGCAGCTGGTCGCTAGCCCGATTGCCGGCAAGCACAGCGCCCCGCTCTCGGGACGTGTCACCATGAGTCCATGACGATCACTTCGGACGCATCCCTGTCGGTCGGTGATCGCTTCGACATCGAACCGTCCTACCGGCCCAACGACGACGAGCTGCCCGCCAACCGCTTCCTCGACCGCGAGCTGTCCTGGCTGCGCTAC
>DATHBP010000161.1:0-1890 GCA_035296085.1 Nocardioidaceae bacterium | reverse complement strand
TCTGCTTTCTTCGTGCTCTCGGCCGGTCCAAACGCCCAAGCCCCACCCCGGTTACGATGGCCAGCACGCCGAGCGGGATGTCGACGTCGACGTCCTGCAGGTTGTGGGTACTGGCGCCACGGATCTCCAGCCTGCCGGTGGGCGTCCGCACCGTCTCCTTGAGAGCGGCCCGATCGTCGAGATGGCGGCCGGTGATGGTGTCGCTGGTCCGCAGACCTTCCACGGTGCCCTCGAAGCAGATGCTCCCACCCCTGGTGCCAGCGCCCGGCCCGAGGTCGACGACGTGGTCGGCGATGACGATCGTCTCGGGCTTGTGCTCCACGACGAGCACCGTGTTGCCCTTGTCCCACAGCCGCAGCAGCAGGTCGTTCATCCGCCGGATGTCATGGGGGTGCAGCCCGATGGTCGGCTCGTCGAAGACGTAGGTGACGTCGGTGAGCGAGGAGCCGAGGTGGCGGATCATCTTGACGCGCTGCGCCTCGCCGCCCGACAGCGTGCCGGTCGGCCGGTCGAGCGAGAGGTAGCCCAGCCCGATCTCCACGAACGAGTCAAGTGTGTGTTGCAACGCCGTGAGCAACGGCGCTACCGATGGCTCGTCGACGCCGCGGACCCATTCGGCCAAGTCGCTGATCTGCATCGCGCAGGCGTCTGCGATGTTGATGCCTTCGATCTTCGAGGAACGAGCGGCCTGGCTGAGCCGGCTACCACCGCAATCAGGACAGGCCGTGAAGGTGACCGCCCGGTCCACGAACGCCCGGATGTGCGGCTGCATCGCTTCCTTGTCCTTAGAGAGGAACGACTTCGTAACCCTCGGGATCAGTCCCTCGTAGGTCATGTTGATGTTGTTGATCTTCATCCTGGTCGGCTCGCGGTGGAGGAAGTCGTGCAGCTCGGTGTCGGTGTAATCGCGGATCGGCTTCTTCGGGTCGAGGAAGCCCGAGTCCTTGTAGAGCCGCATGTTCCAGCCGCCCGCGTTGTAGCCGGGGATGGTGATCGCGCCCTCGGCGAGCGACTTGCTCTCGTCGTAGAGCTGGGTCAGGTCGAGGTCGGTCACGCTGCCCATGCCCTCGCAGCGCGGGCAGGCGCCGGCGGGCAGGTTGAAGCTGTAGTGGAACGACGGCCCGGCACTCGGCTCGCCGAGCCGGCTGAAGACGATCCGCAGCATCGCGTTGGCGTCGGTGGCGGTGCCGACGGTGGAGCGGGAGTTGGCGCCCATCCGCTCCTGGTCGACGATGATCGCCGTTGTCAGCCCCTCCAGCAGGTCGACCTCCGGCCGCGCCAGGGTCGGCATGAAGCCCTGCACGAAGGCGCTGTAGGTCTCGTTGATCAGCCGCTGCGACTCCGCGGCGATCGTGCCGAACACCAGCGAGCTCTTGCCCGAGCCGGAGACGCCGGTGAACACCGTCAGCCGGCGCTTCGGGATCTCGACGCTGACGTCCTTCAGGTTGTTGACGCGTGCGCCGTGCACGCGGATCAGGTCGTGGCTGTCGGCACCGTGCAGCGCAGGCGACCGCGTGTCCGTCATCGTGGCCATGCTCATCGTGTCTCCGTCATTTAGGTGAAGCCGCCTTTGCGGTCTCGGTCGGCGTCGCCTGGCTGGATCTAACCAGCTTCAAGTTCGAGCAGTACGTCTGATTCTCCTCCGTCGGCGCGGCCGAGTCTCTCGACCCCGGCAATGCGGTGTGCTCACCGACGACGAGCGCCAGACCATCGCCGAGATGATGGCCAAGGGCACCTACGGCTGGATCCTCCTGGCCACCAAGGACCTCGATGACACCTTCGAGCGGGTGCAGGCCCGCGACGCCGAGGTCGTCCAGGAGCCGACCGACCAGCCGTGGGGCATTCGCGACTGCGCCTTCCGCGATCCCTCGGGCAACCTGATCCGCGTCT
>DATHBP010000160.1:0-7878 GCA_035296085.1 Nocardioidaceae bacterium | reverse complement strand
TCGGGCATCCGCTACCTCGTCGACCCGCGCGTCGTCGAGGGCACGGTCTGGGTCACCGGTGCCGACGAGCCGGGTCGTCACGTGCTCGACCTCGTCGCGGGGCGCGACTTCAACCCCGACGGCGTGATCGAAGCGGCCGACGTGCGCGCGGGGGACCCGTGCCCCACGTGCGGTGAGCCGCTCGAGTCGGCGCGGGGGATCGAGATGGGCCACATCTTCCAGCTCGGCCGCCATTTCTGCGACTCGCTCGGGCTGCAGGTGCTCGACGAGTCTGGCCGGCTCGTCACGCCGACGATGGGGTCCTACGGCATCGGCGTCTCGCGCGCGGTCGCCGCCGTCGTGGAAAGCTCCTCCGACGAGCACGGGATCATCTGGCCACGAGAGGTGGCGCCGGCCGACGTCCACCTGGTCGCGACGGGCAAGGACGACGATGTCTTCGCCGCCGCCGAACAGCTCGTCGGCGAGCTGGAACGAGTGGGGGTCGGCGTGCTCTACGACGACCGGCGCGGGGTGTCACCCGGGGTGAAGTTCGCCGACTCCGAGCTGCTGGGTGTTCCGACGATCGTGGTGGTCGGACGCCGGCTCGTCGACGGTGTCGTCGAGCTCAAGGACCGGCGTACGGGCAGTCGTACCGATGTACCTCTGGCGGACGCGGTGAGCGCTGTACTGGCCGAGGTGTCGCCGCCGCCTGTCTGAGCACCCCTGGCTAGCCGCTGGCTAGCTGCCCAGGCCCGGGAACGGCTCCGGTGCGTCACCCCAGCTCAGCTGCGTTGTGGCGCAGTCGACCAGCGCTTCGGCGGCAAAGGCCCTGGCGTCCGGTGACTGCTGCACCAGCGCTGCGTACAGGGCGGCGCACCGCCGCTCGAGGAGGCCGGCCAACCGGCGCGACGCGGCCCGCTTGTCGAGGGCGAACGGCAGGTCGTACGCCACCTCTGGCGCATCGGGTCGCTCGCCGGCCTCGGTCAGCATCGCGACCAAGGCGTCACGCCTGGCCCGGTGTCGTACGTACGCCGCCGCGGCGAGCTCGGCGTCGGGTCCAGCTGACCTGCCGCCGACCACGCCGTAGGCGAAAAGCGCCGCGTGCTCACCGGCGAGCGCAGCGTGCAGGGCGGTCAGCTCGGCGCTCACGGCTGCGCCGCCAGCAGGCTGACGTGCTGCGCGTCGCTCGCCGCGATCGAGGCCAGCAGCGCCGCGAGCTGACCGGCCCGCGCGTCGAGACAGTCGGCCAGCCGCGCGTCGACCACCCGCTGCTCCGCTCGGCGCAGATCGGCCAGGGCGCTGCGCCGGTCCGCCGGTACGCGGCCATGATCGGCGGCGGGGGGCTGCGACGTCGGTGCCCGCCACAGTCCCTCGAGCACGCGTACGTGCGCGCGGTGCCCCTGCCGGACTGGCCGCAGCAGCTGTGCGGTGCTGGGGTGGCGGCGTGCGGTTGCCTCACAGAGCTCCAGCAGCCTGCGTTCCGCCACCACCGCCGCGTCCCGAAGCGCGACGTCGGCGCGGACCGCCGCATTGCGCTCGACCACCGCCCGACGGACCGTCGGCGAGGGTTGGCGGGCGGGCGGGTCGACGGTGCCGACCCACGAGCAGCTGCCCACCGTCGTGGCCGCCAGCGAGGCGCCGCCGGCGAGCACTGTCCGGCGCGAGATGCGGGTCGCCACGCCGGATAGGCTATGGCGCCCGATAGGTTCGGTGCGACGCCGACGAGCAGGCGGACAGGGATTCGGCGCACGGCGCGGACAACAGCACAGCGAGGAGGCCTAGCCGTGACCAATGGCCCCGACCAGCACCAGCTGGAAGGCCTCCTGCGCGATGTTGCCGAGGGGTGCGGTGTAGACCTCGAAGAGGTCAAGCTGGCTCCGAGCGGGCGCCGCCGCCTGTTGCGGGTCATGGTCGACAAGGACCACGGGGTCACCCTCGACGACCTGGCTGACCTGACCAAGGAGATCTCAGCCGCGCTCGACCAGTCCGACGTCATGGCCGAGTCGTCGTACACGTTGGAAGTGACCTCCCCAGGCATCGACCGCCCGCTCACCGCGCCGCGACACTGGCGGCGCAACCACGGCCGGTTGGTCAAGGTCGTGGCGCTCGACGGGACCGAGGTGACCGGGCGCGTCGTCGAGGTCAACGAGTCTCGGGCCGTGTTGTCGGTCGACTCCGATGTTCGCGAGGTCGACTACGCCAGCGTCGCCACGGCGAAGGTCCAGGTGGAGTTCAACCGGCCGGCGGCCGATCCGGCGGTCGAGCCGGCGGCGGAAGCGAAGGAGTGAGCGATGGACATCGACATGTCCGCCCTGCGGACGCTCGAGCGCGAGAAGTCGATCTCCCTCGACGTCGTCGTGGGTGCCATCGAGACTGCCCTCCTCGTCGCCTACTCACGCCAAGAGGGTGCACAGCCCACCGCGAGGGTGGAGCTCGACCGCAAGAGCGGTCACGTCACCGTGCTGGCGCAGGAGATCGCGGAGGACGGCGAGATCCTGCGCGAGTGGGACGACACGCCGAGCGGCTTCGGCCGGATCGCCGCCGCGACGGCCAAGCAGGTCATCCTCCAGCGCCTGCGCGAGGCCGAGGACGAGGCGGTCTTCGGTGAGTTCTCCGGCAAAGAGGGCGACATCATCTCCGGGGTGGTGCAGCAAGGCCGCAACCCCGACGACGTGATGGTCGACGTCGGCAAGATGGAGGCTTTGCTCCCGGCGGCCGAGCGCGTGCCCGGCGAGCGCTACGAGCACGGGACGCGGATCAAGTGCCTCGTCGTCAGCGTGCGCAGAGGGATGCGCGGCCCACAGGTGCTGCTGTCCCGCTCGCACCCCAACCTTGTCCGCAAGCTGTTCGCCCTCGAGGTGCCCGAGATCGCCGATGGTACCGTCGAGATCTGCGCCATGGCGCGCGAAGCCGGTCACCGAACCAAGATCGCCGTCCGCTCGACTGTGCCCAGCGTCAACCCCAAGGGCGCGTGCATCGGTCCGATGGGCCAGCGCGTGCGCAACGTCATGCACGAGCTGCACGGCGAGAAGATCGACATCGTCGACTTCGCTGACGATCCGGCGGAGTTCGTTGCCTCCGCGCTGTCGCCGGCCCGGGTGAGTGAGGTCCACGTCGTTGACCTGGCCACCAGGTCGGCACGGGTTATCGTGCCCGACTACCAGCTCTCGCTCGCCATCGGCAAGGAGGGGCAGAACGCCCGGCTGGCCGCCCGGCTCACCGGCTGGCGCATCGATATCCGCTCGGACACCGCGCCGGACGGGCCGGCCGTCGAGACGCCGAGCGAGGCTTCCACCGCTCCGCAGTAGGTTCGCGGGCCCGACCTCCGGGCGACGCTTGACCAGCCCGGCTAGCTGCCGACCCGGCCGTAGCCGACACGTCGCTAGGCGACAGCGCCGTCGGCGAGCGCTAGACTGCCGCGAGGTGAGTCGCTCACCCGAGCCTTTTCCACGTCCGGAGCCGGTGCGCACGTGTGTGGGGTGCCGGGCCCGAGCGGCCAAGTCCGAACTGCTGCGAGTCGTGGTGGTCGACGCCGGACCCACGCGGGCCGTACGTCTCGACCCCCAGGGCAAGGCACCCGGCCGAGGGGCGCATCTGCACCCGAGCGCCGAGTGTCTCGATCTCGCCGAGCGCCGCCGGGCGTTCCCGCGGGCCTTTCGAGTCGAAGGTCCGTTGGAGCTCTCGCCGCTGCGGGTGTGGATCGACCAGCGCGACGACGACACCGCGCAGGAGCGTCCGGCGCCGCCGGGCGGCGCTAACGACCAAGAGTGGAGCAGCGACTCGTGAGCACTCAATGAGTACGTCTCGATGAGCATGCACGCCAACTAGCGGTCAGCGCGCCTGGAACCCCGGGCCCGGACCGCGCCGAGAAGGAGAGCAGTGGCAAAGGTTCGGGTACACGAGCTCGCGAAGGACCTCGGAGTCGAGAGCAAGGTCGTCCTCGCGACGCTCAAGGACATGGGGGAGTTCGTCAAGTCGGCCTCCTCGACGATCGAGGCGCCGGTCGTCCGCCGCCTCAACGAGCAGTTCGGCGACGAGCTGCGCGCGCAAGCGGCCGCCAAGGCCGCCAAGTCGCCGAAGAAGAAGGCTGACGCCAAGCCGGTCGAAGAGCCGGAGGCCGCCCCGGCGGTCGTGGAGGCCGACGAGGCGACGGTCACTCCCGTGGCTGACGAGCCGGTCACCCTCGAGCCGCCGGTGGAGGTCCCTGCCCCGGCCGCCACCAACGGCACCGCTGCCCCGGCCGGCACCAACGGCTCTGCCGCCCCGGCGATCTCACCCCCGTTCGGCGAGCCCACCGAAACGTTGCCGGCACCGCAGACGCCGCCCAGCTCCGAGATCCCCCGCCCCGTGCAGCGCGCGCCCCGTCCGGGCGCCCCACGACCGGGCAACAACCCGTTCTCCTCCACGCAAGGCATGCAGCGGCCGGGTCGGGCGGCTCCCGGTCAGGCGCCAGGCACTCCGCCGGAGGCCGGCGGCGCCGCACGCGCCGGTGGGATCCCGGGTGCCCCGCGACCCAACCCAGCGATGATGCCGCGACAGCCCACGCCGGGCCTCGGGCGGACAGGACGGCCCGAGCACGGCGCGCCCGCCGGTCGCCCCGGCGCTCCGGCACCAGCCGGACGGGCCGCTCCGGGCCGCCCCACGACCCGGCCCGGAGGCGGCGGTGGCTTCCCGGCCCCGAGCGGCGCGCCGGGCGGTGGCCGTCCCGGCCCCGGCGGTCGCGGAGGTCGCGGCGCCACCCAGGGCGCCTTCGGCCGTCCCGGCGGGCCGGCGCGCCGAGGGCGCAAGTCCAAGCGGCTGCGCCGCCAAGAGTTCGACAACATGCAAGCGCCGACCGTTGGCGGCGTCCGCGTCCGCCACGGTGACGGCGAGACGATTCGCTTGCCGCGTGGCGCATCGCTGACCGACTTCGCCGACAAGGCCGGCGTCGACGCAGCCGCGCTCGTCCAGATGCTCTTTCACCTCGGTGAGATGGTGACCGCCACCCAGTCGGTCAACGAGGAGACGCTCCAGCTCATCGGCCAGGAGCTCAACTTCGTCATCGAGGTCGTCTCTCCCGAGGACGAGGACCGCGAGCTGCTCGAGTCGTTCGCGCTGGAGTTCGGTGAGGACGAAGGCGGCGAGTCGTCGCTGAGCGTGCGTCCACCGGTCGTGACGGTCATGGGCCATGTCGACCACGGCAAGACCAAGCTGCTCGACGCCATCCGCAACAGCAACGTCGTCGCGCGCGAAGCGGGCGGCATCACCCAGCACATCGGCGCCTACCAGGTCGCGACCGAGGTCGACGGCAACGAGCGCCGGATCACGTTCATCGACACCCCCGGCCACGAGGCGTTCACTGCCATGCGCGCTCGCGGTGCCCAGGCCACCGACATCGCCATCTTGGTCGTGGCGGCCGACGACGGCGTCATGCCGCAGACGATCGAGGCGCTCAACCACGCGCAGGCGGCCGGCGTCCCGACTGTGGTCGCAGTGAACAAGGTCGACAAGCCCGAGGCCGATCCGACCAAGGTCCGCGGCCAGCTCGCGGAGTACGGACTCGTGCCCGAGGAGTACGGCGGCGACGCGATGTTCGTCGACGTGTCCGCTCGCACCGGCGACGGCATGGACAAGCTGCTCGAAGCCGTCGTCCTCACCGCGGATGCTGCGCTGGACCTGCGGGCCAACGCCGACCAGCCGGCGCAGGGGCTCGCGATCGAGGCTCACCTCGACCGCGGACGCGGCCCGGTCGCGACCGTGCTCGTCCAGCGCGGGACGCTTCGCGTCGGCGACTCCGTCGTCGCCGGTCCTGCGTACGGGCGGGTACGAGCACTGCTCGACGAGCACGGAGAGCCGATCAACGAGGCACCTCCGTCGCGTCCTGCGATGGTGCTCGGGCTCACCGCGGTGCCGGGTGCCGGCGACACGTTCATGGTCGTCGACGACGACCGGGTCGCCCGCCAGATCGCCAGCAAGCGGGAAGCACGCGAGCGCAACGCGCTCCTCGCGCAGCGTCGCGGTCGCCGGACGCTCGAGGACTTCATGACCAGCCTCGACTCGGGCAGCGACCAAGAGCTGCTGCTCATCCTCAAGGGCGACGTGTCCGGTTCGGTCGAGGCGCTCGAGGACGCGCTCGCCAAGATCGACGTCGGCCAAGGGGCGTCCCTGCGTGTCATCGACCGCGGCGTCGGTGCCATCACCGAGACCAACGTGATGCTCGCCGCCGCGTCGGACGCGGTGATCATCGGCTTCAACGTCCGCCCGCAGGGCAAGGCCACCGAGGTTGCGGACCGCGAAGGCGTCGACATCCGCTACTACTCGGTGATCTACCAGGCGATCGACGAGATCGAGGCCGCGCTGAAGGGGATGCTCAAGCCGGAGTTCGAGGAGTCGCAGGTCGGCACCGCCGAGGTGCGCGAGGTGTTCCGCTCCTCGAAGGTCGGCAACATCGCCGGCTGTCTGGTCACGAGCGGCCTCATCCGCCGCAACGGCACGGCACGGCTGGTCCGCGACGGCACCGTGGTGGCGGAGCGGGTCGACATCTCCTCGCTGAAGCGCTTCAAGGACGACGCGACCGAGGTCCGTGAGGGCTTCGAGTGCGGTCTCACCCTGCGCGGCTACAACGACCTCAAGATCGGCGACGTGATCGAGATGTTCGAGATGCGGGAGAAGCCCCGAGCCTGACCACCGCCGGTGGCCCGCAGCCCTGGGCAACTACCCGGTTATGTAGGTAGTTGCCCACTTCGCTAGGCATTTCCGCCGTGCGAAGTGGGCGACTGCCTTGCGAAGCAGCCACTCGGTCTTGCCTGGGTCCGAGCGGAGGGAGCCGATGTACGTCGCGATGGCGGTGTTCGACCTGCTGCTCGGCGACGTTCGTACGCTCAAGCAGAAGCGCGCCGTCGTACGCCCGATCGTCACGGAGGTGCAGCGCAAGTTCGCCGTCACCGCGGCGGAGACAGGCCACCTCGAGCTGTACCGTCGGGCGGAGATCGGGGTGGCGGCGGTGTCCGGTGAGCCCGGCCACGGCGCGGCGGTCCTCGACACCGTCGAGCGCTGGATGGCCGGCCGTCCGGAGGTGGAGCTCGTCGCCGTACGGCGGCGGCTGGCATCCTCCGACGACGAGTAGTCACCCCGGCCGGCCTAGGCGGAGCGGCAAGCAGCGAGAAAGGGACGACCGTGAGCGGACCTCGGGTACGCAAGGTGGCCGACCGCATCAAGGTGGTGGTCGCCGAGATGCTCGACCGGCGGATCAAGGACCCACGACTCGGCTTCGTCACGGTCACCGACGTGCGCGTGACCGGGGACACCCAGCACGCGTCGATCTTCTACACGGTGCTCGGCGACGCTGAGCAACAAGCGTCGAGCGCAGCCGCGCTGGAGAGCGCGAAGGGCGTACTGCGCGCCGAGGTCGGCAAGCAGCTCGGCATGCGGCACACGCCCACCCTGGAGTTCACCCTGGACGCGCTGCCGGGCGACGCACACCACATCGAGGAGCTGCTCGAACGGGCGCGCGAGTCAGACGCAGCGGTCGCTCGCAACGCCGCGGGCGCGCAGTACGCCGGTGAGCCCGACCCCTACCGCGTGCCCGAGGAGCCGGTGGAGGACCTCGGCCGGTGACCGACGGCATCGTCGTCGTCGACAAGCCCGTCGGCCTCACCTCCCATGACGTGGTCGCGCGGCTGCGCGGGCTGGCCGGCACCCGACGGGTGGGCCACGCCGGAACGCTGGACCCGATGGCAACCGGCGTCCTCGTCGTCGGCATCGGCAAGGCAACTCGGCTGCTCGGTCACCTCGCGCTCACAGCCAAGTCGTACGACGCCACGATCCGCCTCGGGGAGGCGACGACCACCGACGACGCACAGGGGGAGGTGCTGACGTCGGCGTCCGCGGCACACCTCTCCGACCAGAACGTCCGAGCCG
>DATHBP010000159.1:0-2394 GCA_035296085.1 Nocardioidaceae bacterium | reverse complement strand
GGCGGTGACCTCTCCGGGCGTGGTGGCGACCTGCACCTGGCCGCGTACGTGGTCCACAGCGCTCGGGTCGTCAGCCCGCAGCCCTCGCACCGCGGCGGTGATGTCGAGCGGCACCGCTGCCATCGGCAGTACGCGGCCGTGCGCCCCGAGCAGCCGCCCCACCCAGTCCAGGCCGTCGACGTGGTCACCGAGCAAGTCCCACAGCCCGACGATGAGCAGGTTGCCCAGAGCGTGCTCATGCAGCTCCCCGCCTTTGGGGAAGCGGTGTTGCAGCACCTGCGCCCAGGTGCGACCCCAGTCGTCGTCACTGCACAAGGCGGCGAGGGCCTGCCGCAGATCACCGGGTGGCAGCACGCCGAGCTCGGTGCGGAGCCGCCCGGAGGAGCCACCGTTGTCGGCAACGGTCACCACCGCGGTCAGCTCTGTGGTGACCCGCCGCAGGGCAGTCAGCGACGCGGCGAGCCCGTGCCCGCCGCCCAGGGCGACCACCTTGGGGGTTGGCATCGCGCCACTCACTCGCGGCCGAGGTCCCGGTGCATGACGACAGTCTGGACACCGGCGGCGCGCAGTCGCTCTCCGAGCTCCTCGGACATGGCCACGCTGCGGTGCTTGCCTCCGGTGCACCCGACCGCGATGGACACGTAGCGCTTGCCCTCGCGCAGGAAGCCTTTCGTCATGGTCGCGAGCATGCGCTCGTAGTCGTCGAGGAACGCCATGGCCTCCGGCTGGCTCGTGACGTAGGCGCTCACGTCCTCGTCCAGTCCCGTCTGCGGACGCAGCGCGGGGACCCAGTGCGGGTTGGGCAGGAAGCGCATGTCGGCGACCAGGTCGGCGTCGACCGGGATTCCGTACTTGAACCCGAAGGAGACCACGGTCGCGCGCAGGACCGTCTCGTCGCCCTCGGTGAACGCGTTGGTGACCTCGGCGGTCAGCTGGTGGACGTTCAACGTCGAGGTGTCGATGAGAACGTCGGCGTCGCCGCGCAGCTCGCGCAGCAGCCGGCGCTCGCGCTCGATACCGTCGAGGAGCCGGCCACCGCGCTGCAGGGGATGCGGCCGGCGGACGGCCTCCTGCCGGCGGACGAGCACGTCGTCAGTGGCCTCGAGGAACAAGATCACCGGTCGGACACCCTGTCCCACCAGATCGCCGAGCGCCCCGCGCAGAGCGGCAAAGAACCAGCGCGACCTCACGTCGACGACGACCGCGATGCGCGACTCCCCGGACTCGGCTTTGCCGACGAGGTCGACCACCGACGGCAGTAGCTGAGGCGGAAGGTTGTCGATCACGAACCAGCCGAGGTCCTCGAGCACCTTGGCGGCAGTGCTGCGACCGGCTCCGCTCATGCCGGTGACGACGACGAGCTCCGCTCGCGTCTCGCTCATGACGCGCCCTCGCTGACCTGCTCGGCGGGCAGCTGGTCGTCGACGAGCTCGCCGGTCGCAGTGTTGACCGTCGGCGCCGTGGCGGGTGCGCGGGCCAGGCTTTCGGCGACGGCTGCAGCGGTCCGCGGGCCGAAGCCCGGCACCGCCGCGATCTCCTCGACGGCGGCGGCGCGCAGCTTCTTCAGCGACCCGAAGTGGCGCAGCAGCGCTCGGCGCCGCACCTCGCCCAGGCCGGCCACGTCGTCCAGCGCGCTCTCCAGCATCGACTTGGAACGGCGGCCCCGATGGTGGGCGATGGCGAAACGGTGTGCCTCGTCACGGATCCGCTGCAGCAAGTAGAGCCCTTCGCTCGTGCGGGGCAGCACGATCGGGTCGTCCTCTCCGGGCAGCCATACCTCCTCGAGCCGCTTGGCCAGCCCGCACACCGCGATGTCGTCGATGCCGAGCTCATCGAGAGCCCGCTGCGCGGCCATCACCTGCGGTGGTCCGCCGTCGACCACGACGAGGCCCGGTGCGTAGGCGAACTTGCGCGCGCGGCCGGTCTCCGGGTCGAGGAGCAGCGGGCCACTCGCCTCCGGCTCGCCCGCCGCGGCGTCGCCGGTGTCGCCGACGACCGGTGTCGCGCGGTCGTCGAGATAGCGGCGGAACCTCCGGGTGATGGTCTCGTGCATCGCTGCCACGTCGTTCTGGCCGATGGTGCGGCGCATCACGAAGCGGCGGTACTCGCTCTTGCGGGGCAACCCGTCCTCGAAGACCACCATCGACGCGACGACCTCGGTCCCCTGCAGGTTCGAGACGTCGTAGCACTCGATGCGCAGGGGCGCCTCGTCGAGCCCGAGCTCCTTCTGGAGCTCCTCCATCGCGCGGCTGCGAGTCGTGAGGTCGCTCGCCCGTTTGGTCTTGTGCAGCGACAGCGCCTGTCGCGCGTTGCGCCCGACGGTCTCGAGCAGCGCCTTCTTGTCACCGCGCTGCGGCACCCGTAGCGACACCTGGCTGCCCTTGCGCTCGCTCA
>DATHBP010000158.1:0-4724 GCA_035296085.1 Nocardioidaceae bacterium | reverse complement strand
CTGGTTGTCCCCCAGCGTGAGCACCTGATCCGCCGAGGCGAGCATCTTCGCGGTGTCGGAGTAGTGGCAGGCGCTGCTGGTGCGGCTCACGCCCGGTCGGCAGGCGATGTCGCCAGCAGCAGCGATCAGTGGGTCACCGCTCGTGTCGTCGATGCGGCTTGGCGCGTGGCTCTGGGTGCCGCCCCGGACGTCTGGGGAGGTTTGGTTCGCGTAGGCGGAGCCGACCCCGCCCGCTGCTACGAGCAGTGCGACGGTCAGCGCCAGTACGGGCTTGCGAGTCTGCATGAGAATACCTCTCAGTAGTTTTACTACTACTAAGAGTAACCGTCTCAGCACTGTCCGGTCTACGCGCGGACTCGGTCTGGGGCACTGGCGAGGTGTCGGAAGCCGGAGGCTGGCCGCGGATTGCGGTGTCAGCACCCCCGCTGGCTACCGGATCCGTCGCGCGCGCCACTAGTGTGCTGCCACATCGTCGATTCCGAGAGGCCGTTCCCATGCAGCAGGCTCAGACATTGCAGAACTTCGTCGGCGGAAAGCCGGTCGACTCGATGGACGGCAAGACGTCACCGGTGGTCAACCCGTCAACCGGCGAGAGCTACGCCAGCGCACCGGTGTCGTCCGCCGAGGACGTCGACCAGGCGATGAAAGCCGCGGCGACCGCCTTCGAGACCTGGCGCGACACGACGCCGAGCGAGCGGCAGATGGCGCTGCTCAAGCTGGCCGATGCGATGGAGGCGCGGGCAGAGGAGATCATCGCCGTCGAGTCGCAGAACACCGGCAAGCCGCTCGAGCTCACGCGCAGCGAAGAGATCCCGCCGATGCTCGACCAGATCAGGTTCTTCGCCGGCGCCGCGCGCTGCCTCGAGGGCCGTGCGGCTACCGAGTACATGGCCGGACACACGTCGTACGTCCGGCGGGAGCCGGTCGGCGTCGTAGCGCAGGTGACCCCGTGGAACTACCCGATCATGATGGCGATCTGGAAGGTCGCCCCGGCACTGGCCGCGGGCAACACGATCGTGCTCAAGCCGAGCGACACGACGCCGGCCTCGACGGTCCTGCTCGCCGAGATCGCGGGCGACATCTTGCCGCCCGGGGTGCTGAACGTGGTGTGCGGCGACAGAGAGACCGGCCGCGCCCTGGTCAGCCACAAGATCCCGGCGATGGTGGCGATCACCGGCTCCGTGCGCGCCGGCAAGGAGGTCGCGAAGGCCGCCGCCGACGACGTGAAGCGCGTGCACCTCGAGCTCGGCGGCAAGGCGCCCGTCATGGTGTTCGACGACGCCGACGTGGAGGCAGCCGCAGAGGCGATCGCCGCCGCCGGATACTTCAACGCGGGCCAGGACTGTACGGCAGCGAGCCGCGTGCTCGCCGGCCCCCGCGTGCACGACGACTTCGTCGCTGCCCTGACCGAGCAGGCCAAGAGCACCAAGACTGGCCAGCCCGACGACGAGGACGTGCTCTACGGCCCGGTCAACAACCCCAACCAGCTCGACCGGGTCAGCGGTTTCATCGACCGGCTGCCCGACCACGCGTCCCTCGACGCCGGCGGCAGCCGCGTCGGCGACCGCGGCTACTTCTACTCCCCGACCGTGGTGTCGGGCCTGAAGCAGGACGACGAGGCGATCCAGGACGAGATCTTCGGACCCGTCATCACCGTCCAGCGCTTCAGCGACGAGGACGAGGCCCTGCGCTGGGCCAACGGCGTGGAGTACGGTCTGGCGTCATCGGTGTGGACTAAGGACCACGGCCGTGCGATGCGGATGGCCAGGCGGCTCGACTTCGGGTGCGTGTGGATCAACGCCCACATCCCGATCGTCGCGGAGATGCCACACGGTGGGTTCAAGCACTCGGGGTACGGCAAGGACCTGTCGATGTACGGGCTCGAGGACTACACCCGGGTCAAGCACGTGATGTCCAACATCGAGTTCTGAGCCGTAGCTACCCGCGTACTTGTCAGGCCGTTGACGGCGCATAGCCCGCCGGAGTCCTGACAGCTCTTCGAAGGGACGTGCACGTGCGCATTCTGCTGGTGGGCGCGGGCGGCGTCGGAGCTGCGTTCGGCTCCGTCGTCGCCCGGCGGGGCTTCTTCGAGCACATGCTCATCGCCGACTACGACGTGGCGCGAGCCGAGAAGGCGGCGGCCGCCGACGACCGCTTCGCCGCCGCTCGCGTCGACGCGTCCGACGCCGATTCGGTTGCCGAGCTCGTCCGCGAGCACCGGATCACCCATGTGCTCAACGCCGTCGACCCGCGGTTCGTGATGCCGATTTTCGACGGGGCGTTCCAGGGTGGGGCCGACTACCTCGACATGGCGATGAGCCTGTCGAAGCCACACCCAGACGCGCCCTATGAGAAGACCGGCGTGCTGCTCGGCGAGGAACAGTTCGCCCGGCATGAGGACTGGCAGCGAGCGGGCCGACTCGCGCTCGTCGGCATCGGCGTAGAGCCCGGCCTGTCCGACGTGCTCGCCCGCTACGCCGCGGACCACCTGTTCAGCGAGATCGACGAGCTCGGCGTGCGAGACGGCGCCAACCTCACCATCGAGGGCTACGACTTCGCCCCGTCGTTCTCCATCTGGACGACCATCGAGGAGTGCCTCAACCCTCCAGTCATCTGGGAGCGTGACCGGGGCTGGTTCACCACAGCGCCGTTCAGCGAACCCGAGGCGTTTGACTTTCCCGAGGGCATCGGCCCGGTGGAGTGCGTCAACGTCGAGCACGAGGAGGTGCTCCTGATGCCGCGCGAGCTCGACGCCAAGCGGGTGACGTTCAAGTACGGCCTGGGCGAGGAGTTCATCGGCGTTCTGCAGGTGCTGCACAAGCTCGGTCTGGACTCGACAGTGCCGGTGCGGGTGAAGGGCGTCGAGGTGAGCCCGCGCGACGTCGTCGCCGCCTGCCTACCCGACCCCGCGACGCTCGGGGACAAGATGAGTGGCAAGACGTGCGCCGGCGTGCACGTGACCGGCACTGGCAAGGACGGCCAGCCGCGGTCCACCTACCTCTACCACGTCGTCGACAACGCGTGGTCGATGCGGGAGTACGGCCACCAGTGCGTCGTGTGGCAGACGGCTGTCAACCCGGCGGTTGCCTTGGAGCTGGTGTCGAACGGCACCTGGACCGGCACCGGGGTGCTCGGCCCGGAGGCGTTCGACGCGGTGCCCTTCCTCGACCTGCTCACGGAGTACGGCTCGCCCTGGGCGATGCGCGACCAGTAGCCGAGCCCAACCCCTGACCGGTTCGCGCTGGCGGTCCGTGACTGGCGCGAACTGGTCGACTCCTGGCACCCGGGCCAGCCACTTCGCGCCACTCGGTGGCCCGGGTCAGCCACTTAGCGCCACTCGGTGGCCCGCCCGGGTCAGCCAGTCAGCCACTTCGCGCCACTCGGCGCTGCGGGCGGCTACGCGACCTCTGCCAGCACCTTCTCCAGTACGCCCATCGCCTCGTCGAGCAGGTGCTCGGGCATCACTAGCGGTGGCAGGAAGCGCAGCACGTTGCCGAACGTGCCGCAGGTGAGCACCAGTACGCCTTCGGCGTGGCACCCAGTGGCGATCGCGGCCGTCACGGCGGGGTTTGGCGTCGTGCCGCCCGGCTCGACCAGCTCGACCGCGACCATCGCGCCGCGGCCGCGTACGTCGCCGATCACCGGGTGCCGCTCCGCCATCTCCGCCAGCTGCGGCAGCATCTGCTCGCCGATAGCGCGGGCGCGGGCGGGCAGGTCCTGTTCGCGCATCGTGGCGATGGCGCCCAGCGCGGCGGCGCACGCGATCGGATTGCCACCGTAGGTGCCGCCCAGCCCGCTCGGGTGTACGGCGTCCATGATCTCGGCTCGCCCGGTCACCGCGGCCAGCGGCAACCCGCCGGCGAGCGCCTTCGCGGTGGTCACCAGGTCGGGTACGACTCCCTCGTGGTCACAGGCGAACCAGTCGCCGGTGCGGCACAAGCCGCTTTGGATCTCGTCGGCGACGAACACCACCCCGTTGTCCGCGCACCAGGCGGCGATGCGCGGAAGGAACCCCTCAGCCGGGACGACGAAGCCGCCCTCACCCTGGATGGGCTCGATCACCACGCAGGCCAGCTCGTCGGCTCCGACCTGCTTCTCCAGTACGCCGATCGCGCGCTCGGCGGCCGCCGCCCCGTCCAAGGGGCTGGGCTCACGGAACGGGTACGACATGGGCGCCCGGTATACCTCCGACGCGAACGGCCCGAAGCCGTGCTTGTAGGGCATGCTCTTCGCCGTCATCGCCATGGTGAGGTTCGTCCGGCCGTGATAGGCGTGGTCGAACACCGCGACGCCGTTGCGCTTGGTGTGCGCCCGGGCGATCTTGACCGCGTTCTCCACGGCCTCGGCGCCGGAGTTGAGCAGCACCGACTTCTTCGCGAAGTCTCCCGGCGTGATCGCGGCGAGCTCCTCGCACACCGCGACGTACCCCTCGTACGGCGTGATCATGAAGCAGGTGTGCGTGAACGCGTCGGCCTGCTGCTTGATCCCATCGACGACCCGCGGCGCGGCGTTGCCGACCCCGGTCACCGCGATGCCGGAGGCGAGGTCGATCAGCGAATTGCCGTCGACGTCGACTAGGACTCCGCCACCCGCCTCCGCGATGAAGACCGGCAGCGTGGTGCCCACACCGGACGCGACGCTCGCCTGCCGGCGCTCGTAGAGCTGCTGAGAGCGCGGACCCGGGATCGAGGTGACGAGACGGCGCTCCTGGGGGAGCGCGCTGC
>DATHBP010000157.1:0-9239 GCA_035296085.1 Nocardioidaceae bacterium | reverse complement strand
ACCGAGCGGACCGAGGCAGCAGAGCAGCGGGCCGCTCTTGCCGAGCGGGATCGGGAGATGACAGCCCGGGTCGCCGTGGCCGAGGAGCGGGCCCGCATCGCCCGCGAGCTGCACGACGTCGTGGCGCACGCCGTCAGCATGATGGTCCTGCAGGTGGGTGCGGTCCGGCACCGGATGGCGCCAGACCGCGAGCAAGACCGGGAGACCCTACGCAACGCGGAGGAGGCCGGCCGCAACGCACTGGCAGAGATGCGGCGCTTGCTGGGCGCGATGCGCAACGACGAGCAGCCAGAGCTCCTGCGCACCCCAGGGCTCGAGCATCTCGAGACTCTCTTCGACGACGTGCGCGGAGCCGGCCTGGACGTCCGGCTGCACGTCCACGGGGACAGGGTGCAGCTTCCCCCTGGCCTCGACCTCTCTGCCTACCGCATCGTCCAGGAGGCCCTCACCAATACCCTGAAGCACGCCCGAGCGGGCCAGGCGGTGGTGCAGGTGACCTACGGGGGCGACGACGTCGAGATCGTGGTGAGCGACGACGGGCGTGGACCCTCGAGCGGCGATGGGCAGGGCCACGGACTGGTCGGCATCAGCGAGCGGGTCAAGCTGTACGGCGGTGACATGTCAGCCGGCGCGTCCGCCAGCGGCGGTTTCGTCCTACGCGCCAGGCTTCCGGTCAACGGAGCGAGCGCGTGACGATCCGGGTGCTCGTGGCCGACGACCAGGCGATGGTGCGGGCCGGGCTGCGCCTGCTGCTCTCCGGGGAGCCGGACATCGAGGTCGTCGCGGTGGCTGGCACCGGTCGCGAGGCGGTCGCGCAGGCTGCTCGCTTCGACCCGGACGTGGTGCTGATGGACATTCGGATGCCCGAGCTGGACGGGCTCGAGGCCACTCGACGCATAGTGGCGGCCGACGAGTTCGCCCGGGTTCTCGTCCTCACCACGTTCAACCTCGACGAGTACGTCTACGAGGCCCTGCGCGCTGGTGCGAGCGGCTTCGTGCTCAAGGACGACCCTCCCGAGAGCCTCATCGCCGCTGTCCGCACCATCGCCGCTGGCGAAGCGCTCCTCTCGCCCACCATCACCAAGGCCGTGATCCAGCAGTTCGCCCGGCTGCACCGCCAGCCGCCACCGGAGGCAGTGGCATCGCTCACCAGCCGCGAGCTCGAGGTCTTCCGCCTGCTCACCCAGGGGCTGTCCAACGCGGAGATCGGTGCGGCCCTGTTCATCAGCGACACAACGGTCAAGACCCACGTCACCCGGCTGCTGTCCAAGCTGGAGCTGCGTGACCGGGCACAGGCGATCGTGCTCGCCTACCGAACTGGGCTGTTCGAGCAGCCGGACCCACTCGAGGCCCACGCGCACCGCAACGAGCGCTGACCCTCTCCTACCAAGGTCGGACGGCGGGTCGTGGGGTCGTCGTAGAGCGAACACGACCTGACGACGACGCGCTCGCCCGGTCCGCTTCCTAGCGTCGAGGTAGCAGATCACACACCCGGGAGCGTCGCCATGATCAGGATCGAGTCGCTGTCCAAGAAGTACGGCGGTCGCACCGTCGTCGACGACGTCACCTTCACGGCGCGTTCCGGCCGCGTGACAGGGTTCCTCGGACCGAACGGAGCCGGCAAGTCCACCTCCATGCGGATGATGGTTGGACTGAGCCGGCCCAACACCGGGCGCGTCACGATCTACGGCCGTACGTTCGCGGACCTGCCGAACCCGGGCCGGGAGGTCGGCGTCATGCTCGACGCGTCGGCTCAGCACGCCGGGCGCACTGGTCGAGAGATCCTCACCCTCGCTCAGCGGACGATGGGGCTGCCCGCCGAGCGCGTCCCCGAGATGGTGCACCGCGTCGGGCTCACCGAGACCGAAGCCGAGCGTCGGGTGGGCAGCTACTCGCTCGGGATGCGCCAGCGGCTGGGCGTTGCGGTGGCGCTGCTCGGCGCACCGTCCGTGCTGATCCTCGACGAGCCGGCCAACGGCTTGGACCCGGCCGGCATCCGGTGGATGCGGGACCTCTTGCGCGCCTTCGCCGACGAGGGCGGGACCGTCCTGTTGTCGTCGCACCTGCTGCACGAGGTGCAAGTCATCGCCGACGACATCGTGATGATCGGGCATGGCCGGATCGTCTCGGAGGGGTCCAAGGCGGAACTTCTCAAAGGGGCGGGGACCATCGTCCGGGCGCGCGACACCGAAAGCCTCGAGCGGGCCCTGGGTGAGTCGGGGCTGGTTACCACTCGCACCCACGACGGTGCCGTGCACACCGACGCCGAAGCCAGCGTGGTGGGGCTTGTCGCCCGCGAATCCGGCCTCGCGCTCACCGAGCTACGGACGGCCGACGACGGCCTTGAAGAGATGTTCCTTGCCCTGACCGCCGACACACAACGAGAAGGGAAAGCGGCATGACGACCGTCACCCTCGACCCGATCACAGAAGATCAGCTCCACGTCGACAAGATCCCGCTGTCACGGGTGGTCGGAGTCGAGCTCCGCAAGATGTTCGACACCCGCGCCGGCGGCTGGCTGATGGCGAGCATCCTCATCGCCGCCCTGATCTCCACAGTCGCGACGATCCTGTTCGCCCGGGACGCCGACCTCACCTACTACACGTTCGCCAGGGCGATCGGGTTCCCGATGACTGTCATCCTGCCGATCATCGCGATCCTCGCCATCACCGGTGAGTGGAGTCAGCGCACCGGCCTGACCACCTTCACACTCGTGCCGCGCCGAACGCGGGTGATCCTCGCGAAGGTGGTCGCCTCGGTCGTGGTGGGGGTGGCAGCGATGCTGATCGCCCTCGTCTTCGGCGTCGCCGGCAACCTGGTCGGTCCCGCGATTGCCGGCACCGACCGGGTGTGGGACGTGTCGTTCGTCCACGGCCTCGACATCATCCTCGGCAGCCTGATCTCCCTGCTGGTTGGCACCATGCTCGGCATCTTGTTCCGCAGCACGCCGGTGGCGCTGGTGGCGTACTTCGTCATGTCGTTTCTATTGCCCACTGTGTTCGGGCTGCTAGCGGCCAGCGAGGAGAGTTTCGGGGACCTGCAGCGCTGGATAGACCTCAACTACGCGCAGTCCTTTCTCTTCGAGGGCACCCTCTCGGGGGTGGAGTGGGCGCGTCTTGCCGTAGCCACGACACTATGGCTGGTCCTGCCGGCGCTTCTCGGCCTCCGCCTGATCATGAGGTCGGAGGTGAAGTGACGATCCGGTGGTGCTTGGGCTGACCAGTACGGCGCCGACCATGGAGGTTTCGTGTGACCAGCTATCCCGCTCGCTTGCAGTGCCGACTCGACGAGCCGTTGTCTCGGTGGCTGTGGTTGGTGAAGTGGCTGCTGCTCATTCCGCACTACGTCGTGCTTGCCTTCCTGGGCATCGCATTTTTCGTGGTCGCGGTCGTGGCGTTCTTCGCGATCCTGTTCACCGGCCGCTATCCGCGGGCGCTGTTCGACTTCAACGTGGGGGTGATGCGCTGGGCGTGGCGGGTGTCCTTCTATGGCTACAACGCGCTGGGCACCGACCGGTACCCGCCGTTCACCCTCGCAGAGGTTCCTGACTATCCGGCGACCCTAGAGGTGGACTACCCCGAGCGGCTCTCTCGAGGCCTGGTGCTGGTGAAGTGGTGGCTGCTGGCGATCCCGCACTACGTCATCACCGCGATCTTCGTCGGCGGCGGTGTGTGGCTTGCCACGCGGTCGGAGGACTGGGAGTGGAGCTGGGGCGGGGGCGGGCTGGTCGGCTTGCTGGTGCTGGTGGCGGCGATCGTGCTCGCGTTCACCGGGAGCTACCCGCGAGCGCTGCTGGACTTCATCGTTGGCATGGACCGATGGGTGCTGCGGGTGGCCGCCTACGCCAGCCTCATGACCGACCACTACCCACCGTTCCGCCTGGACATGGGCGAGACCGAGCCAGGCCGCCCGACGCCTTCCGCCGCCGACCCGACGCCGACTCCACCGAGCCAGCCGCTGGCCGTGCCGCCGACCACGGCACCGGCCGGCGGGTCGACGGCAGTGCAGCTGTCACAAGGGCCCCAACCTGGCCGGTCGCGGTGGACCGCGGGGCGGATCGTCTCGCTCGTGCTCGGCTGCCTGTTGACGCTGTCGTCGATCGGTTTGCTCCTCGCCGGTGGGGCCCTGCTGTTCGCCGACCGGACCATGCGCGAGGACGGCTATGTCACGTCCGACACCGAGCGCCTCGCGAGCAACGGGTACGCCGTGATCAGCGACCCCATCCGACTCGACGTCGGGGAAGGACCGGACTGGCCAGTGCTGCGATCGGTGCTCGGTGATATCCGCATCCGTGCCACGGCCGAGCGTCAAGACACCGAAATCTTCCTCGGCATAGCAACGGCCGACCAGGTCAGTCGTTACCTGCAGGGAGTCGAGCACTCGACGGTCAGCGACCTCAGCGGCACGGGCGCGACATCCGAGCTGACGGGCGGCCCCCCACCAGCACCGCCGTCGGACCGAGACATCTGGGTCGCGCAGGCCAGCGGTGCCGGCACGCAAAGCCTCACCTGGTCACCCACCGAAGGGCGATGGGGGCTGGTGACCATGAACGCCGACGGCTCCCGGCCGGTGGCGGTTCAGCTTGATGCCGGCGCCACCGTTCCGGCCCTCACCGGGGTGGCAGTTGCACTTCTCGTGGTAGGTGCGCTGCTGCTCGCGCTCGGAGCGTTGCTGATCGCCATCCCGGTACGTCGCGCAACTCGCTGAGACCCAGCGCTCGCGTCGCGAGGCGCAACCATCACCCCGCCGGGACTGACTGACTACACGGGCCGCGCCCGCGCGCTGCTTCCGCAGCGCGCGGGCGATCCGATCACGGCAGCAGCTGCAGCACCCGGCGTGCGGTCTTGTGGCCGATGTAGTAGCCGTCCTCCATGGCCGTCCGGAAGTGCAGCCCCGACCAGATGCGGGCCATGAATGCTTGGCGCTCGATCCTGCGGAGCCGCTCGAAGACCCGTGGTTCAGGGCTGTTGGCGCTGATCAACTCAAGCGTCGTGTGCTCTCCTAGCGTCTGGCGGACCACCTCAACGGCGGGACCGGTAACACATGCGTGGCCGCTGACGTAGTCGGAGTAAGGGGGGTTCGGGACGAGCGGGGTCCAGCCGGCTTCGGCAGCGGTGTTCGGATTTCCGTCCGTCGCAGCTTCCGCGATTGCCTCGGAGGGTCGCCAGAAACCGACATCGCGCTTGAGCTCCCAGCAGCGGATCAACGAGTCCGCCATCGCGGCGTGCATTGCCGCGAACAGGCGGGCGGTGCGGCGGGGTCCGATCGGCCGCTCCTCCAACAGGCGGATGAGAGCATCGCCCACCATCACTGCCGAGTTGGAGTTGAAGAACATCGCCGTCGCCGTCTGCTTTTCCGTCCGGTCCGCCGATGTCGCACTCCCAATGCGCTTGACCTCGTTGAACTCGCGGGCGTACGCGCGGCTGGTCAGACGAGGTGGCCCGTCGACCTGGACGGTGCCGTGGAACACGAGCGGCCGCAGCGACCCCAGCCAGGCGGCGAGCATGTCGCCCATCTCGGGCGGTGGTTGCCAGTATCCGGGGAGGTCCGGCTTGTTGTAGTGGAATGTGGGGTCGGCGTATCCGTCGTGGTGGCGGCTCTCGATCATCCGCGCGGCGGCTCGTCTGCCGACCCGAACGCCGACCCGTTCTGCCCGACCATTGGGCACCCGATCCAGGGTCGCCTGAAGGTCTGCGTCGAGCACGGCCCCGGCCGCAAGGAAATAGCTCTTCAGGACTCCGTGCGCGGCCGCCGCAACCGCGGCAGCCTCCGAGCTGTTGTCCCGCTCGAGTGACCGTCCCACGGCGTCGTACATCGCCATCGACGTGAAGCCCAACAGCGGGACTCCCGCCGGGATGGGCGTCGTAGGGGGAGCGGTTGGCTCCCCGTAGACCGTCCGGAAGGCGATCCGCTCCCAGTCGAGCACCACCTGCGCGGCCCGGGCTCTCGGCCCCTCGGCGCCGCTGAGGCTGACCCCCGTCGCGGCGCCGGGAGCGACCGTTGTGGCCGCGACCGTAACGGTAGCTAGAGCAGCGAGTGCTGTGCGGGGCTTCACCATCATGGCGACGTCGTTCCTTCCTATGCGACGGCAAATCTTGGAGTGTTCCTACTTCGCCGAGGGCTGCCTCCATAGGCAGCGGAATGCGTCGGAGTTTCCCACTGGATCGGCTACCGGTCAACGCATGTTCCACCGCCGGTTCGGGCCGTTCAGGCTCTTCGCAGCGGATCACGAGCGAACTGCTGCAGCCCCACTGCCGGGGTCACCAGCGCGTCGAAACCCAGCTCACTTCGTGCCCTCTCGGGACTTCCGACGATATGCCTTACGTCACCGGGACGGAACGCTCCAGTCACGACCGCGGAAAGCGGCACACCGTCCGCACCCTGGCCGACAATCTGCGCTACCCGGCTTATCGATATCGGTACCCCAGAACAGATGTTGTACGCCGCGCTGGACTCGCCATTGCTCTTCGCAACGCCATCGACGGCACGCAGGTTGGCGAGAGCCACGTCGGCAACGTGGACGAAATCCCGCATCTGGCGGCCGTCCTCGAACACCTGCGGTGGCGCGCCGTTCGCCAAGGCCGATCTGAACACCGCTGCGACACCTGAATAGGGCGAGTCGGCAGGCATGTTCGGGCCGTACACGTTGTGATACCGAAGAGCAATCACACTCCCGCTCGTTTGGCGCGCCCAGGCGGTCGCGTAGTGTTCTTGGGCGACCTTGCTGGCCGCATAAGTGCTTCGTGGCCGCAGCGGCGACTCCTCGTCGACGAGTTTCCACGACATCGGCTCCCCGCAGTCGGGACAACCGACGTCGAAGCGGCCATTCCGCAGATCGACGGTTGTGCGGGGTATCGCGGGTCTGTCACCGTGCTCGGCACAGGCATAGAGTCCTTCCCCATATACCACCATGGAGGATGCCAAGACGAGCTTTTCGACATTCGCAGCTGCCATCGCGGCCAGCAGGACGGCTGTTCCGAAGTCGTTATGAGTCGCATAGAGCGGCAGGTCCGCGGGTGTCACGCCGGCTCCGACCACGGCCGACTGATGACACACCACATCGACGTCGCGTAGCAGTCGACGGATGCCGTCCTGGTCTCTGATGTCGACGTGCGCAATGTCCTCACTAACCGAAGGGGTGTCGCCATGGGCCTGGGGGATATAGGCGTCCACCCCGACTACCTCATGGTCGGTCGCCCGAAGAGCCGTCACGACGGCGCCCCCGATGAAGCCGGCCGCGCCGGTTACGAGAACCTTCACGAGAGCTCGCCCGGAAGTGACATCCCATCGAGTGCGCTGCCACACGAGCAACCGCTACGATCCGTGGGCAGGCGAGTCACCGCCAGCTCCAGCAGATGCCGAAGCCGACCGAGGTTGGCGGCGAACTCAGCGAGCACGCTCGCCTGACTTACGCGCTCGCCCTCACTGGCACTGGCATCCCGATCCGTGACTAGCGCAATAGTGGCGTAGCAGAGCGCAAGCTCGCGTGCCAGCACCGCCTCAGGGTGTCCGGTCATGTTCACCACCGCCCAGCCGAGGCTGGCGAACCACTCAGACTCTGCGCGAGTGGAGAAGCGAGGGCCCTCGACCACCACCATTGTTCCGCCGTCGAAGATGCGAGGGCTTGTGGACACCAGTGCGGCCCGCAGCACCGGACAGTACGGGTCTGCAAAAGCGACGTGGACAGCGCCTTGGTCATAGAATGTCTGTAATCGCCCCGACGTCCGGTCGACGAGCTGGTCAGGGACGACCAGGGCACCTGGGTCTAGGTTTGGTTGCAAGCTGCCGACCGCGCAGGGCGCGAGTATTTGGCGGACCCCGAGGGACCGCAGCGCCCACATGTTCGCGCGGTAGTTGACTGTGTGCGGGGGGAACTCGTGCCGCCTGCCGTGCCGCGGAATGAACGCGACCGGGCGTCCCCCCAGCTCACCGATGGACACGGGTGCCGAAGGGTCGCCGTAGGGGGTCCGGACAGCCACGTTCTGCGCGTTCGCCAAGAACTCGTAAAAGCCTGAACCACCGATCACGGCGATCCGGGGACCCGGGTCAGACTCCGTCGAAGCTTCCGTCACGGCTCCGAGTCTGTCACCGAGGTCGCCAGCCGCCGCCGTGCCGTCCGCCCCGTCTGCGTCAAGTCCAGGAAACGCGGCCCGGTGCCCTTCGCGCGGCCGGTGACTCATTCGGATACGGGCGAACTGGCCCTATATTTCGTCGCGTGGGCGGATCTACTGCCCGACCGCATCGACCGTACGTTACAGGCATCTGAACCGGGGTTCATGGCCGCACAGGCGCTCCACCAGTCCGCCGACTCGGAGTTCGGCTGAGAGGACAAGTTTCCCGCCACCGGTTGATTGACGCTTTGACGCGATATGCCGTCTAGGAAGGAACATGGCATAAGTTGGAAGCATACGGAGCGAGGCAATTGCGCCACCTCTCCAGCCACTGCTCGTGCCAGTTGGGGGCGTCGGGAGTTCTCGATCCTGTGACCCGTCCATGAGAACAGGTGTGCTTGTCGTTGCGAAGGCGCCGGTCGCCGGAGAGGCTAAAACACGCCTGGCAGCTGAGGTGGGTCCCCGACCGGCCGCGGCGCTGGCGGCAGCGTCTCTTCTCGACACTCTGGACGCATGTGAGGTGGCGTTTCCCCAAGGGCGCCGAGTGATCGCCTTAGCTGGGGACGTACACAGGGGCGAGCGTTCCGCCGAGCTGGTTGAACGTCTATCTACGTGGCACATCGTTCGCCAACGGGGAGAGACATTTGGCCAGAGACTGGCGTGGGCTCACCGTGATGGCGTTGACGTTCTGCGCTCGCCGGTCGTCCAGATCGGCACGGACACCCCGCAACTCACTGCACGTGACTTAGCCGACCTCGCCCACCGGCTTGATGCCGGAAGCTGCAATGCGGTGCTTGGCCTGGCCGAAGACGGCGGCTGGTGGGCTCTCGGGCTGACTCAGCCGGACTGGGCGGCTGGTCTGGCCGACATTGCGATGTCAACCTGCTACACGGGACGCGCGACCCAAGACATGCTGAATGGCCTCGGCGTTGAAGTCGAGCACACTCGCTCGCTCCGGGACGTCGACACCGCAGCGGATGCCGAGGTGGTCTCGCGAGCCGCGCCGGCCAGCAGATTTGCCCAGACCTGGCGCAGCCTTGCTCACACGATGGTGCGACCCATGGATCTGTTCGACGTTGCGCTGGCTGGGGCCCGCTGCCTGGTGCACGGATTGCCGACCGGGCCGGT
>DATHBP010000156.1:0-4879 GCA_035296085.1 Nocardioidaceae bacterium | reverse complement strand
TAGGGTGTCGCAACGGGCGCGCGACGCGCGTCCGCGCCTGTGGGCTTACCAAGCCGCGCGCGAGCCGAGGCGGTTGGTCGACGATGCGAGGAGCTCGAGCTTGACGCATCCCGCCGCCCCGGCCGAGGTCGTCGTCGTGGGCAGCGTCAATGTCGACCTCGTAGCGCAGGTGACCGACCTCCCGCTGCCTGGCCAGACGGTCCTGGCGACGTCGTACGCAGAGTTCCCCGGTGGCAAGGGGGGCAACCAAGCGATCGCAGCGGCACGTCTCGGCCGCCGGGTCGCCTTCGTCGGGCGAACCGGGGACGATGCCGCAGGGACCTGGGTACGTTCCGTGCTGGCCGGGGAACACGTGGACGTCGCGGAGCTCAAGAGCCTGGCTGGTGAGGCCACCGGCCGAGCGATGGTCATCGTCGATGCACGGGCGGAGAACTCGATCGTCGTGATCGGTGGGGCTAACGCCGCGCTCCGCGTGGAGCATGTCGACGGGGCAGCAGGCCCGCTGCAGGACGCGGCCGTCGTCGTGGCGCAGCTGGAGGTGCCGGTCGAGGCGGTGCGCGCGGCGGCGCGGCATGCCCGAGGCACCTTCGTCTTCAATCCCGCCCCGGCTCAGCGCCTCGACGACGAGCTCATGCGCCTGGTGGATGTGCTCGTCGTCAACGAAGGGGAGTTCGAGACGCTCACCGGCCACCCGGTCGGCAACGACCTGGCGGCGCTGACGGCTCGGTTGCGCGACAGCGCTCTCCCGCGTTCTGTCGTCGTAACTCTGGGCGGGCGGGGCGCACTGGTGTGCCGGGACGGCGAGATGGTGACCGTTCCCGCCCCGACGGTATCGGTGGTCGACACCACTGGCGCTGGGGACACCTTCGTCGGAGCTCTCGCCGATGCGCTGGCTCGCGGCGAGGAACTGCCGGCCGCCGCCCGCTGGGCCGTCTGCGCAGCCTCGTTGTCGACCGGTTCCCTAGGCGCCACTACCGCGATGCCGACCAGCCCCGAGGTCCGCGAACTGATGGCAAAGATGACCTCGGATCTCGGGCAGGGCAAGATGGCCGAGTCCAAGGCGCCACCCTGAGCGCGGCGCGTCCCAGCCGGAACGGGCTTTCTAACACATCTACGAAGGAGCACGATCTATGAGGCCAGGTAGGAAAGGCGCGGTCGCGGCGCTCGGTGCCGCAGCGCTGCTTCTCGCAAGCTGCGGTAGCGGGTCCGACACGACTGACGACGGCGGCACCGACGCCGGCGGGCGCCCGTCGGTGGTAAACGTCATCAACGGACCGCTCGGGGACCAGGGCTTCTTCGACGATGCCGCACGCGGCATGCAGATGATCGAGGACGCCGGGAGCAAGATCCAGAACATCCAGTCCGACGCCAACAACCCGGCGCAGTGGAAGTCCAACCTCGAGTCGGTTTCGAACGGCGACTGGGACATCGTCATCACCGGTACGACCCAGATGCACGACATCCTCAACCAGCTGGCCCCCAAGTACCCCGACCAGAAGTACATCATCTACGACGACGTCGTCGAGCAGCCCAACGTCGCCTCCATCGTCTACAAGCAGAACGAGGGCTCGTTCGTCGCCGGGGTGCTGGCTGGGCTCGTCACGACCAACCCGGACAAGTTCCCCAACGCGACCGGCTCGAAGATCGTGGGCTTGGTCGGCGGGCAGGACATCCCGGTTATCAACGACTTTGTTGTCGGGTTCGAGAAGGGCGTCGAAGTCGTCGACCCCTCCATCGAGGTCAAGGTTTCGTATGTCGGGGACTTCACCAACTCCAACAAAGGCTTCGACCAGGCGACTCTGATGTACAAGCAGGGGGCAGATGTCGTGTTCCAGGTCGCGGGTGGCGCTGGTATCGGCGTTTTGGAGGCGGCTGCGTCGGCAAAGCGCTACGCCATCGGTGTCGACTCCAACCAGAACGGGCTGCAGCCCGGCTTCGTCGTGGCGTCGATGCTGAAGAACATCGGCGAGTCACTCGCGAGTGCTGTAGAGGACTCAGCCGCGGGCAAGCTGAAGTACGGCGAGACCACAGCGTACGGGCTCGCCAACAAGGGCGTCGGGCTGGTGTTCGACGACAATGGCGGCGCCGTGCCGGAGGACATCCAAAAGCAGGTGGAGGACTACATCCAGCAGGTGGCCGACGGCGAGATTGAGGTGCCGACGGTCTTCTAACCCAGCAGTGAGTGGTTGCCCGCCGCGTCGCATCTGCGGCCGGCGGGCACCTCCGCTCTTGCCACCGTGCCCGATCCCTCCGCCGGAAGAACGACCATGCCTCTCGACCACGAAGATCGGCTGCCCATTGCGACGCCCCTGCTCGAGCTGCGCGACATCACCAAGACGTTCGGCCCGACGGTGGCGAACGACCGGATCTCACTGAAGGTCTACCCCGGGCGGGTCCACGCGATCGTCGGTGAGAACGGTGCCGGCAAGACGACGTTGATGACCATGATCGCGGGGACGGCTCGCCCCGACGGCGGGGTGATCCTCCTCGACGGGGTCGAGACGGTCATTTCCAACCCACAGAAGGCTGCAGACCTCGGCATCGGCATGGTGCATCAGCACTTCAAGCTGGTGCCGTCGTTAACCGTTGCCGCCAACATCTTCCTCGGGCGCGAGGTACGGACGCGTTTCGGTCAGCTCGACACCGGCCGGATGGAGGCGGAGGTCGAGGCACTCAGCAAACGCTTCGGCATGCAGATCGATCCACGCGCTCAGGTGTCATCACTCTCGGTCGGTGTGCGCCAGCGGGTCGAGGTGCTCAAGGCGCTCAGCCACGACACCCGGCTCCTCATCCTCGACGAGCCGACAGCAGTGCTGACCCCCAGCGAGAGCGACGACCTGTTCGTCGTCATCCGATCGCTCGCGGAGCGGGGATGCGCGGTCCTGTTCATCTCCCACAAGCTGCGCGAGGTGCTTTCCATCGCGGACGAGGTCACCGTCATCCGCGACGGCCGGACGATCGACACGCTGCCGGCGGCTGGTCTCTCCGAGGGGGACATCGCCCAGATGATGGTGGGCCGCGAGGTGCTGCTAAGAATCCAGCACACCGAGGCGCGCCCGGTGGATGACGTCCTCGCCGTCTCCGGCCTCACGGTGGTCGACGAGCGAGGGGTCACGGCACTGAACGACCTGGGCTTCACCGTCCGAAGCGGCGAGATCGTCGGAATCGCCGGTGTCGAAGGCAACGGGCAGTCGGAACTCGCCGCCGCGATCGCCGGGATGCGTCAGGTCAACTCAGGCCGGGTACTGCTCAAGGGCGCCGACGTCACCACGAGCAGCGTGGCGACGCGGCGGGCAGCCGGTCTGGCGTACATCCCCGAGGACCGGCACGACGAGGGCACCGCCCCGCTGATGTCGTGCGCGGAGAACATGGCGGCCACGCATCTACGCGAGCCGGTGGCCCGCGCCGGCTGGATCAGCAACCGGGCCATGCGAGCACTCGCTGCGCGCCTGATCGAGAAGTTCGATATCCGGGGCGGCTCCCCCGGCACCGCGGTGGGCACGTTGTCCGGCGGCAACATGCAAAAGGTCGTCATCGCCCGGGAGTTCGAGGCTGACCCAGCGGTGCTCGTGGTCAGCCAGCCGACTCGAGGAGTGGACGTGGGCGCCACAGAGTTCGTCCACAACGCACTCGTCTCAGCCCGTGACCGGGGCGCCGGTGTCCTGTTGCTGTCGGCGGACCTCAACGAGGTGATGTCACTCTCGGACCGGCTGCTGGTGATGTACCGGGGCTCCATCGTCGCTGAGTTCTCCCAGTCGGACATGAACGAGACCGCCGTGGGCCTGGCCATGGCGGGTGTGCGGCCGGACCGGGAGTCCGTGGCGGTCGCAGAGGTAGCCCACGAAGAGGCGCTCGCAATCGCCACGAAGGCGCGACAGACTGCGGCGGCGCAGAGCGAGACTGGCTCACAGCCTGACCCCGTCGCCACGGACCATGCGAGCCCCGACGACCGCGGTGGTGACGCGCCGTCCTACCCGGGAGACGGACCCGCGATGCCCCCGACGCGGGGCGACAATGACGCGCCAGCAGGCGAAGCGCAGACAGCTGGACCGTCGAGCTGGCTTCGGGGCCTCGCAACCGGCGTCTTCACCAACTCGGTGCAGCCGGTCATCGCGGTGGTGCTCGCGCTGCTGGTCGGCTTGGTCATCATCCTGGTCATGGGCGCCGACCCGGTCGCCGCGTACAACGAGCTGTTCTTCTCGAGCTTCCGGACGCCCCAGGCGTTCGGAAGCCTGATCGCTCAGCTGATCCCGCTGCTCGTGCTCTCCTCGGCGGTGATCATCAGCTTCCGCGCCGGCTTCTTCAACATCGGCGGCGAGGGGCAGCTTTACGTCGGTGCCTTTGCGGGCGCCTGGGCCGGCTTCACCTTCCACGACATCCCCGGCCCGCTGCTGACCGTCGTGATGCTGCTGACGGCGTTCGCTGCAGGCCTGATCTGGGGGCTGATCCCCGGCGCCCTGCTGGCGTTCTGGCGAGTGGACATCATCGTCACGACACTGATGATGAGCTCGATTGCCATTCTGCTCACCGCCTACTTCGTCACCGGCCCGTTCAAGGACCCAGCCGCCGGCCTCGCCGGGTCGCCGATGGTCGACCCCGCGGCGATGCTGCCGGTGCTCAGCCCCGAGTACGGCATCGGAATCGACCTGGTTCTCGCGCTGCTGATCGTCGTCGCGCTGGGGCTGGTGTTGACCCGCTCCGTGTGGGGGCTGAAGGTACGTGCGCTCGGCCAGATGAACCGGTTCGCCGCCTACACCGGCGTCAGCCCGAAGCGGATGAGCATGCAGGTGATGGCGCTGTCCGGTGCCGTCTCCGGGCTTGCCGGCGTGCTCTTCGTACTCGGGCCCAACGGCGGGCGCTTCTTGCAGACGTTCTCCCC
>DATHBP010000155.1:0-8629 GCA_035296085.1 Nocardioidaceae bacterium | reverse complement strand
GGTGGCGGGAAGGTAGGGGTAGTCGGCGAGCCGGGGATCGGTCGCCAGCTCGTCGAGGAGCGGCAGGGCGGCGGCCGGACCGTCGGCGAACGCCACGGCGGCGGCCCGGTTGAGCGCGACCACCGGGGTGTTCCACACCGCCAGCAGCCGGTCGTAGAGGTGCACGACGCGCGGCCAGTCGGTCTGCTCCAGGGACGGCGCCATCGCGTGCACGCCGGCGATCGCCGCCTGCAGGGTGAACCGCCCCGGTGGGCCGGACGCCAGCGCCCTGGCCGTCACCGTGAGCCCCTCCAGTTCCCAGCGAGTCACCGGCCAGGGACTTGTGTTGGAACCGCACTCGAAGCACGAGTCGGACCGCACCATCGCCCTGTCGGATGAACTGCTCGCCCTGCTCCATGCTCAGCGAGCGGCGCAGCGGGTCGAGCGCCTTCGCGCTGGCGCGCTGTGGTCGGACTTGGGCTACGTGTTCGCCACTGAGACCGGTACGCCGGTAGATGGCCGCAACTTGCTTAGAAGCCTCGCTGGCGCTGGGAAGAAAGCTGGTCTGCCACACGTAACGATCCACGACCTGCGGCACGCCATGGCGACTTTCATGCTGGCGGAAGGCTGCGAGGCGAAGACCGTGTCAGACACTCTCGGGCACAAATCCGTCGCCTTCACCCTCGACGTGTACGCGCACCCGTCGTCGGAGTCGAAGCGAGCGGCCATGCGGGAGCACTCTGCCACCCTCAGCACCCTCGGTATCTAAGCCCGAGGGGGTCGCAGTCCGAGCGGGTTGCGGTCAGCGTTGCGGTCACACGGTCGAACGGGTGACCCTTGTACCTGTGAAAAGTCTCGCCGATGTGCCTTTGACCTGCGCTTACGTTGTCGGGCTGACAGGATTTGAACCTGCGACCCCTTGACCCCCAGTCAAGTGCGCTACCAAGCTGCGCCACAGCCCGTACGCCCGACATCGCCGAGCGGCCAAACACTACCGCCCCGGGGCGCCACGCACCGCGGCCACTGTTGGTGCCCATCTGCGTCGTGTTGCAGTCTCTTGCTGCGCTCCCAAGCGCAATTGCGGTCGGGACGGCCCCACAAGGGGCGGGAGGGCCAAGGGCGAGGGCCACCTAACGCCGCCCGCCACGGCCGGTCAGCCTCGCTTCGTCCGCTTTCGCGCCCGCACCTGGAGCCGGATCGGCGTACCGGGGAAGCCGAACTCCTCGCGAAGTCGCCGCTCGACGAAGCGCAGATATCCGGGCTCGAGAGGTCCGGTCGTGAACAGCGCAAAGACCGGCGGCGCGGACCGCGCCTGGGTCGCGAACATGATGCGCGGCAGCTTGCCGGCGCGAACGGGATGCGGATGCTCGGCCACCAGCCGGCCGAGGAATGCGTTGAGCGTTGCGGTGGGCACGCGCGTTTGCCAGCCCGCGAGAGCAGTATCGAGGGCAGGCACCAGCCGCTCGAGGTGCCGGCCGGTCAGCGCGCTGAGGTTCACCCGCGGAGCCCACGCCACCCGGGCGAGGTCCCGATCGACCTCACGTTCGAGCTGGAAGCGACGGTCCTCATCGACCAGGTCCCACTTGTTGAACGCGACCACCAGAGCTCGTCCCGCGTCTGCCACCTGCGCGATGATCCGCTGGTCCTGCTCGCTGAGCGGCTCCCCCGCGTCCACCACGACGACCGCCACGTCGGAGCGCTCGATCGCCGCTGCTGTCCGCAGGCTGGCGTAGTACTCGTGCCCGCTCGCCTCCTTGACCCGGCGGCGGATCCCCGCGGTGTCCACGAACCGCCAGAGCCGTCCTCGGAGCTCGATGACCTCGTCGACCGGGTCCACGGTGGTGCCCGCGACGGAGTCCACGACGACGCGCTCCTCCCCCGCCACTTTGTTGAGCAGGCTGGACTTTCCCACGTTGGGCTTGCCGACGATGGCCACCCGTGGCGGTCCGTCGAGCAGGTCATCTCGATCCGGCGGCGCCTCCGGCAACGCGGCCAGGACGGCGTCCAGCAGGTCACCGCTGCCGCGTCCGTGCAGAGCCGACACCGCCATCGGCTCACCGAGCCCCAGGCTCCACAGCGCAGCGGCATCCGCCTCTGCGCGTTGGCCGTCGACCTTGTTGGCGGCCAGCACGACAGGCTTGCCCGATCGGCGCAGGATCCGTACGACTCGCTCGTCGGCGTCGGTGATCCCGACGGTGGCATCTACGACGAACAGCACCGCGTCAGCAGCATGTACGGCTACCTCGGCCTGGGCGGCAATCCGCTCGGCCAGCCCCGCCGCCCCGGGGTCCCAGCCGCCGGTGTCCACGACGGTGAACCGGCGTCCACCCCACTCCGCGTCGTAGGGCACGCGATCCCTCGTCACCCCTGGAACATCCTCCACGACCGCCTCGCGCCGGCCGAGAATGCGGTTGACGAGTGTCGACTTGCCGACGTTCGGCAGACCCACGACGGCCAGGACGGGCGGTGCTGACTCGACGACACCCTGCGCGACGTCGCTCACCCGGCTACCTCGGCGGCCTGCGGTCCCACCTCAGGCCCGTGGCGGCCGGCGATGTCCTTCACCTCGTCCGGCGCCGGACCGGGCAGGCTCTCACCCGTTGCTGCGCAGGCGGCCTGCACATGCGCGGCCAGGTGGGCGCGCAGAGTCTCCGCGACGCTCGCGACCTCGGCCTTGCGCCGGGGCCATGGGACCTGATCGATGTGGTACGGCGCCCCATAGACCACGTGCACGCGCGACCCTCGCGGCGGCATCGCCGACACCGAGGCGCCCGGCAGCCGGGTGCCGAGGCAGGCCACTGGTACGACGGGAGCACCGCTGCACAGAGCAAGGTACGCCGCTCCGAGGCGGCTGTGCGCCACGTCGCCGGCGCCGCGTACCCCTTCCGGATAGATCGCGACGACACCGTCATCGCGAAGCGCACGCAGCATCTGCTTGACGGCGCGAATGTCGACGTTCTCCCGGTCGATGGGAATCTGGCCGAGACGAAACAGCACCTGACCGACTCGTCCGGCGAAGATCTCGCGCTTCACCACGCCGTGCACCAGCCGAGGGGCGTACGCCACCAGCAGCGGACCGTCCAAGATGCCAAGGTGGTTGGCCGTGAACAGCACCGGGCCGCTGGTTGGGACATGCTCGCCACCGGACAGCCGTACGTCGTATCGCCGGGAGAAGTAGACCCGGGCGACCCGGGCGGCACGCGGCAGCAGGGCGGTCCGCAGAGCCGGGACTTCGTCGGTACGCGGCAGCTGTGTGTGCCGCCCGCGGGGGTCGGCAGCTCGAGCGCTCATCGGGCCACGGCTTCGTCGGCGGCGGTCGCCAAGGCCACGATCGACTCGATGACCTCCGGCAAGCTGGCACAGGTGGTGTCGATGCGGACCGCGTCGGCCGCCGCCTGCAGCGGGGATGCGGCCCTGGTCGAGTCGGCCTCGTCTCGGGCGGCCAGGTGCGCCTGCTCTCCGGCAACGGACAGCGGCTCGACCACCTCCGCCGCCCGGCGCTTCGCCCGGACCGACGCGTCGGCGGTCAGGAAGACCTTGACCGCAGCGTCGGGAGCAACCACGGTCCCGATGTCCCGGCCCTCCACGACAATGCCACCGGCCCCTATCGCCTCGTGCTGCAGCGCGACGAGCCGTGCCCGGACTGCGGGGACGGCACTCACCGCACTGACGGCCCCGGTCACCGCGCGGCTACGGATCTCTCGCGCCACGTCGGCGCCGTTGACGAGAATCCATGGGTTCACCGGGTCCGTTCCGCATCGCACGACCGGCTCCCCTGCCGCGGCCGCGACCGCCGCCGGATCCTCGACCGAGACGCCGTGCTCGAGCATCCACCAGGTCATCGCCCGATACATCGCTCCGGTGTCGAGATAGCGCAGCCCAAGCCGCACCGCGACCCCGCGCGCCGCGCTGGACTTGCCGGAACCGGCCGGCCCGTCCACGGCAATCACAAGACCGCTCGCCGCTCGACCGGCCGATGCCACGACCCACGCTCCGCCCTCGTCGGCTTCCGTACGCGTCCAGCCGCGACGGTCGGGACCCCTAGCCCGCTTGGAGTGAGGTTACCGGCCCGCCTCACAATCCGGCGACGTCGAGCAGCTCCCCCAGCTCCTCGCGGCTGAGCTCGCGCACGTCGCCAGCAGGCAGGCGGCCGAGGCCTACCGGCCCGATGGCGGTGCGGGTGAGCCGCTGCACCGGGTGGCCGACGTGGGCCAACAACCTGCGCACGATGCGGTTGCGGCCCTCGTGCAGGACCAGTTCGACGATGCTCTTGTCCGCCGTTGTGGTGAGCACCCGGAACCCATCGGCCACGACCGGGCCGTCATCGAGCTCGACCCCGGCCAGCAGCATCCGGCCCACGCGCGCGGACACGACGCCGCTGACCTCGGCAACGTAGGTCTTCGACACGGCGAACGAGGGGTGCGCCACCCGCTGGGCGAAGTCACCGTCGTTCGTCAGGAGCAGCAGGCCCCCCGTATCGGTGTCCAGCCGTCCGATGTGGAAGAGCCGGTCCGTCCGCTCGCCGAGCAGGTCGGCGAGGCAGCGACGTCCCTCGGGGTCGCGCATGGTGGCCACGACGCCGACGGGCTTGTTCAGCACCAGGTAGACGCGCTCGGACCGTGGCGGGACCCGCGCCCCGTCGACCCGGATAACCGCAGCCGCGGGGTCGACCCGGGTACCCAGGCGCGTCACGACCTCGCCATCCACCTCCACCCGGCCGGCGCGAATCAGCTCCTCGCTCCGGCGCCGGCTCGCGACGCCCGACTCGGCCAGCAGCTTCTGCAGCCGCATGCCCTCCAGCTGCTCGCTCATCAGGGCGCGGCGTCGCCCGCCGCACCGGTGGTGGGCGCTCGTCTCCCGACGGCTTCGTCGTCGTCCAGGTGCTCGTGGATCTCGTGCAGCTCGGGTAGGTACGGCGCCAAATCTGGCAGCTCCTCGAGGCTCGACAAGCCGATCCGCTCCAGGAAGTACGACGTCGTCGTATACAGCACCGCGCCCGTGGACGGGTCGGTGCCGGACTCGGCAACCAGCCCGCGGGACACCAACGTGCGCATGACTGCGTCGACGTTCACCCCGCGGACCGCGGATACGCGGCCCCGGCTCACCGGCTGCCGATAGGCGACCACCGCGAGCGTCTCCAACGCGGCGGCGGTCAGCCGTACGTGCTGGGCGTCCTGGAGAAACCGCTCCACCGCCTCTGCGCAGTCGTCGCGGGTGTAGTAACGCCAGCCGCCCGCAACGTTGCGCAGCTCGAAGCCGTGGCCCGCCTCGCGGTATCCCTCCGCCAGCCTCTGCAACGCCTGCTGCACCGCCGCTCGCGGTTGCCCTACCGCCTGGGCGAGTGACAACTCGTCGACCGGCGCATCGGCGACCATCAGCACCGCTTCCACTGCGGCGTCGAGGCTCGGCTGGCTCACCCGGCGGCCTCATCCTCGGCGCCGCCGGTCCCGGCGCCTCGCGGCACCGTGGGCAGATCGGCTTCGCCGTCGTACTCGCTCGACACCGAGACGGCTCCGTCCGGCTCGCCGGTCCAGACGACGCACAGCTGTGCGTACGAGCTGGCTTGCTGCAGCTCCACAACGCCGTCCCGGTAGAGCTCCAGGATCGCGAGAAAGCGGGCGACGGTGGTCAACGTGTCGGGCGAGTCGACACACAGCGAGCGAAACGTCGCCCGCCCGGCCCGTCGGAGCCGCGGAACGAGCAGCGTCGCCTGCGCGCTGACGCTCACGGTCGGCACGTGCAGATGCGCCAGACCCAGCTCCGGCTGCGGACGCGGCGTCAGCACCCGCGCTGCCACAGCCGCGAACTCCGCTGGCCCGAGGCCGATCAGCACCTCCGGCAGCGCTGCGGCGAAGCGGTCGTCCACGATGGCGACCGCGGGAAACCGCTGTGCCTCGCGGTCGATCCGTTCCGCGAGCAGCGCCGCGACCTGCTTGTACGCGCGGTACTGCATGAGGCGGGCGAAGAGCAGGTCGCGAGCCTCCAGCAGGGCGATGTCTTCCTCGTCCTCGACGTCGCCGCCGGGCAGCAGCCGAGCTGCCTTGAGATCCAGCAAGGTGGCTGCCACCACGAGGAAGGCACTCGAGTGATCCAGGTCACCGCCGGCACCGGCTTCTTTGACGTAGGCGATGAACTCGTCGGTCACCTGCGACAGCGCCACCTCGGTGATGTCGAGCTCGTGCTTGGCGATCAGCCGCAGCAGCAGGTCGAACGGACCGGCGAAGTTGTCGAGATGGACCGCGAACTCACCGACGCCAGAGCCTGCGACGTCGCCGGAGCCGGCCCGCTGCGACGCCTGGGAGCTGGTCAGGCCGATGGCGCCGGGCACCGCGCCAGCACCTCCAGGGCCAACTGGCGGTACGCCGCGGCCCCCGGCGAGTCCGAGGCGTACGACGTGATCGGAGTGCCGGTCGTCGTGGACTCGGAGAACTTCACAGTCCGGCGGATGACTGTGTGGAAGACGGTGTCGCCCCAGCCTTCGACGAGCCGTTGGAGGACCTCGCGGCTGTGCAGGGTACGGCCGTCGTACATCGTCCCCAGCAGCCCCACGACCTTCAGCCGGGGGTTGAGCCGCTCGCGGACCTTGTCGATCGTGATCGTGAGGGAGGCGACCCCGCGCATCGCGAAGTACTCGCACTCCATGGGCACGATGACGCCGTCGGAGGCGGTCAGGGCGTTGACGGTCAGCAGCCCCAGCGAGGGCTGGCAGTCGATGAGGACGATGTCGTACGCGGGCAGCGCCGGCGCCAGTGCGCGCGCCAAGGCGTGCTCACGGCCTACTTCCTGCACCAGCTGCAGTTCGGCGACCGACAGGTCGATGTTGGCCGGCAGCAGGTCCATGCCGTCCACGTTGGTCTTCAGCACGACATCGGAGAACGCGACGTCGCGCTCCATCAACAGGTTGTAGACGGTGAGATCGAGCTCGTGCGGCTGGAACCCGAGTCCCACCGACAACGACCCCTGCGGGTCGAAGTCGAGCAGCAGCACACGCCGGCCGAGCTCGGTCAGCGCCGCGCCGAGGCTGATGGCGGTCGTCGTCTTGCCGACGCCACCTTTCTGGTTGCACACGGCAAGGACCAGCGCGGGTCCGTGCTCGTCCAGCCGCGGCGGCTCGGCGAGCTCTGGCAACGGCCGTCCGGTGGGCCCGAGCGGAGGTGGTTCCAGCTCCAGCACTGCTGCCTCGTCCACAACCCGCCTTCGCTCGCACCGACTCGTCGACATACCTGCCGCGCCGCGACTCTAGGCGCTCGGCGCGCGACCCGGCAAGCGACTCGGCGCCGCCACGGGACCTCTCAGCGAGCGCGGGGATGAGAGGCGGCGTACACCTCTCGCAGCCTGTCGACAGTAACCAGGGTGTAGACCTGCGTCGTCGTCACCGACGCGTGTCCGAGCAGCTCCTGGACCACCCGCACGTCGGCGCCGCCGTCGAGCAGGTGGGTGGCAAACGAGTGCCGAAGCGTGTGCGGTGAGACCTGGGCGCCTACACCCGCCCGGCGAGCCGCCTTGCGCAGCACGACCCACGCGCTCTGCCGGGACAGCCGGCCACCCCGTGCGTTGAGGAACAGCGCTGGCGTCCCGGCACCGGCCGCCACCAGGCTGGGCCGAGACCGCACGAGGTAGGACGACACCGCCGCCAGCGCGTAGGAGCCGACCGGGACCAATCGCTGCTTGCCGCCCTTTCCGGCGAGCCGCACGACCGCTGTCTCCATGTCGAGGTCGTCGACGTCGAGTCCTACGGTCTCGGAGATCCGCGCGCCCGTTCCGTACAGGAGCTCGACCATCGCCTGGTCTCGCACGGCCAGTGGCGAGTCGTCGAACGCCGCCGCCGCGATGATGTCCTCGACCACGCTGACCGGCACGGCCTTCGGCAGCCGGCGGGGCGGTGCGGGCGGCCGGACCGCCGCAGCGGCGTTGGCCGCAACGATGCCCTCGCGCAGCGCGAAGCGGTGCAGACCGCGGACAGCGACCAGCCCCCGCCCCGCGCTCCCCGCGGCGAGCGGGGAGTGTGCCGCATCCCCCTCCCGCAGCCACACCAGGAAGGCACTGACATCGGCGGGCGTCACGGTCGCCAGGTCGTCGATTCCGCGTTGGGCCAGGAACTCCGCGTAGCGGCGGAGGTCGCGCCGGTAAGCGGTCAGCGAGTTGCGTGCCAGGCCCCGCTCGACCCCGAGGTGGTCGAGGTAGGTACGGATCGTTCGCGCCAGCGGCGAATGCCCGGGCTCGCTCAGCCCAGCACCTTCGCCAGCTCGACGCTGTCCATGCCGTGCGCCTCGGCGACGGGCTGGTTGGTCAGCCCGTGGTCGTGAGTGTTGAGCCCGAGCGCCAGGCTTTCGTCGTCGCGCAGTGCCTCGCGCCAGCCTTTGTCAGCGAGGGCCACGGCGTACGGCATCGTCACGTTGGTGAGCGCGTACGTCGAGGTGTGCGGCACCGCACCAGGCATGTTGGCCACGCAGTAGAACGTCGTCTCGTGCACCTGGTAGGTCGGGTTGTCGTGCGTGGTCGGCCGGGTGTCCTCGAAGCAGCCACCCTGGTCGACGGAGATGTCGACGAGCACCGCCCCGGGCTTCATCCGCGACACCAGCTCGTTGGAGACCAGCATGGGCGCCTTCGCGCCGGGTACGAGCACCGCTCCGATGACCAGGTCGGCGTC
>DATHBP010000154.1:0-11560 GCA_035296085.1 Nocardioidaceae bacterium | reverse complement strand
ACGTTCACTCCACCGGGCTCACTCACCGCGACCTCGGTCACCCGTCCCGCCCGGCCGCTGGTGAAGGTGACCTGATCCCGGACCCGGAGCTCGCCCGACCACAGCCGAATCCACGCACGCCGGCCACCGTCGTCTCTGTCGACGGCGAACACCGTGCCGGCGACGGGCCCTTCGCGTCCGTGGGCCCGCGGCATCAGCTCGGTGAGAACGCCTTGCAGGACACGGAGACCGGCCCCGGTGATGGCCGACCCGCACACGACCGGCGTCAGCACCCCGCTGCGTACTCCCCGGGTCAGCGCGCGAACGACGTCCCGCCGGCCGATCGTCTCCTGGCGCACCCACCGGTCGAGCAGCCGGTCGTCGGTCTCGGCCACTGCCGCGACGACGGACTCATCCGTGAGCGGTACGGCTGAGACGCGGACCTCGCGCCCGCCGGCGCCTGAGGCGCACGCAAGCTCGACGACGTTCGGTGTGAGCCGCCTGCGCACCTGCCCAACGACTTCGTCCAGGTCGGCACCGGCGCGGTCCATCTTGTTGACGAACATGACTGTCGGGACACCGATGCGCTGGAGCGCGCGCCAGATCGCCACTGTCTGCGGCTGAACCCCCTCGACCGAGGACAACACCAGCACCGCGGCGTCGAGAACGCCGAGGGAACGCTCGACCTCGGCGATGAAGTCGGGGTGGCCGGGAGTGTCGACGAGGTTGATGGTCAGTTCGTCCAGCGCGAAGGTGGTCACTGCCGAGCGGATGGTGATCCCGCGGCGGCGCTCGATGGCCATCGAGTCGGTACGCGTCGTGCCTGCGTCGACGCTGCCGAGCGCCGAGGTGACTCCGGCCTCGAACAGCAGCCGTTCGGTCAGGCTGGTCTTGCCGGCGTCAACATGCGCGACGATCCCGAGGTTGAGGACAGCGGACGAGGTCAAGGAGCAGCTCCACGGCGAGACGAATGGGCGTCTGGGGCGCGGTGGCTGCTCGCACTAGCTTCTCCTCGCTTGGACCGGGGCGTACCCGCCAAGGTGGCACGTGCCCGACGTCTGGTCAACCGGATAACGGGCGCTCGAATGGCGGCGCATCCCCTCTGGTGGGAGCCGTCAGGGGGTCGACCTTCGCGCGGGATGAACGGTCCACAGGCCCCTCGGACCGTCGGCGGATTGTCGGTGCGAACCTCTAGGATGTTCTCATGATCGAACACATGTTCGAGAGCCGTTGGGTGACCTGCGCCGACCTCGCCGCGTTCAGCGAGGACCTGCGGACCCTAGGCACCGGGGCTGCCGGCGCTGCTGAGCTGATCGACCAGATCCGGCGCCTTGAAGAGCTCAAGAGCGCCGCCGCAGCGGCCCAGGCGCGACTGACAGTCAGGTTCGCGGCCACGCAGCGACTCGCACAGCGGGCTGCGGGCGTGCCGGCGAGGGAGATCGGCAAGGGAGTAGGCGCCCAAGTGGCCCTAGCGCGTCGAGACAGCCCCGCCCGGGGCGCGCAGCACCTCGGCCTCGCGGAAGCGTTGACCCGAGAGCTGCCGCACACCTTGGCGGCCCTGGAGAAAGGGCACATCAGCGAGTGGCGGGCCACGCTCATCGCTCGAGAAACCGCGTGCCTGTCGGTCGAGCACCGCCGTGCTGTCGACGCCGAGCTCGCTGCCAACCCAGGCGGGATCGCTGCCCTGGGCAACCGGGCTGTGGCGGCAGAGGCTCGCCGGATCGCCTACCGGCTAGACCCGCATGCGGTCACCGACCGCGCCCGCAAGGCGGAGTCCGAGCGGTGCGTCACACTGCGCCCGGCGCCCGACACCATGGCGTGGCTGGGGGCGTTGCTGCCCGCCGCCCAAGGCGTTGCCGCCTACGCGGCGCTGTGCCGGCACGCCGACGGCCAGCGCGCGCAGGGTGATGAGCGCGCTCGCAACCAGCTCATGGCCGACGCCCTGGTCGAGCGCATCACCGGGCAAGAGGACGCGACAGCAGTCCCGGCGCAAATCCACCTGGTGATGACCGACCGCACGCTGTTGGCGGGTGACGGCGAGCCAGCAGAGCTCGATGGGTACGGCCCGCTGCCGGCTCCGCTCCTGCGCTCCTGGCTGCGGGGCGACAACCAGCATCCGCTGCCCAAGCGGGCCGAGATGTGGGTACGCCGGCTCTACTCCGCACCAGATACCGGTGCGCTCGTCGCGATGGACTCCAGCCGGCGGCGCTTCGACGGACAGCTCCGCCGGTTCGTCATCAGCCGGGACCGGCGCTGCCGCACTGCCTGGTGTGACGCGCCAATCCGCCACATCGACCACCCGATACGAGCCACCGAGGGTGGACAGACCACCGCGGCGAACAGTCAGGGCCTGTGCGAGGCATGCAACTACACCAAGGAGACGCACGGCTGGCGGACGGTCCTCCGTCCGGGCAGGGTCGTCGAAACGGTGACACCGACGGGACACCGCTACCACAGTCGTCCACCACCCGGCGTCGGCGAGACCGTACGCGGCGAGCCGGTTGCGATCCCCGCCGCTGGGTGAAGCGCGCAGCTGGGTGAGGCGCGCAGCTGGGTGAGGCGCGCAGCCGGGTGATGCGCGCAGCCGGGTGAGGCGGGCCGCCGCGTACGGGCCGTGGGGCACGTATCCGCTACCAGGTCAGGCTCACAACGCTGTTCGGAAGCGTTGCGGCAGCTGGCGCACTGGGTTGTCGGCCATGGCGCTCGACCACTGGCCGACACTGCGGTAGAAACCGTCGTCTCGTTCATGCACTACTGCTGCCAGGTCGAGCGCGGACGGGTCGAAGTCGGGAATTGTTTGGCCGTCGCCTGAGGCGGCGAGCCACGACGTCAGCCGCCCACTGATCTTGTCGTAACCGAGGGGCCATGCGCTCTGCCGACTGCCCTTGCCGTCTCGCTTGTGGGCGATGCGGCGTTGCTCTGAGACCCGCTGCAGGGCCTCCATGTCGTAGAACTTCAGATGCAGCATCCACAGCCTCGGGTCGATGCGGTACGGCGCCTTGATGCCGTGCAGAGCCGCGAGCCAGGGCGCAGGTATGCGTTTGACCAGTGGCTTGCACATCTGCGGCTGGAAGTTCACGAACCGGCGCTGCGCCAGCACCGGCAATGACGGGTCCAAGGATGGCTCCACCCGCGGGTCGTGCACGACGTTGACAGCAACCGGCGCCACTACCTCCTGCTCAGGGTTGGCGTCGAAGTAGTCGACGAGCCCGGCGAAGTATGCGGGGTCGGGGACGACGAACTCGTCCACATCGCTGAACAGCACGACGTCATAGCAGGCCAGGAAAGCTCTAGACAGATCGTTCGCCATGTTGCGGCGCGTCTTGGCCCAGCTGCCTTTCCACGGCGGCGGAGGGAGCCGCAGCGAGGCACACGGCAGGTCCTCGGTGGACCCGTCGGTGCTGTTGTCATCGAGCACCAGGAGGTTCTCGAAGCCCACCTGCCGGCCGTAGTAGTCGATCCACCGAGGAAGCATGTCGGCCTCGTCGGACACCATGGTCATAGCCATCAGCCGGGTCGGGCGTACGTCGGCGGCCTCCGGAGGTCCGACCGAAGGCGAAGCGTTCATGGCAACGCAAACCCTAGTCCGCGGCGCGACGTCCAACCGCGGACCGCGACCGAGACCGGCCGTCCGGGACGTGGGCAGCGCCGCGACGACCCGCACGCTGTCCTGACCTGCGGCTAGTCAGCCTCCCGCGGCACCAGCTCGGTAACGGCCGACACGGCTGCCGCCAAACTGTCCACCAGACGTACGCCCGGCGTTTTGGCCGCGCTCTGCCACCCCGGCCCGCCGAGCAATACCTCAACTGGTCTGCGCCGAGCCGGCAGGTCCGTATAGGACGTTCGGCGGGCGGTCTCCGGCCGGCTCGACCACAAGAACACCACCCGTGGCCCAGTGCGGGCCACCGCCGCGAACAGCGACGCCTGTGGCACAGCGGCTCCGAGCATGTGCGGACGACGCCCGTGCTCGAGCAAGGCCGCCTGCAGCGCCACGAGGGGCAGCGCGTGCGTCTCATCTTCAGCGCAGGCCAGCAGGACCCGCGCCGGCTCGGCCGACGGTGTGCCGACCGATGCGCCGTAGGCCAACAGGACGCTCGTGACACTTGCGGACGCGAGGTGCTCTGACTCCACGCCGAGCTGCCCGGACGCCCACCGATCGCCCACCAGACGCAGCATGGGAACCAGAACGTCACTCCAGCTCGCGATTACGCCGAGCTCGCGCAGGCAGGTACTGATGTCCTCCTCGAGCCGCAGCGCGTCGAAGTCCTGCGCGGCTCGTACCAGCCCGCGTATCCGCCGATCGGCGTCGGCGGGCTTGCCGTTGCCGGTGCCGGCGACATGGTCGGCGACAATGTCTGACGCATCGCCGTTCAGCCCAGCCGCACGGACGGCAGCGGCTGCCGAGTGCGGCGACATGCCCGCAGTGATTAGGCGGTGCATGCTCGCGATGCGTGACACGTCCTCGCGCGTGTAGCGCCGGTGGCCCCCCGATGTCCGTGCGCTCGGTCCGAGACCGTAGCGGCGCTCCCAGGTCCGCAGCGTGGGCGTGGCAACGCCGACACGCTGCGCCACCGCGCCTACCGCATACGTATCCGACACGGTCTCAATGGTCGGTCACGGGGGCACCACCCGCAACTTGTCCCATCCCGGTCTTGCATCTTGAACAAGTTTGGAGTAACTTTTCTAGGCGTAAGTACTTCGTCTGGAGGCATGATGGCTAACTTAAGCCGACTCCCTATGCCAGTCTGGCAGGAGTGGGAGTGGCAGCTGCAGGGCAGCTGCCGCGAGGCTGACCCCGAGCTGTTCTTCTCGCCCGACTCCGAACGCGGCGCCAAGCGCCGTGCCCGCGAGGAAGTCGCGAAGAGCTACTGCGCGCGCTGCCCCGTCCTCGAGCACTGCCGAGCGCACGCTTTGGCCGTTCGTGAGCCGTACGGCGTGTGGGGAGGGCTCACGCCAGCCGAGCGTGATGCGCTCGTCACCGGAGTCGCCGGCACGCCTATGACGCCACTGGGGGGTACGCCCGGTGCGGAGTGGCCGACCAGCGAGGATCTCGAACCGGCTCAGCCGGAGAAGATCCGCTCGACGACCGACCTGGCTCGGCGGGTCACTCGCCGGTAGTCATCGGCCAGCCGCTCGGTCTCCTGAGCCGGATATCCGCACAAGAACGCGACGCCTGCCCTCTCGCCGGCATCGCGGGGCAAGGAGTCCGACGGCCGGGCGCGGACGAGCATCAGCGCGTTGCGCACGCGGCTGGCCAGCCGCCACGAGTCGCGCAGGGCGCTGGCATCATCGCCGGAGACCAGTCCGGCGGTGAGTGCCGCTCCCAGTGCGGTCAGCGTCCCAGTCGTCCGCAGGCCAGGCACCTCGTGCGCGTGGCGAAGCTGGAGCAGCTGGACGGTCCACTCGACATCACCCAGACCGCCACGACCGAGCTTGGTATGGGTCGCCGGGTCGGCGCCGCGCGGCAGCCGCTCGGAGTCGATCCGGGCCTTGAGCCGGCGGATCTCGCGTACGTCTGACTCCCGAAGTCCCTCCGGCGGCCAGCGCAGCGGATCGATCATCGCAGTGAACCGGTCGCCAAGGGCCGTGTCGCCGGCCACGGGCTCTGCTCGCAGCAGAGCCTGGGACTCCCACGCGTGGGACCAGCGCGAGTAGTAGGCAGCGTAGGAGTCGAGCGAGCGCACGAGGGGACCTTGCCGGCCCTCGGGTCGCAGGTCGAAGTCCAGGCGCAGCGCGGGGTCTGGTCCTGCCACCTCGAGCATGCGGCGCAGCTCGCCGGCGACGGCGCCCGCCGCAGCGGCTGCATCGTCTTCGGACGCCCCGGGTGCAGGGTCATGGACGAACAGCACATCGGCGTCGCTGGCATAGCCCATCTCGTGCCCGCCGAGCCGACCCAGGGCGACCAGCGCTAGCCGCATGGGCAGCCGACCGCCACGCTGGTCCTCGACGGTCCGCTGGGCGCTCTCCGTAGCCACGCTCAGCGTGGCCGCCGCCACGGTGCTGAGCGCCTCCCCCACTTCTTCGATATCCAGCTGGCCGAGGACGTCGGCGACAGCGATCCGCAGCAGCTCGCGCCGGCGGACGGCCCGCAGGGCCACCATCGCGCCTTCGCCAGGCTGTTGGTGCTCTGCGGCCGCCCGCATCTGCGCTTCGATGGTCGCGCGGGCGAGCGGCCGCAGCTCGTCGTCGTCAGCCAGCATGCGCACCGCTTCCGGACGGCGCATCAACAGCTCGGTGGCATAGCGGCTCGAGGACAGCACCGTGGCCATGCGCTGGGCGGTGGTGCCCTCGTCTCGCAGCAGGCGCAGGTACCAGTGCGTCGTGCCCAAGGCCTCCGAGACCTGGCGGAACGCGAACAGCCCGGCATCGGGAGCGGGCGCCTGGGCGAACCAGTGCAGCATGACCGGCAGCAGGGTGCGCTGGACCGTGGCTCGGCGGGAGATGCCGGCCGTGAGCGCCTCGAGATGGCGCAGCGCAGCAGCGGGGTCGAGATAGCCGAGCGCGGCGAGACGGTCGCGGGCGGCGTCGGGGCTCAACCTCAGCTCGTCCTCGGGCAGGGCCGCCACCGCCGCGAGTAGCGGACGGTAGAACAGCTTCTCGTGAAGGCGGCGCACTTCCAGCGCGTGGCCGCGCAGCGCTGCCGTCAGCTCGGCGACAGGATCGGCGCGGTAGCCCATCGAGCGACCAAGCCGGCGCAGCGATGCAGGCGACTGCGGCAGCGCATGGGTGCGCCGGAGCTGCCAAAGCTGGATGCGGTGCTCGAGGGAGCGCAAGAACCTGTACGCCGGAGCCAGCGCGGCGCCGTCGTCCCGCCCGATGTAGCCGCCGTCGGTCAACGCCGCCAAGGCCACCAACGTGGTGCCGCTGCGCAGGGTCGGGTCCGTGCGCCCGTGCACGAGCTGCAACAGCTGGACGGCGAACTCGATGTCGCGCAGTCCCCCGGGGCCCAGCTTGAGCTCGCGGTCGGCTGCGGGTGCGAGCTGCTCGACGACCCTCCGGCGCATGGCTTGCACGTCGGGTACGAAGCCGTCGCGGTCCGCAGCCTGCCAGACCAGCGGGGACACGGCCTCGACGTAGCGGCGGCCGAGATCGCCGTCGCCGGCGACCGGCCGTGCCTTGAGCAGCGCCTGGAACTCCCAGGTCTTGGCCCACCGCTCGTAGTAGCGCAGGTGGCTGTGCAACGTCCGAACGAGCGGACCTGTCCCTCCCTCGGGCCGAAGGCCGGCGTCGACGGGCCACAGCGACCCTTCCCCGGTGTGCCCTGAGCAGTTGCGCATGAGCGCTGCCGCGAGTCGGTTCGCGGATCGCAGCGCGACCGCCTCCGATGCACCGGCCACCGGTTCCGCGACGAAGACGACGTCGACATCGCTAACGTAGTTGAGCTCGCGGCCTCCGCACTTGCCAAGGGCGACGACGGCGAGCGTGCAGGTCGCCGCATCGTCACCGAGCTGGAGCCGGGCGATGGCCAACGCCGCGGCGAGAGCGCCCGCCGCGAGATCCGCGAGCTGGGCGGCCACCTCGTCGACGGCGATGCCCTCGGTCAGGTCGCGCGCCGCCAACCGCAGCAGCAGCCGTCGGTAGGTGATTCGCAGCTGGTCGAGAGCGGCCGGCGGACCACCCACCGCCACGGGTTCCGCCGCAGCCGGGTCGGCACCGACCGCGTTCAGCAGCTCCGCGCGACTGGTATCCGCCCACGCCGGCCACTCGGCCGCATCGAACCTGGCGGCCGCCAGGTCCCTCCAGTGCTCCGGGTGGAGAGCGAGCTGGTGGCCGAGTGCGTCGCTGGTGCCCAATACGGCGGAGAGGCGCGCCCGCAGCCCGCCGTCGGACTCGAGCCCCGCCAGCAGCGTCGGTGGATCACTTCCGGAGTCCAGCAGTCGGCGCAGTGCGGCCAGCGCCTGGTCGGGGTCCGCTGAATCCGCGAGCGCCGCGACGACCGTCTCGGGAAGCCCACAGGTGCGTACACCCTCGGCGGCGACACCAGGGTCAGCGAACCCGAGCCGGGCCAACCTCGCGGTGTCGGACTGAGTACGCGGTCGGCTCACCCGGCCGACTCAGCGCTCGAGGACCTGGTGGGCAAAGCGCGCAGCAACCGGCTGCCATGTCTGGTACAGCTCCGCGTCGGCGTTCTTCAAGACGAGCATCGCTGCTTCGACGTCGGGATCGCGCGGCGAGCCGTCGCGCTCGTCGGACTCCAGCCAGCGCACGGCGATGTCGTATCCTGCCTCCGGGTGGAACTGGACGCTCCACGCCCGGCGCCCAAGTCGCAGCGCCTGTGGGCCGCCGATGGGAGTGCCGGCGAGCAGGACGGCGCCCGGCGGCAGCTCGACGACGACGTCGTCATTCCAGTGAACGCCGCGGGCCTCGGGCAGCTGGGCGAAGACCGGGTCCGTGGCGGCGGCGCGCGTCCAAACGAGCGGGATGACGCCGATCTGGCGCCCGGCTGGATGGCGCGCCACCTCTCCCCCGAGTGCCACGCTGGCGAGCTGGTGGCCCAGGCATACGCCGAACGTCGCGACGTCGTCGCGCAGCGCCTCGCGGAGCAGCGTCTTGGTGGGCGTCAGCCATGGGTGCTCGTCGTCGTCGTAGGCACCCATGCTCCCGCCGAGCACCACGAGACCGGTGTAGCCGCTCAGCGAGCTCGGCAGCTGCTCACCGGCGTAGGGGCGGCGGACGTCGAGATGAAGCCCGGCATCTTCGAGCCACTCCCCGAGCCATCCGAGCGGAGCGTCCGCCTCGTGCTCCACGACGAGCACGCGCCCCGGGTCGGTCATGCCCGCGAGGCTACCGACCGCTGGCCAGCTCTACAGCAACGGCAGCAGCCGGTCGCGTTCGAACTGGGTGACCTGGCGGCGGTACTCCTGCCACTCGGCACGCTTGTTGCGCAGGAAGAAGTCGAAGACGTGCTCTCCCAGCGTCTCGGCCACCAGCTCGCTGGTCTCCATCCGGGCGATCGCCTCGTCGAGCGAGGCCGGAAGCGGTTCGATGCCGAGCGCGCGGCGCTCAGCCTCGGTGAGCGACCACACGTCGTCCTCCGCGCCCGGCGGAAGCTGGTAGCCACCCTCGATGCCCTTGAGTCCCGCCGCGAGCAGCAGGGCGTACGCGAGGTAGGGGTTGCACGCGGAGTCGATGGCGCGGAACTCCACGCGGGTCGACTGGCCCTTGGCCGGCTTGTACATGGGTACGCGCAGCAGCGCCGAGCGGTTGTTGTGGCCCCAGCAGATGTGCTCGGGTGCCTCCCCGCCGCCGGCGAGCCGCTTGTAGGAGTTGACCCACTGGTTCGTCACAGCGGTGATCTCGGCGGCGTGGTGCAGGATGCCGGCGATGAAGGCCCTGCCCACCTTGGAAATGTGGTACTCCGCGCCCGCCTCGAAGAACACGTTGCGGTCGCCCTCGAACAGCGACATGTGAGTGTGCATCCCCGAGCCGGCGTGCCGGGTGTAGGGCTTGGGCATGAACGACGCGAAGATCCCCTGGGAGAGCGCGACCTCCTTGACCACCACGCGAAACGTCATGATGTTGTCGGCGGTGGTGAGCGCGTCGGCGTAGCGCAGGTCGATCTCCTGCTGGCCCGGCGCTCCCTCGTGGTGGCTGTACTCGACCGAGATACCCATCGACTCCAGCATCGTGATCGCCTCGCGGCGGAAGTCCTGGCCGGCGCCCTGGGAGGTGTGGTCGAAGTAGCCGCTGCGATCCACCGGCTCCGGTGCCACCCCGTCCTCGGGCGAGGCCTTGAACAAGAAGAACTCGATCTCGGGGTGGGTGTAGAACGTGAAGCCGTGCTCGGCAGCCCGCGCCAGCGTGCGCTTCAGCACGAAGCGCGGGTCGGCGTAGGACGCCGCGCCGTCCGGCATCGTGATGTCGCAGAACATCCGCGCGGTGGCAGTCCCTGCATCGCGCCAGGGCAGCAGCTGGAACGTCGACGGGTCGGGCTTGGCGAGCATGTCGGCCTCGTACACACGGGCGAAACCCTCGATCGCCGAGCCGTCGAACCCGATGCCCTCCGCGAACGCGCCCTCCAGCTCGGCCGGCGCCACCGCGACCGACTTGAGAAAGCCGAGAACGTCGGTGAACCAGAGTCGGACGAACCTGACGTCTCGCTCCTCGAGCGCACGGAGCACGAAGTCGTGTTGCTTGTCCATGCCCGCAGTATCGCGCCCATCGGGTACGGACAACGCCGATAGGCTCGAGGCGTGCCTGCGCTGCGGCTCGCCCTCGCTCAGATCAACGTGAGCGTGGGCGATCTCAGCGGCAACGCTGCCCGGATCCTCGACTGGTCGCAGCAGGCGGCGGCCGCGGGCGCCGACCTGGTCGCCTTCCCCGAGATGGCACTCACCGGCTATCCCGTCGAGGACCTCTCCCTGCGCGCGTCGTTCCAGGCTGCGTCGGCTGCCGCCGTCGAGTCGCTGGCTGGCCGGCTGGCCGACGCCGGGCTCGCCGACCTGGCGGTCGTGTGCGGGTTCCTGGACGCCTCGCCAGGGACACCCGAGCGCGTGGGCGTGCCTCGCGGGTCGCCGCGCAACGCCGCGGCGGTCCTGTACGGCGGGCGGGTCGCCGCCCGCTGCGCCAAGCACCACCTGCCCAACTACGGCGTTTTCGACGAGTTCCGCTACTTCGTCGCCGGCGACACGATGGCCGTCGTGCGCATCTGCGGCGTCGACGTGGCGCTCGGCATCTGCGAGGACCTGTGGCAGCCCGGCCCGCCGCTGACCGCCCGCGCGGCCGGAGCCGGCCTGCTGCTGGTGATCAACGGCTCGCCGTACGAACGCTCGAAGGACGACGTGCGCCTCGACCTGTGCGTCCGAGGGGCCGCCGAAGCCGGCTGCCCGCTCGCGTACGTCAACATGGTCGGCGGCCAGGACGAACTCGTGTTCGACGGCGACTCCCTCGTCGTCGACGCAGCCGGCGCGCTCATCAGCCGGGCCGCGCAGTTTCGCGAGCAGCTGCTCGTCGTCGACCTGGATCTCGCCGACGCTCTCGAGGAGCCACCGGCACCTGCCTCGTCGTACACCGGGCTGGCCGTCGAGCGCACACTGGTCAGCGCCGAGCCGGCCCGCGCGCGCCCGCCACAGCCACCAGTGGTGGCGGAGCGGCTGTCGGACCTGGAGGAGACCTACGAGGCGCTGATGTTGGGGCTGCGCGACTACGTCGGGAAGAACGGGTTCGCCAGCGTCGTCCTGGGGCTTTCCGGGGGCATCGACTCGGCCCTCACGGCCACCCTGGCGGCCGACGCGCTCGGCGCGCCCAACGTCCACGGCGTCTCGATGCCGAGCCGCTACAGCTCCGCCCACTCGCTGCATGACGCGGCTGACCTGGCCGGTCGGCTCGGCCTCGTCTACACCGTGCAGCCCATCGAGTCGATGGTCGAGAGCTTCCACGCCGAGCTGGAGCTCACCGGCCTGGCGGCGGAGAACCTGCAGGCTCGGGTGCGCGGCGTCATCTTGATGGGGCTGTCGAACCAGCACGGCCACCTCGTGCTCGCGCCGGGGAACAAGAGCGAGCTCGCCGTCGGCTACTCCACGCTGTACGGCGACGCGGTCGGCGGGTACGCACCGCTGAAGGACGTGCCGAAGACCCTGGT
>DATHBP010000153.1:0-4309 GCA_035296085.1 Nocardioidaceae bacterium | reverse complement strand
GCGACGCACGTCGGTCACGATCCCGCGCAGCCGGTTGCGTGCGCTGACCCGAGCGCGACCGGCGGCGTCGGTGCCGGTGCCGCCCGCAGCCAGCTCGCGGGCCAGCGCCGCGAGGTCCGTGCCGGCGACCCCTGCCTTCCCTTCAGCCGTCCGGCTGCCGCGAACCCGGCCGGCGTCGACCCAGCGGCGCAGCGTGTCATCGCTCACCCCGAGCAGCTCGGCGGCTTCCGCCATGCGCAAGACCCGGCCGGCCGACATGGACGACCTCATCCAGCTCCCTCCGTTGACTAGTCGGTCAGCCTATCCGCATCTGCGGATCAAACTCTGTCGGTTTATTCCGCAACCGCGGATTGGGTGCCTCCATCCGGGGCCCATTTCCTCGTGTTGCTGCGTTCCGGGGCCGACCCACGCTCAATGCGACTCGGACAGTCCCCATTCCGCTGGGGAAGCAGGCGGTCCGCCGCGCTCGGGAAGCAGGCAGTCCGCCGCGCAGGGAAGCCGGCGGGAGCAAGTGCAGCGAGCCGGTGGCGCCGCGACAATGGGCCGGTGAGCACCTCGCGTCCGAGCCGAGCCGGCCAGAGCGTCGGTGACATGCTGCGATCGCTAGCCGTCGTGTTCGCGTTCATGGCCGCGATCTGGTTGCTCAGCCTGGTGAGCCGCGCACCGCGCCCCAACCCGGCACCTACGGTCGACTACACCGCGCAGCTCGCCGCGGCCCGGCAGACCGCTCCCTACGACGTCCTGGCGCCGACGCCAGAACCTCCCGGCTGGCGAGCAACGAGTGTGACAGCAACGGGAGACTCGACCCGGTTCTCCTGGCACATCGGCTTCCTGACGCCGGACACCGAGTACGTAGGGCTCGAGCAGAGCAACGTCGGTGCGGCGGCGTTCGTGGCCGCGAAGACCACTGGGAGCTCACCGGACGGCTCGGTACGGATCGCTGGAGTGCGCTGGGACCGCCTGCTCGACGCGGACGACGACGAACGAGCGCTGGTCCGGGTCGACGACGGCGTCGCCACGGTGGTCACCGGAACGCCCGGCTATTCAGAGCTCGAGTCGTTCGCGTCCTCGCTGGGCTGATCGCCTGCCGCGGTGCTCAGCCGCTCGCGCGCACCGTCGAGCCAGCGCTGGCAGACCTGCCCCAGGTGCTCGCCCCGCTCCCACAGCACCAGTGACTCCTCGAGTGTCGTCCCGCCAGCCTCCAGCGCGCGGACCACGTCGATCAGTTCGTCGCGGGCCGCTTCGTAGGACAGCTGCTCGCCAGCGGCCTCGCCGCTCATGTTCTGGCCCCCTCGATCGTCGTGTCCTCCACGCGGACGCCTAGCTGCCCGCGGGCGACCCGCGCTGTCAGCCGATCGCCCGGGTGGACGCTCGCGGGGTCGCACACGATCGCGCCATCGGGGGCCTGCAGCACGGCGTACCCCCGCTGCAAGGTGGCGAGCGGCGACAGCGTACGCAGGCGGGCAAGCCGATGCTCGATGTCATCGCCGGCGCGGTCGAGGCCTTGTGAGACACATCGGCGCGTGCGGGCGACGAGCGCATTCACCTCCTCGGCCCGGCGCTCGACAACGGCCTGTGGCTCCGCGATCACCGGTCGGTTGAGCACGGTGGCCAGGTTGCGCTGCTCGCGGTCGACGAATGCGACGACCGCTTGCCGGGTGCGCGCCCGCAGCGCACTCGTACGCTGCATCTCCTCGGCCATGTCGGGAACGACGAGCTTGCCCGCATCGGTGGGTGTGGACGCGCGGTGGTCGGCGACGAGATCGAGCAGCGGGGTGTCCTGCTCGTGGCCGATGGCGCTCACGACCGGTGTTCTAGACGCCGCGACGGCACGCAGCAGACCCTCGTCGGAGAATGCGAGCAGGTCCTCGACCGAACCGCCGCCACGGCTGATGACGATGACGTCCACCTCGGCAGCCTTGTCGAGGCGCTGCACCGCCTCGATGACGTCTCGCGCCGCCGAGGGCCCTTGCACGGGAACGTTCTCGACCGTGAAGGCGACTGCCGGCCAGCGGCGTTTGGCGTTCTCGACCACATCGCGTTCGGCGGCGGAGTTGCGCCCGCAGATCAGCCCGACACGGCGCGGCAGGAACGGCAACGGGCGTTTGCGTGCCGGGTCGAAGAGCCCCTCGGCGGCGAGCAGCCGGCGCCGTCGCTCGATGCGGGCGAGCAGCTCGCCGAGCCCGACGGGGCGAATGTCGTCGGCCGCCAGGTTGAGGGAGCCGCGGGGGATGTAGTACTGCGGGCGCACGTGGGCGACCACGCCCGCGCCTTCGGTGACCGGCGGGTCGACGACATCGAACACCCGCCGGGGGCAGGTCACCTGGACCGACACCTCGGCCACCGGGTCGCGCAGCGTCAGGAACACGGTCTGGGTGCCGGGTCGACGCATCAGCTGGGTGATCTGTCCCTCCACCCAGATCCAGCCGAGCCGGTCGATCCAGCCGTGCAGGGCGTTGGCGACCGTGCGCACCGGCACCGGCTTGTCCAGCGAGGTCTGCAGCGCCACGGCGTCAGCCTATGGCCAGCCACCTACCATGGGGGTATGCCTTCGACGTCTCTGAGCAACCCGGCCCGGCGGGTGCTGCTTGCGGCGCCGAGGGGCTACTGCGCCGGCGTCGACCGCGCCGTCGTCACCGTCGAGAAGGCCCTCGACCTCTACGGAGCGCCGGTCTACGTCCGCAAGGAGATCGTGCACAACAAGCATGTGGTGGCCGGCTTGGAGCAACGGGGCGCGATCTTCGTCCAGGAGCTCGACGAGGTGCCCGCCGGGTCGACCGTGGTGCTGTCGGCCCACGGTGTCTCGCCGGCGGTGCGCGAGGACGCTGTGCGTCGAGGGCTCAAGACGATCGACGCCACGTGCCCGCTGGTCACCAAGGTGCACCAGGAGGCCCGCCGCTTCGCCGCCGACGACTACGACATCTTGCTCATCGGTCATGACGGACACGAAGAGGTCGAGGGCACCGCAGGTGAGGCGCCCGCCAACATCGTGCTCGTCGAGTCGCCGGACGACGTCGACGGCGTGCAGGTACGCGATCCAGGCAAGGTCGCCTGGCTGTCCCAGACGACCCTCTCGGTCGACGAGACGATGGCGACCGTCGACCGGATCCGCACCAAGTTCCCGCTGCTGGTGGACCCGCCGTCAGACGACATCTGCTACGCCACTCAGAATCGCCAGCAGGCGGTCAAGGAGATCTCGCCGGGCGCCGACCTGGTGCTTGTCATCGGTTCCGGCAACTCCTCCAACTCAGTGCGACTGGTCGAGGTGGCGCTCGAGGCGGGTGCCCGCTCGGCGTACCTCGTCGACGACGTGAGCGAGATCCAGGACTCCTGGCTCGACGGCGTAACGACCGTCGGAGTGACTTCAGGCGCCTCGGTGCCCGAGGAGCTCGTCAGCGGAGTGCTCGCCTCGTTGGAGCAGCGCGGGTTCCCCGTCGCCGAGACCGTGCACACCGCCGAGGAGACGTTGGTCTTCGCGCTGCCGCCTGAGCTGCGGCGGGACATGCGCGCCGCCGGGCTCGGCTGACCGCTCGGCAGCACGGGCGCCGCTGCGCCGTACCCTTCGCCCGTGGCTCTTAGCATCGGCATCGTCGGCTTGCCGAACGCCGGGAAGTCGACGCTGTTCAACGCGCTGACGAAGAACAACGTCCTCGCGGCGAACTATCCGTTCGCCACCATCGAGCCGAACGTCGGGGTGGTCGGCGTGCCGGATGAGCGGCTCGGAGTGCTGGGCGCGATGTTCAGCTCGGCGCGGGTGCTGCCAGCGACCGTGCAGTTCGTTGATATCGCCGGCATCGTGAAGGGAGCGTCAGTGGGGGAGGGGCTGGGCAACACCTTCCTCTCGCACATCCGCGAGGCCGACGCGATCTGCCAGGTGACGCGCGTCTTCGCCGATGACGACGTGAGCCACGTAGACGGCAAGGTCTCCCCCCGCGACGACATCGAGACGATCCAGACCGAGCTGATCCTCGCCGACCTGCAGACGGTGGAGCGCGCGCTGCCGCGACTGGAGAAGGAAGCCCGCTTGCGCACTGAGAACGCCGGCGTGCTGGCCGCAGTCCGCGAGGCGCAAGCGGCACTTGAGGCGGGTACGCCCATCAGCGCGACGCAGGTCGATCGCGCGGCGCTGCGCGAGCTGATGTTGTTGACGGCCAAGCCGCTGTTGTACGTGTTCAACTGCGACACCGACGAGCTCGCCGACCAGCGACTGAAGGCGGAGATGCGCGAGCTCGTCGCGCCGGCGGAGGCCATCTTCCTCGACGCCAAGATCGAGTCCGAGCTGGCCGAGTTGGACGACGAGGCGGAGGCG
>DATHBP010000152.1:0-2210 GCA_035296085.1 Nocardioidaceae bacterium | reverse complement strand
CGACTACGCACGCACGTTCGATCTAGACAGCAAGACCGTGGCGTCCATCCAGGACGGCACTGCAGTGATCGTGGTCCACGGTCTCGACCCGGCCACGTTGAGCAAGAAGGCTCAGGCCGCGAAGAGCGACCTGGTCCCGTCGCTGCCCCTGGCGGCGACGTCACCGGCTCTGTGCGGGCCGCTGATGGCGATGCCGACCGGTGGACCGATGACCGGCTCCGGCTCGACGTCCGGTACGGAGAGCCTTGGCCTGCTCGGCCTCGGTGGTGGGCTGCTGACGATCGCGGCGGGCGGGGCCATCTGGCTGCGCAAACGCGGCGACAGCGCTGAGCTGGCGAGCTGACGCTGCGAAGCTGATTCGCATCGTTCCCATGACGACCAACGGTGGTGGCCGCCAGGCCCAGATCTATCTGCTGGCCCTGGCTGCCGCCACCTGCGGCGTCATCGCCATCGTCGCTTTCCTGATGTCACAGCAGTCCGCCCCCCAGCCGGATCCTTCGGCCGCGGGCACCATCCCGTCGAGCTCAGCAAGCCCGCGCCCGGGCGGCGAACCGCCGAGTCGATCAGCGGCGACCGGGAAGCCTGCCAGCGGATCGACCGGAGGTAGCGCACGGCCGCGGCCCGGTCAGTTCCCGCTGGCTGCCTCGGTTCCGACCTCGATCGACATTCCGGCGATCGGCGTACGGTCTGCCGTCCTCCCGATCGGCACAACACCCGGCGGTGCGCTGGCGGTGCCCAAGGGGCCGAACATCGACAAGGCCGCGTGGTACGAGAACTCCGTGACGCCCGGCCAAACGGGTCCGTCGGTGATCGAAGGTCACGTCGACACCGTGGACGGGCCGTCGGTCTTCTTCAACCTCGGCGACCTCCGACCTGACGACACGATCAAGGTCACCCGCGCAGACGACAAGGTGGCGATCTTCACCGTCGACGCAGTACGCGCCTACGAGTCCAAGGCGGAGTTCCCCACGACGGCCGTCTACGGCGGCGACCTGTCCACCCCCACGCTCCGTCTCATCACCTGCAGCAACTTTGACGACTCGATCGGGCACTACCTCGGAAACACCGTGGTCTTCGCTCACCTCACCGACGTCCGCCGCCTCGTGCGGTCGTCATAGCGAACAGCCAGGAGAACTCATGAAAACCAGCACCTACCTTGCATCGGCGCTTGCAGCCGGGGCGCTCATCGTGGCGTCCGGTTGCGCGGCGTCCGACGACTCGCCGGAGGCTGCTCCACAGACGCCCACCGCGTCCGAGAGCACGGATGCGGGGTCGAAGGACTCCCCGTCGATGTCGCCGTCACCCTCGATGTCACCGTCGCCAAGCACTTCAGAGATGGTGTCTGTAGCCATCGAGGACTTCGTCTATAAGGGACCCGACACTGTGGCCCCCGGGGCGAAGGTCGACGTCGTCAACGCCGACAGCACTGCTCACACACTCACAGCTGACGAGCCCGGCCAGTTCGACGTCACCACCGAGGCTGATGCCACCGCCGGCTTCACCGCCCCGACGAAGCCCGGAAAGTACCCCTACCACTGCACGTTCCACGCCAACATGACCGGGACTTTGGTCGTCAAGTGAGCACCCAGGCTCTTAGGCTCACTGCTGGCCGCCCGGCGACTCGCGACCTCGCACTTCGGTGTGGGGTCGCCGCCGCCCTGGTGGTTGACGCGGTCGTGCATCTACGGCTGGCGTCCACTTACCAGTTCGCATTCCCGGGCGGTATCGGAGGTGGGGCCCTGTTTCGGGCAGAGGCCGCTGTGGCGGTCGTCGCCGCCGCCTATGTGCTCCTCCGCGGCAGTCGAACGTCGTATGCGGTTGCTTTCGGGGTAGCCGCGAGCGCCTTCGTGGCCGTCGTGCTCTCTCGGTATGTCGAGCTGCCAGCCGTCGGGCCAATTCCTTCGATGTATGAGCCCCTCTGGTTCTTCGAGAAGTCCCTCAGCGCTGTTGCCGAGGCTGCTGGGGCGGTGCTGGCTGCGATCGGTCTCCGCCAGTTGAGGCGGACGAAAGTCGCTGAATAACAGGAGCCGGCGCCACCGCAGGGTCGCCGGTGCCCTCGCCTGAGGCGTGGGTGGAGCTGGCGGGAATCGAACCCGCGTCCTTTGGCGATGACCCAGGTCTTCTCCGGGCGCAGTCTGCATAGTCGTTTTCTCGGCCCCAGCGCTCTCGCAGACGAGTCGCTGACGGGCCCAGCCGTTGTAAGTGTCCCG
>DATHBP010000151.1:0-30210 GCA_035296085.1 Nocardioidaceae bacterium | reverse complement strand
CCCGGCCTCGCCGCCCGGCTCGGCTACAGCCCACGCCAGCTGCACCGGCTGCTGCTCGGCGAGCTCGGGGCCGGTCCGCTGGCCCTCGCGCGCTCCCGACGTGCCCACACGGCGCGCATCCTGATCGAGACGACGCGGTTGCCGATGGCCGACGTCGCGTTCGCGGCCGGTTTCGCCAGCATTCGCCAGTTCAACGACACCGTCCGCGCCGTATACGCGGCTCGGCCGAGCGAACTGCGGGCGGGCGCGCTCGGCTCACAGCGTCGCGACGCCAGCACCACCGCTGTCCGAATCCGGCTAGCGGTTCGCGCGCCGTTCGACGGCGCTGCGCTGCTGGCGTTCTTCGCGGCGCGCACGGTGCACGGCGTCGAGAACGTCCACGACGGTGCGTACACGCGCGCAATCTCGCTGCCGTATGGCCAAGGCGTCGTGACGTTGCGACCGGCGGAGGGCTTCGTCGCGTGCGAGCTGCACCTTCGCGACTTGCGCGACCTCACGGCTGCCGTCGAACGGTGCCGCCGATTGTTCGACCTCGACGCCGACCCGGGAGCCGTCGCGGAAGTGCTCGGCGCCGACACTGTCCTCGCCCGGCTGGTGACGGCACGCCCAGGCCTGCGCATTCCTGGCTACGCCGACGGCTTCGAGGCCGTGGTTCGAGCGATTATCGGCCAGCAGGTGTCGGTGGCCGGAGCTCGCACGTTGGCGGGAAGGCTCGTCCAGCGGTTCGGGATGCCGCTGGCCGAGCCCAGCGGAGGCGTAACCCATCTGTTCCCGACGCCGGCAGCCTTGGCCGAAGCCGACCCGACGTCGCTCGGGATGCCTCAGGCGAGGGGACGCGCGCTCGTCGCGGTCAGCCGTGCCGTCGAGTCCCAGGCGATCGCCTTGGACCGCAGCGGTGACCGAGCGGAGGTGGCCGAGCGGCTGCTCGCTCTCCCCGGCGTCGGCCCTTGGACGGCGGGCTACGTCGCGCTGCGAGCACTTGGCGATCCCGATGTGTTCCTGGCGAGCGACCTCGGTGTCCGCCAGGCCATGGCCCGCCTCGGGCTCCCTGACGAACCGAAGGCCGCGCTCACGTACGCCGAACGCTGGCGGCCGTGGCGGTCGTACGCCCAGATGCATCTCTGGACCGGCACAGTTAATGGAGAGGACAAACGATGACGCGCTACTGGACCGCCCTGGACAGCCCGGTCGGAGGGCTCGTCGTCGTCGCGGAAGGCGATGCGATCACGGCCGTCTCCTTCTCGGAGGAGCCGCCCGTCGACGCCGTCCGCGACGACGATCTGACGCTGCTGAGGTCCGCCCGCGAGCAGCTGGCTTCCTACTTCGCCGGCGAGCGCAGGGATTTCGACGTGCCGTTGGCCCTGCGGGGCACGCCATTCCAGCAAAGAGTCTGGGCAGCGCTGCGGCATGTGCCGTACGGGCAGACGACCGGCTACGGAGCGATCGCAGCGCAGCTTGGACTCTCGAGAGGTTCCGCGCGCGCGGTCGGGTCGGCCAACGGCGCCAACCCGGTGGCCATCGTCGTGCCGTGCCATCGAGTGATCGGAGCGAGCGGCAAGCTGGTCGGCTACGCCGGCGGCTTGGACCGCAAGCGAACGTTGCTCGCCCTGGAGGCGCCGGGACTGTTCTCGACCGTGTGACGAATTGCGCGGCGCACCGGGCTTCCCGAGTGCGCCGATTGTCTCTACGCTGCGTGGTGCCATCCGGGCCGGGCGTGTGCTCGGCGCACCGTTGCGAAGGGAAGCCCAGTGAACAAACGCCAGCTGATCGAGACGCTCTCCAGTCGCTTCGACGGCGACAAGCGCCAAGCGAAGAACGCGCTCGAGGCGGTGGTCGAGACGATCACCCGTGAGGTCTCAAAGGGAGAGAAGGTCGCGATCACCGGGTTCGGTGCCTTCGAGAAGGTCGACCGGCCGGCGCGCATGGTGCGTAACCCCGCCACCGGCGAGCGCATCCGGGCCAAGAAGACGTCGGTGCCGAGGTTTCGACCCGGGGCAGAGCTGAAGGCCTTCGTCGCCGGCGACAAGAAGATGCCCAAGGCGACGGCCGCCGCGGCTAAGGCTGCCAGCTCCACGACTGGCCGCAAGACGGCAGCCAGCAAGACCACCAGCTCCGCGTCTGCCCGCAAGACCGCAGCGGGCAAGGCGACGTCGTCCACGGCCGGGCGCAAGAGCACCGCCGGCCGCAAGAGCGCCGCCAGCAAGTCCAGCGCCAGCAAGTCCAGCGCCGGCAAGAAGTCCACGACCAGCAAGGCTTCTGCCAGCAAGTCCACCGCCAGCCCCACCAGCGGCAGGAAGGCGACGACCGCCAAGCGGGCGAGCGCCAAGAAGAGCTAACCGTGCGACGCGTGGCCGCTCCCGAGCACGGACGCGGTGACAGCGTGCGGGTCCCTCAGCGCGGCGAGGACACCGGCGGTCCGGGCACCGACGCCGAGCCGGACGGCGTGGGCAACGTCTGCCTCGGTGTCGACGTCGCGCCGTAGGGAGTCCAGGCTCGCCCCGCGCAGCTCCACTGCGCCGGACCGCCGGTGTGCGGCGGCGGACTCCGGCCCGAACCGAGCCCCGAGCGGCAGTCCTCCCGGTGCCAGCAGCACGGTCGTGCCCGAGCCGGCCGCGTCGACGACGAAGCTGCGCCGGGTGCCGGGTGCCGCGGCCAAAGCGCTCTGCAGCTCGTTCGGGCGCAGCGCCGGCAGGTCGCCGGACAGCGCCCCCACGTGGTCGCCGAGCTGCGCAGCGACACTCACCCCGTGCTCGAGCGCTTCGTTCAACCCTGCCGACGGCTCGTCCGGCACGACCGCGGCACCGAGGAGCCGCAGTGCCGTCGCGCTGGGTTCGTCGTCGGTCACGACGACGAGGCCGTGGACGAGCGGGCATTGCAGCGCGGCTGCAACCGTGTCCTCGGCCATCGCCCGGGCGAGCTCCGGTCGTCTCACGCCGGCGAACGTGGCGAGCCGGGACTTGGCGATGCTGGCGTGCTTCACGGGGATCACGAGGACCCACGATCGCTCGTCCTTGAGTGCCATTGCCGAGATCTTGTCAGCATGCCCGACACTGTCAGTCGGTGGAGGCCAACCGTGAACCGCGAAGGTGAAGCGGCTAGGGACAGCGGAGGAGCGGGCGTGGGCGACGGCAAAGACGGGATTGCACTGGCGTTCTGTGTCGCCGTGCTGAGGCCGCCGATGATGGGCCTGACCCGCCGCGACTGGAGGGGAGCCCAGCACCTGCCGCCAGCGGGCACCGGGTGCGTCGTGGTGGCCAACCACATCTCGTTCTTCGACCCACTCGTGATTGCGCACTTCGTGTACGACAACGGCCGGGTGCCACGATTCTTGGTGAAGTCCGAGCTCTTCGGTGTCTTCTTGGTCGGAAGAGTCCTCACCGGTGCCGGTCAGATCCCGGTCTTCCGGCGGACGTCTGAGGCGGCGAAGGCGCTGGCTGCGGCGGTCGAGGCCGTCAACCGGGGAGAGTGCGTCGTCGTGTACACCGAAGGCACCATCACGCGCGATCCCCAGCTGTGGCCGATGGTGGCCAAGACCGGCGCAGCCCGCATCGCGTTGACGACCGGCTGCCCGCTCGTGCCGGTGGGCCAGTGGGGCGCGCACGAGGTGCTGGCGCCGTACGGCCGACGGGTGCGACTGCTGCCCCGCAAGACCATGCATGTCTGGGCTGGGCCGCCGGTACAGCTCGAGGATCTCCGCGGACAGCGGGTTACTCCGCACGTCCTGCGGGCGGCCTCGGACCGGATCAGCACTGCTGTGACGGCCTTGCTGGAGGAGATCCGAGGCGAGCAGGCGCCACCGGAGCGCCTGAACCTCGAGGCCCACCAGCGGTGAGCCGGGTCGCCGTCTTCGGTGCGGGCACCTGGGGCACTGCGTTCTCCTTGGTGCTCAGTGACGCCGGCAACCAGGTTGCTCTCTGGGGTCGGCGACCGGAGCTCTGTGCGGCCATTAACGCCACCCACGAGAACGGCGACTACCTGCCGGGCGTACGCCTGCCGGACTCGCTCGTCGCCAGTGCCGATCCGCACGTGGTGCTCGGGGGGGCCGAGGTCGTGGTGCTGGCTCTGCCGTCGCAGACGTTGCGGTCCAACCTCGAACGCTGGTCGCCGATGATGGCACCGGGGGTCCTGCTCGTCAGCTTGATGAAGGGCATCGAGCTCGGCAGCGCCAAGCGCATGAGCGAGGTGATCAGCGAGGTCACTGGGGCCGGGAGTGACCAGGTGGCTGTGGTCACCGGACCGAATCTGGCGCGCGAGATCGCCGAGCGCCAGCCAGCTGCCAGCGTCGTCGCCTGCGTCAACGCCGAATCGGCGCAGCGGCTGCAGGCGGTGTGCCATACGCCGTCGTTTCGCCCGTACACCAACGCCGATGTGGTAGGGGCAGAGCTCGGTGGTGCGACGAAGAACGTCATCGCGCTCGCCGTCGGCATGGCCGTTGGTCTCGGGTTCGGCGACAACACCCGGGCTTCGGTCATCACCCGGGGGCTGGCCGAGACAGCCCGGTTGGGGGCCGCACTCGGAGCGGACCAGTACACGTTCGCCGGCCTTGCCGGCCTCGGTGACCTCGTGGCCACGTGCTCCTCGCCGCTGTCGCGCAACCGGACGTTCGGCGAGAAGCTGGGCCGAGGGCTCAGCGTCGAGGACATCTCCGCCGGCACCCGTCAGGTCGCCGAGGGGGTGAAGTCATGCCGGTCCATCGTTGATCTTGCGACCCGGCACGGCGTAAAGGTGCCCATCGTCGAACACGTCGCGGCCGTGGTGAACGCTTCGATGAAACCGCACGAGATGTTGGCCAGCTTGATGTCGCGGTCAGCCAAGCCCGAGCGGTACTGACCAGCGACCAGGTTGCTGCCTCACACTGCGTCGAGGGCCTGCCGCAAGTCGGCCCATAGATCCTCGACGTCCTCGACGCCGACGCTCAGCCGGACGAGCCCCTCCGGAATCGTCTCTGGCTCAGTGGCCCACCGGCGTCGACGCTCGAACGTCGACTCGACCCCACCCAGGCTCGTCGCATTGACCCATACCTTGGTACCCACTACCAGCCGGTCGGCGCTCGAGGCGTCGGCGAGCTCGATGGCGACGATGGCGCCGAGCCCCGGATATCGCGCTCGGACCACTGCGGGGTGCGCGGCGAGGCGGGTGGCGAGCTCGGTGGCGTTGGCGGACGCGCGCTCAATCCGGAGGTGAAGGGTGCGCAGCCCGCGCAACGCCAACCATGTCTCGAACGGCCCGGCGATGGCACCGAGGCTGCGGCGTTTGCGGTCGATCGCCGAGTAGGCCTGCTCGTCGTTGGTCACCACAGCCCCGAGCACGACATCGGAGTGGCCGGCAAGGAACTTCGTAACGGAATGAACGACGACGTCGGCGCCCAGCTCCAACGGCCGTTGGAGAACCGGAGTGGCGAACGTGTTGTCCACGACCACCTTGGCCCCTGCCGCGTGTGCGCCGGAGCAGATCGCTGCGATGTCGGCCACTTCGAGCGCCGGGTTGGTCGGCGACTCCAGCCACACCAAGGCGGCACCCTCGGCAGCTGCCAGCACCGCATCGGTGTCCTCGAGGTCTACGGTGCGTACCTTCAGCCGGCCGTGGTCGTTGAGCTCCGCGAGCTGGTGCAGCGTCCCCAGGTAGGCGTGTCGTGGCGCCACCACCACCTCTCCCGGTGTGACTAGGTCGAGCACCGTGGCGATGGCGGCCAGGCCCGAGGAGAACACGAGCGCCCGGCCGCCCTCCAGCGCGCCGAGGACATCCTCGAACGCCGACCAGACGGGGTTGCCGTACCGGCCGTACTCCATCTCTCCGCCAGCGACGTAGGTGGCGGCCAGCGTCACGGGGTGGTTCAAGGGGGCGTCCGGCTGGTGCGCCGGACGGCCGCTGGTCACCAGCAGCGTGGGGATCGACAACGGACCGGGCGTGCTCAACGGTTCAGCCACGCCGGCCATTGTGTCGAACGCCGGCCGGCCGGCCGCACGACCTCCCCCAACCAACGGCGGCCACTAGGGTCTCCTCGGTGAGCGCACCGAGGAAGCCCCGCGTTGCAGTTGTGTTCGGTGGTCGCTCCGCCGAGCATGCGATTTCGTGCGCGACGGCCGGCAGCGTCCTCGCGGCGATCGACCGGGACAGCTACGACGTGGTCCCGGTCGGCATCAGTGTCGACGGCAGATGGGTGCTCGAGGCCGATGACTCCACCCGGCTCTCGATCACCGACGGCAAGCTACCCGCCGTGGACCCGAGCGGAGCCGTTGTGGCGCTCAGCAGCGATCCCGCCAGCCGCGAGCTCGTCGTCTCTGAGCCGGGCCAGGTTCCGCGCACCCTTGGCGAGGTGGACGTCGTGTTCCCGTTGCTGCACGGGCCCTGGGGCGAGGACGGCACGATCCAGGGGCTCTTCGAGATGGCCGGCGTCCGCTACGTCGGTGCGGGTGTTCTGGCCAGCGCCATCGGCATGGACAAGCACTACATGAAGTTGGTCTTTGCGGCACACGGCCTGCCACTGGCTCCGTACGCCGTGCTGGGCGCACGGGAGTGGCTGCAGAACCGGCTCGCGTGTGTCGAGGCGGTCTCTCGGTTGGGCTACCCGGTGTTCGTGAAACCTGCCCGCGGGGGGTCCAGCCTCGGGATCAGCCGGGTGGAGCGGCCCGAGCAGCTGGACGACGCGGTCGACGAGGCGCGTCGCTACGACCCGAAGGTCATCGCGGAGGCCGCTCTCGAGGGTGCGCGGGAGCTCGAGTGCGGTGTCCTCGACGGCCTCGACGGCCAGCCACCGCAGGCGAGCGTCGTGGCGGAGATCTCAGTGGACGAGACGTATGACTTCTACGACTTCGAAGCAAAGTATCTCGGTGACGAGCACGTGCGGCTTGACGTGCCGGCGGACCTGCCCGGCGCGACGGCCACGGAGGTACGCCGGTTAGCCGTCCAGGCGTTCGAGGCGATCGGCTGCGAGGGGCTGGCGAGGGTGGACTTCTTCTGGACCGCAGCAGCCGGGGTCGTGGTCAACGAGATCAACACCATGCCGGGGTTCACCACCCGCTCGATGTTCCCGCGCGTCTGGGCGGCCAGCGGCCTGGACTATCCGGCCTTGGTGGACCGTTTGCTGCAGCTAGCCCTGCGCCGGGGGACAGGTCTGCGCTGAACCGGCGGTCACACGCACGGCGCGACGATCTTCAGGGTCCGCTTCACCGCTGTGGCAAGGTCGACCAGGGCATCGGCGGCGGGAACGTAGCTCGTGGGTACGCGCACCTCAACGTACGCGGCGCGACCGATCGTCGTGAACTCGTAGCCGGTTGCGGTGCGCCGAGTGAACCAGTCGACGCCGTTGACTGAGTCGCAGCGTGCATAGGCGGTGAGACCGGCCGGTTTCGCCACCCCGCACCGCAGCAGGATCGGCGGGTCGCCCCACGCGGCGGCCAGGACATCTGCCGGCTCGACGCCGCGGCGCTGCTGGCCGCCGACCTGGGCGGGCAGCTCCGACATCAGCCGGCTGCACTCCGCGCGCTGGCCGCTGTCGGGGCTTGGCCCAGGGACCGACACGGCGGGCGAGCCACAGCCGGCCATGAGCACCAGCGGGACAACCAGCAGCGTTCGCAGGCGGGCGCGCAGCAGGGGCCGCAGCCTCAGATGTGCACGACGGGACAGGTCAGCGTGCGGGTGATCCCGGGGACGTTCTGCACGCGCGCGACGACGAGCTTGCCCAGCTCGTCGACACTGCGCGCCTCCGCGCGCACGATCACGTCATATGGCCCGGTCACGTCCTCGGCCAGGGTCACTCCCTTTACCTCCGCGATCGCCGCCGCCACATCGGCAGCCTTGCCGTTCTCCGTCTGGATGAGGATGTAGGCGTGTACCACCAAGTCGTCCTCCGCGGGGCGGGGTGGCGACCCTCGAGGGCCGCGCAGGTCGGATTACCCATGCAACGCTACCGCCTGCGACGGACAGGCACCCCACCGTCGGGAAGAGAGCAATGACCCAGTCAGGATCACGAACCTTGAGCGATGTCGGGGAGTTCGGCGCCGTCAACGCGTTGACCAGCCGTCTCGGGCTCAACGACGACGTCCTCGTCGGGCCCGGCGACGATGCGGCGCTGGTCGCCGTCTCCACCGGTGCTGTGCTGGTCTCGACCGACCTGCTGGTGGAGGGCCGGCACTTTCGACGCGACTGGTCGAGTGCCACCGACATCGGCCACAAGGCCGCGGCACAGAGCTTCGCCGATATCACCGCCATGGGGGGCCGCCCTACGGCCATGGTGGCGGCACTGGGGGCGCCGGGCGACCTGCACCTGAGCTGGGCGCTGGAGCTGACCGACGGGTTGGCAGCGGAGTCGGCGGCTGCGGGTGCCAGCGTCGTCGGCGGGGACCTGACGGCGAGCGACGCGGTCGTGCTCGCTGTCACGGCTATGGGCGTGTGCGACGCCGGGCCACCGGTCCGCCGGACGACGGCCCGGGTCGGCGACATCGTGGCGGTATGCGGACGGCTGGGGTGGGCAGCAGCCGGGCTGGCTGTGCTCAGCCGTGGCTTCCGCTCCCCGCGCGCCGTGGTCGACGCCCACCGGCGGCCGTCGCCGCCCTACAGTGCGGGTCCCGAGGCGGTCCGGTTGGGCGCCACCGCGATGGTCGATGTGAGCGACGGTCTGCTGGCCGACCTCGGCCACATTGCCGGGGGCAGCGGCGTTGCGATCGACGTCCGCTCCGGCGCGCTGTCGATCCCCGAGCCCCTCGCGGCGGTGGGAGCGGCGCTCGGCGCGGACCCATTCACCTTCGTGCTTACCGGCGGCGACGACCATGCCCTGGCGGCGACGTTCGCGCCGGATGTCCCGCTACCGGAGCACTGGCGGGTGATCGGCTCGGTGGCCGAAGGCAGTGGTGTGACGGTCGACGCGCAGACGTACGCTGGAGCTCCCGGACACGAGCACTTCCGGTGAGCGTCGGCGACCGTCCACCAACGACGTCGCTGGCTCAGCGGCTGACTTTGCCGGCTTTCAGGCAGGACGTGCAGACGTTCAGCCGCTTGGGGGTACGCCCCACGACCGCTCGGACTCGCTGGATGTTGGGGTTGAACCGGCGACGTGTGCGCCGGTGGGAGTGGGAGACGTTGTTGCCGAAGCCGGGCCCCTTGCCGCAAACATCACAGACCGCAGCCACAGCAGATCTCCTCAACAGGTTGACGGTCAGCGCAAAGCAGCACGTGCGCTGAGAAAGGATAACGGATGGATCTCTGTGCGGACCAATCCGTCCGGAGCACTCTGGCCGGCGACGTGGCCCCACCGTGACCACCAGCGAGCGACCTACGCAGTTCCCCGAGTTGAACGACCTGCTGGCCGAGCTGGTGTCACGGACAGCAGGCATCCTCGATCGCAGCTTCGTGGGCGCATACCTCCAAGGGTCCTTCGCGGTGGGGGACGCGGACATCTACAGCGACTGCGACTTCCTCATCCCGGTCAGCAGCGCCATCACGCCCGAGCAGGAGGCGGCACTGCGGGAGCTGCACTACGAGATCCCGACGCGCAGTGGTCACTGGACGCACCATCTGGAGGGCTCCTACCCGCCTGTCGACGAGCTCAGATCTCTGGCTGGGCTGGGCAAGGAGTGGCTCTACATCGACCACGGCTGGCGCGAGATGCAGTGGTCCACGCACTGCAACACCGAGGTGGTCCGCTGGTCTCTGCGCGAGCGAGGTGTCACCCTCTCGGGACCCCACCCGAGGTCGCTCGTCGACGAGGTGCCCGCGCCGGCGCTGCGTGCCCGCATGCTTGTCGCCGTTGAGACGTTCCTCCCGGAGCTGATGACCTGGATCTCCTTCGACATCGCCTGGGCTCAGCGCTACGCGGTGACGACCCTGTGCCGGATCCTCTACACCTTGGAGACCGCAACGGTCGCGTCGAAGAAAGCATCACTGGTCTGGGCAAGTGAGCGGCTCGACCGCCGTTGGACGCCGCTGATCGCCCAGGTGCTCGAGGACCGCGACCTCGGCTGGGCACCCGGCGAGTCACCGCGCCCGGGGAGCGTGGCCAGCACGCTCGCGTTCGCGGAGTACGCGAAGTCCTACGCCCTGGCCCACGCCGCAGGCTGAGCCGGAGCGGCGGGCGCTGCCCACTAGTCTTTCGCCGCAGATCCCGACTGCCCAGAAGAGGTCAGCGTGAGTGACGCGAACGCCGCCGAGCTGCTGCGGCGCTGGTGCCGGCTCGCGCAGCTTGGGCTCGGAGTGGCGCGCGAGGAGATCGACACACTCAACGTGTTCCCGGTCCCGGACGGGGACACCGGCACCAACGTCTACCTCACGTTCGAAGCCGCCGTCACCGCGATGCACGACTGCGACGAGGACGACCTTCCCGGGGCGCTGCGGGCGCTCGGCCGAGGCGCCCTCCTGGGAGCACGCGGCAACTCCGGGGTCATCGTGTCCCAGCTGCTGCGCGCGATGGGTGAGCACCTGGCGGCGGAGCTCCCGGCCGGCGCGGGCGCCGATGCCGGTCGCCGGGTAGCCGAGTCGTTCAGGGTGGCCGCCGATGCTGCCTACACCGCGGTCGCGAAGCCGGTCGAGGGGACGATGCTGACGGTGGCCCGAGCGGTGGCCGAGGCGGCGGCCGTCGCAGCCGACGCCGGCGGCGGCGTCGCCGAGGTGATCAGCGAGTCGGCCCAAGCGGGGCGGGAAGCGCTCGCTCGGACTCCCGACCAGCTGGCGGTGTTGCGCCGCGCAGGCGTGGTCGATGCCGGGGGCCGAGCGCTGTGCGTCCTGCTCGACGCAGCCGAGACCGCCGTCACCGGTCGGCGGCACTCGATCGCCGGAGCGGGCCGTGGGCGGCGCGGAGCCAAGCTGTCGTCGGTCACCCGGCCGGGCGCGAGCGAGGCGGGGGCCGGAGGGCCGACCTATGAGGTGATGTACCTGCTCGACGCCGATGACACCGGGGTCAGCGAGCTACGCGACACTCTGGGCCGGCTCGGCGACTCGCTCGTCGTCGTCGGTGGCGACGGGCTATGGAACGTTCATGTGCACGTCGACGACGTGGGCGCCGCCGTGGAGGCAGGGCTGGCGGCGGGCACTCCCCGGCGCATTCGAGTCACCCACCTCGCCGAGCAGTCGAGGCAGCACGCCGACGCTGCGCCGGCGGCCCGCGCCGCTCGCAGCGTTGTGGTCGTCGCCGCCGGACCCGGGCTCGTGGAGCTGTTCGCCGCCGCCGGAGCCACCGTGATCAGGGCTGGACCAGGACGACGCTGCTCCACCTCGGACATCTTGGCCGCGATCGACCGGGCCGGCTGCGCCGAGGTCGTCGTGTTGCCCAACGACCCCGACAGCATCAGTGTCGCGGAGGCAGCTGCCCAGGCCGCGAGAGACGGTGGCGTGCGCGTCAGCGTGGTGCCGACCCGCGCGCAGGTCCAAGGGCTGGCCGCCATTGCCGTGCACGATCCGGCCCGTCGCTTCGACGACGACGTCGTGGCGATGACCGCGGCCGCCGGACACACCCGGCATGGGGCGGTGACGGTCGCGCTGCGCGACGCGATCACGATGGCGGGTCCGTGCCGGTCCGGGGATGCCCTGGGCGTCGTCGACGGAGACTTCGCCGTGGTCGGCCACGACATCGAGTCCGTCGGGATGGAGGTGGTGACGCGGCTGCTCGCAGCCGGTGGCGAGCTGGTCACGCTCGTCACCGGCCTGGACGCCGACGCCGGCCTCGCTCACTCGATCACCGAACAGGTCCGTCGCGACCATCCCGAGGTCGACGCCGTCGTCTACGACGGTGGTCAGACTCGCTACCCACTGCTGGTCGCGGTGGAGTGAGATGGCGAAGCGGTCGCTCGACCAGCCGCTGGTCGACCTGCTGGGTGGGCGGACGGCCAAGGCGCTGCAGGACGCATTCGGAATGCACACCGCGGAGCACCTGCTCCGGCACTATCCGCGGCGATACGTCGAACGCGGGCAGCTGACGACACTGACCGGCCTCCAGCTCGACGAGCACGTGACCGTGCTCGCCCGGGTGGAGTCGGTCAACCGACGCGAGTATCGGCGCCCCGGCCAGCAGCGAGGTCGTCCGTCATACCGCACCGAGGTCGTCGTCACCGACGGCAAAGGCACGCTGTTGCTGGTCTTCTTCGGTCCCGCCTACCTGACCCGGACGCTCACCTCCGGGACCGTCGGGATGTTCGCCGGGCAGGTGAGTGAGTTTCGAGGCGTACGCCAGCTGCTCCACCCCGACTTCTCGCTGTTCGACGGAACGGTCGACGACGTCGAGTCGGTCTCGACGTTCGCGCGAACGCTGATCCCGGTCTATCCCGCCGCTGCGAAAGCGTCGTCATGGCTTATCGCCAAGAGTGTCGGAGTCGTCCTCGACTCGCTCGGCGACGTCGGAGACCCGTTGCCGCGGCAGCTGCGGGAGGACAAGTCACTGCCGGGGCTCGCGGAGGCGCTCGAGAAGATCCACCGGCCAGACAGTGCCTCCGACTGGCGCGCGAGCCAGCGACGCCTGCGCTTCGAGGAAGCCTTCGTCCTCCAGGTCATCCTCGCTCAGCGGCGGCTGGCGGCAGCGGGGCTGCCCGCGACCGCCCGGCCAGGGGTACCCGACGGGCTGCTGCGCCGCTTCGACGCGCAGCTGGCGTTCGAGCTGACGGCCGGCCAGCGCGCCGTCGGTGCCGAGATCGCAGCAGACCTCGCTCGCACCCATCCCATGCACCGGCTGCTGCAGGGCGAGGTCGGCTCCGGCAAGACGGTGGTGGCGCTGCGTGCGATGCTGCAGGTGATCGACTCCGGAGGCCAGGCGGCTCTGCTCGCACCGACCGAGGTGCTCGCCCAGCAACACGCGCGCTCGATCGCGGAGCTGCTCGGTCCGATGGCGTTGAGCGGCATGCTCGGGGGGGACGCCGATGCCACCGCTGTCACGCTGCTAACCGGGTCAACCGGCGCGAGGGCACGCAAGCGGGTGCTGCTCGAGGCCGCCTCCGGTCGCGCCGGGATCGTCGTGGGGACCCACGCGCTGCTCGAGCAATGGGTGCAGTTCGCTGAGCTGGGGTTGGTCGTCGTCGACGAACAGCACCGCTTCGGGGTGGAGCAGCGGGCGGCACTGACCGGAAAGGCGGGGGAGGAGCGTCCGCACGTGCTGGTGATGACCGCGACACCGATCCCGCGGACGATAGCCATGACCGTGTTCGGGGATCTGGACGTGTCGGTGCTCGCCGAGCTGCCGGCGGGACGCTCGCCCATCCAGACGACCGTCGTGCCGGCCCTCGACCGCCGCGACTGGGTCGAACGCGCCTGGGCCCGCGTCCGCGAGGAGGTGACCCGTGGTCACCAGGTCTACGTCGTCTGCCCGCGGATCGGCGACGAGACCGATGCGCGCGAGGACTCGCCGCCAGAGCCCGCCGGCTCGCGACGCCGGTCGGTAGCGGTCAGCGACATCGCCGACATGCTCCGCGCCGGGCCTTTGCAGGACGTCCGCGTGGATGTCCTGCACGGGCGGATGGCGCCCGACGCGAAGGACGCCGTGATGTCGGCCTTCACGGCCGGCGCGGTCGACGTGCTGGTCTCGACGACGGTGATCGAAGTAGGAGTCGACGTGCCCAACGCTTCGGTCATGGTGGTCATGGACGCAGAGCGGTTCGGGGTCTCCCAGCTCCACCAGCTGCGCGGCCGGGTGGGTCGCGGCGTCGTGCCCGGTCTGTGTCTGCTGGTCACCGAGGCGGAGCCGGGCTCGCCTGCCCGTCAGCGCCTTGCGGCGATCGCCGCGACCAACGACGGTTTCGAGCTGTCCGAGGTGGACCTGCGGGCGCGGCGCGAAGGGGACCTGCTCGGCGCAGCGCAGTCCGGCCGCCGCTCGCGGCTGCGGCTGTTGTCGGTGATCGACCACGGCGACGTCATTGCCGAGGCTCGGTCGGCCGCCGTGGCCCTGGTGGCTGCCGACCCCCAGCTGAGCCGGGAGGAGGCGCTCGCCAGCGCGATCACGGAGCTGCACGCGTCGGAGGAGGCCGACTACCTGCAGAAGACGTGACCCGACCACGAGCCCGGTGGGCGGCCCACGATATGTCCGACCTCGCGTCGCTACGCTGACCTGCCCGAGGGAGCGGGGTGGCGATGCCGGACTCAGGACACCAGGCCAGGAACCTTGTCGTTGTCGTGCTCGCGGTGGTGGCGACCGTCGCTCTCGCGATCGGAGGGTTCTCGCGCTGGGGAGTCCCACCTGAGCGCCCCGAGAGCGAGCGGCGTACGCCGTCAGTCGCCCCCAGCACCCAACCGCGCGGCACGGTCATCCGGATAGCGGCCGTCGGCGACATGAACCCGGACGAGAACGTCGACCCCACGAGCGACGCCGGCCTCAACGCCGCCGACATCTCGGCTTTCGATCCGGACATCTTCTTCGCCCTCGGGGACTTTCAGTACCCGACGGGTGGGTGCGCCGACCTGGTCGCGTACTGGGACGAGCTGTGGGGGCCGCTCGTCGCGAAGATGTATCACGTCGCCGGACCGGTCCACGACTGGGAGAGCGTGACCAGACAGATGGGTTACCAACAGCACACCAACGGTGCCTGCCCCGGCCAGACCACCGGCCCGTCGCGGCTCGTCACCGAGCTCGGACACCCGGTTGGGCCGGACGACTTCTGGTCCAGCGACCTGGGCAACTGGCATCTGGTGGGCCTGCCGAGCGGGTTGTGGCGCTACGACCCCGAGGCGGCGCGCGCGATGACCGCCCGGCTCGACGCCGATCTGGCTGCCGCCAGCAAGCGCGGACAGTTCAGCCTGGTGGCCTATCACGACCCTTACTTCACCGGCACCACGGCGGGTCACGAGCGAGCGCTCGACCTCGAGCCATGGATAGCGGTCATGGACAAGTACGACGTGCGGCTGACGCTCAGCGGCTCCCAGCACAACTACGAGCGGTCCTGCCCGGTCCTCTCTAACGACTCGTGCACCTCTACCACCGGGTCGGGCACGACCGCGTTCCAGGTCAGCACCGGCGGCACCGGTGAGCGTGAGTTCATCGGTGAGCGGCCGCCGTTCACCGTCCAGCGGTTCACCGGCACCTACGGATGGCTCGAGCTCCAGCTGCGACCCAACGGCGCGTTCTCCTGGCAGTTCCACGCCGTTTCGGGTCCCCCCAACACCGACGCCGGCTTCCGGCCGGCTCCGTGAGCCGGATCGTCGCCGGAACCGCCAAGGGCCGGCGGATTGCGACGCCGCCCGGCCGGTCCACCCGTCCCACCACTGACCGCGTGCGCGAGGCGCTGTTCTCGTCGATCGAGGCAACGTTGGGATCGTTGCAGGGGGTGCATTTTCTCGAGCTGTACGCCGGCTCCGGTGCGGTGAGCCTCGAGGCGATGTCGCGGAACGCGCAGCTCGCCACGCTGGTGGAGCTGCACCCGGCCACCGCGGCGCTGGCGCGGCGCAACGCCGTTGACCTCGGCTTCCGCGCCGTCGAGGTGGTCACCGGCACAGTGGAGCGGTTCGTGGCCGCACAGGCGACACGTGCGTACGACGTCGTGTTCCTCGACCCGCCCTACGACGTAGCGAACACCGCCGTCGCCGACGTTCTGACCCAGCTAGCGGAGCACTGCTGGCTCGCGGACGAGGCACTGGTCGTGGTGGAGCGGTCCAGCCGGACCCAGCCGCTGCGCTGGCCGCCACACTTCGAGCCGCTGCGATCGCGAAAATACGGGGAGACCACGCTTTGGTACGGTCGCGCGACGGGGACTGCGTGACCAGACGCGAGGAGCGGGTGTGCGGCGAGCGGTCTGCCCGGGATCCTTCGACCCGGTGACCAACGGGCATCTCGACATCGTCGCGCGGGCGTCGGAGCTGTTCGACGCTGTCACCGTCGCCGTGCTCGTCAACCAGGCGAAGCGCGGCATGTTCAGCGTCGACGAACGCGTCGACATGCTCGTGGAGGTAGCCGCGGACTACCCGAATGTGAAAGTCGACGCTTTCGAGGGTCTGCTCGTCGACTTCTGCCGGACCAACGCGATCAGCGTCATCGTCAAGGGCTTGCGCGCAGTCAGTGACTTCGACTACGAGCTGCAGATGGCGCAGATGAACCGCAACCTCGCGGGGGTCGAGACCGTGTTCGTGCCGACATCTCCGGAGTACTCCTTCCTGGCCGCCAGTCTGGTCAAGGAAGTCGCCAGCCACGGCGGCGACGTCTCCAGCCTCGTGCCCGCCCATGTGCTGGAGCGGCTGCGTGAACGCGTCGGTGCATCGTGAGCGAGAACGATGCTCACGGTCTCGCCGGCCAGATCCGCGCAGCCATCCAGAGCGGCCGGCCCGTACCGATGTCGTCCTCGGCCGTGGTCAACCGACCGGCGGTGCTCGCGCTCGTCGACAAGCTGGAGGCGGCCTTGTCATCCGGGACGCGAGACGCCGAGCGGATCGTCGCCGACGCCGAGGAGGAGCGCGACCGGATGGTGTCGCAGACCGGGGTCCACTCGGCCGCCCAGCAGTCGGCCGACGATCTGGTCTCGGCGGCGCGCCGGGAGTCCGACGAGCTGCGTCGAGAGGCCGATGCCTACGTCGACATGACGTTCGCCAACCTCCAGGTCGCGCTCACCAAGACGCTCGACGCGCTCGAGCGTGGGCGGGAGCGTCTCGCCGGCCGCAGTGAGCTCGACTCGCTGGGTCACGACGACGACCCGGACGACGCGACGCTGCCGGTCCTCCCGTCGTAGCGGCCAGCGGGGGGTGCCACCGTCAGGAGAGCGTGGCGTCCACGGTGATCTCGGCGGAGGCGAGTACCCGGGAAACCGTGCAGGTCTCCTTGGCCTTGGCTGCGAGTGCGGCAAACGTGTCGGCCTCGACGCCGTCGACGGTGCCTGTCACGGTGAGCTCGATGCGGGTGATGGAGAAGCTGCCGCCCACTTCTTCCATCGTCAGCTTCGACTCGGTATGCACCGAGCCAGGTGTGCCGTTTGCATCCAGCAGATCGCACAGGGACATGGAGAAGCACCCCGCGTGCGCGGCACCCAGCATCTCTTCGGGGTTCGTGCCGAGGCCGTCCTCGGTGCGGCTCTTCAACGTGAACGGCAGCGACCGCCCGTCGCGCCCCAGCCGCATGGAACCGGTGCCCGCGGGGACACTGCCGTCCCAATCGGCTCCCGAGCGTCGGATGATCTTCATGGCGGTACGCTCCCCGAACGGTCGTCACCAACGCTGTGGGGCTGCGTCGCCCGCGAAGAAAGGTAACCCATGGCTGCCGGAGTCGTCCGACGGCTCGACGACGCCACACCCGAACGCGCAACGGGGGACACCGCCGAGACGTTCGAGCTGATCGCCGATCCGCACTATGCCGAGGCGATGCGCCTTCGGGTGCTGCGGTTCTCAGCCGGAACGTCGGCGCGTCGGGTGGACCGGGCCCACGACGACCTGCTGTTCGTGACCAGCGGGTCCGGCACGCTGCACGCGGGCGGTGCCGACCAGGACCTCGCAGCGGGCGTTGCCGCGTTCGTCGCGGTCGGGGAGAGCTGGTCGGTCACAGTTGGCGCAGGGCACCAGCTGGAGCTGTGGGGCGTGTTGGTCCCGGCACCCCCCGGGCCTGCCGCCCGGGCGATGGCGAAGCCAAGCGGTGCGGCGCGCCGAGCGGCCAGGCTCGGAGCGCAGGAGCGCCAGGAAGCCACCTCGCACCGTGCCTATGAGGTGCTCTTCGACGCGTCGAGCGGCTCCGGCGGCGCGACCCAGTTCGTGGGATTCATCCCGCCGTCCGGGGCGCCCGAGCACTACCACCTCTACGACGAGCTGTGCGTGATCCTGCGCGGCCAGGGTGTGCTCCACACGCAGGGGACCCGCCAGCCCATAGCCGCGGGCTCGGCGTTCCACATAGCCCCCCGGCTGTTGCACAGCGTCCAGAACACCGGGACGGGGGACCTGTGGATCCTCGGCGTGTTCCGCCCTGAAGGCTCTCCCAGCGCCGCCTACTATCCCGATGGGACGCCGGCTCCCGGGCACGACGACGCAGGCCTCGGTTGATAGCCGGTTGTGCGCCAGCCCGACGAACCGGGATTTTTTACATCCCCCGGCCGCGCGTGTCACGATGCGTCCGGCGACTGACCCCACCTGGACACCAAAGGACCTCAGCCCTCATGCGACGTACTCCTGCCGCCGGCTTCGCCGCGGTCAGCCTGCTGGTGCTCGGCACTGCATGTGCCGGCGGGGAGACCCCCACCGCTGAGAACACACCCGGCGGCAGTTCGAGCGATGCCAGCCCCAGCGGGAGCAGCCCGAGCGGCGGACAGAGCGACTGCTCCGGCTCGGTCGCCATCATGGCTCCCATCACCGGTGCCGCCGCGTCGATCGGTGGCGAGCAGCTGAACTTCGCCAAGCTCGCGGTCGAGAACTTCAACAGCGACAACGGCTCGGCCTATGAGCTCGTGGAGGGCGACACCCAGCTCGACCCGGGCCAGGCGAGCACAGTCGCCCAGCAGCTGCTGTCCAACTCCGATGTGCTTGCGGTCGTCGGACCGGCGGGAAGCCAAGAGGTGCAGGCTGTCGGTAAGGGCTTCGGAGCAGCTGACCTCGCTTTCATCAGCCCGTCAGCCACCCTGACCGAGCTCACCGACGGGACCTACCCGACGTTCTTCCGGGTCATCCCGAACGACTCCGTACAAGGGCCGACTGACGCCGACTATGTCGTCGACGAGCTGGGGGCCGAGAAGGCCGTGATCTTCGAGGAGAAGACGTCCTACGGCCAAGGCTTGGCGGAGGCGTTCGAGAATGCGCTGGCCGACAAGGGCATCACAGCGCCGCGTATTCCGGTCAGCCAGAAGCAGGTCGACTACTCCGCGGTCGTCAGCAAGGTCGCCGACGACGTCGACGTGGTGTTCGCGACGTTCCAGATCGCCGCGAACACCAAGGTGCTCGCCGAGCAGCTCCAGTCGGCCGGTAAGAAGGCGGTGGTGTTCGCGTCCGACGGCTCGTTCTCCCCCGACTTCGACGTCCCCGGCTCCTACGTGTCCGCGTTCGCACCCGATATCCACAACATTGCCTCGAGCGCGGACCTGGCGAAGCAGTACGAGGACGAGTACGGCGAGTTCGGCACCTTCGGTCCACCGGTCTACGCCGCCACCGAGGTCGCGCTCGAGGCCATGCAACGCGCCTGCGACGCTGGGTCGCTGGACCGCGCCACGGTGCTCAGCGAGGTCAAGGCCACCGACCAGGACTCCTCCATCCTCGGCGGACCGATCAAGTTCACCCAGAGCGGTGACGTCGAGGGCGCCAAGTTCTACGTCTTCAAGGTCAACGAAGCAGGAGACATGGTTCTGGCCGAGTAGATGGAGCAGTTCGCCCAGCAACTCGTCAACGGCCTCACCCTCGGCGGCGTTTACGCGCTCATCGCGTTGGGCTACACGTTGATCTACGGCGTCCTCCAGCTGCTCAACTTCGCCCACGGTGACGTCTACATGGTGGGCGCCTTTCTTGGCTTCTTCGTGATGACCTGGCTGGGCGGTCCCGACGCTGCGGTCGTCCCCATCTGGGCGATGATCACGTTGATGTTCCTGGCCGCCATGCTCGGCGCCGGAGTCCTCGGTGTGCTGGTCGAGCGCTTCGCGTACCGGCCGCTTCGCAACTCCCCGCGCATCGCCCCCTTGATCAGCGCCCTGGGTGTCTCCTTGTTCCTGCAGAACTCGGTGTTGCTCCTGTTCGGGTCGAGGTACCGCTCGTACGACACGTCGAGCTATGTGGACGCCGGTGGCGGGCTACGTCTCGGCACGGTCCACATCGACTGGGTGCGGGTCCTGGTGATCGTGTTCGCGGTGGTCTTGATGGTCGCCTTGACGAGGGTCGTCGGTACCACTCGGCTCGGTCGCGGCATGCGTGCCATCGCCTTCGACCGCGAGGCAGCGGTCATGATGGGCATCAACGTGGACCGTGTCGTCGTGGGCACGTTCTTCGCCGCTTCGGCTCTGGCCGGTGCAGCGGGCGTCATGGTGGGGCTGGTGTTCTTCAACGTCTATAGCTACATGGGCTTCCTGGCTGGGCTCAAGGGCTTCAGCGCGGCGGTGATCGGTGGCATCGGTTCGATCCCCGGCGCCATGCTGGGCGGGCTGCTCATCGGCCTTACTGAGTCGTTCTCCGCGCTCTACCTCTCGGCCAACTTCGCGAGCGTGATCACGTTCTTGCTGCTGATCGCGGTGATGCTGCTCAAGCCGCGGGGTCTGCTGGGCAAGGCCGCGATCACCAAGGTGTGATGCCATGACTGACGCCGACCAGGGGCCCGGCTCCGCGGGCCCGACCCGGGAGCCGGGACTCAACCTCGGGACCGACGAATGGGTTGCCCGGCACGGCGAGCGCACCGCGGGGCCGCACGGCTGGGCCGATCGGGTGTCGGCGTCGTGGTCGCACCTGCCGGCATGGCTGCGGTGGGGGGCGCCGGTCCTGGCGTTGGCGGCTCTGCCACTGCTGACCGACAGCGCCTATGTGGTCCGCATCGGGGTCAACCTGGGACTGTTCGCGATGCTTGCGCTCGGACTCAACCTCGTCGTCGGCTACGCCGGGCTGCTCGACCTCGGCTACGTCGCGTTCTACGGCTTCGGCGCGTACGCGTACGTGATGTTGTCCTCGGACAAGTTCGGCCTCCACCTGCCCACACTGGTGACGATCCCCATCGTGGTCGCCCTCGCCAGCGCCCTCGGACTCATGCTGGGGCTCTCCTCGCGTCGGCTGCTCGGTGACTACCTGGCCATCGTCACGCTGTTCTTCGGACAGCTGTTCGTAGAGCTGGTGTTGTCGGCCGACGCCTTCCAGCTGCCCTGGAGCGACGAGCCGGCTGATATCACCGGCGGCGCGAACGGTCTCAGCGGGGCCGACCCGTTCTCCTTCTTCGGTGTCACGTTCACGTCCAATGCGCACTACTACTACCTGCTGTTGGTGACCGTCGCCGTCCTCACGATCGCGATCTACCGGATCAACGCGTCCCGGGTCGGGCGCGCGTGGCGAGCGATCGGTGAGGATGCGCTCGCGGCCGAGGCGATGACCATCCCGGTCAAGCGCCTTAAGATCCTCGCGTTCGTCGTCGGCGCCGGACTGGCCGGCATGACCGGGACCATCTTCGCCGCTGTACAGCTCGGCGCCTACCCCACCAACTTCGACCTTCCGCTCTTGATCCTGCTCTACGCGGCGGTGATCCTCGGCGGCAGCGGCAGCCTGCATGGCGCGCTGGTCGGAGCGGCGGTGATGAGTGTCATGCCCGAGCTGCTGCGGGCGCCGGCATGGGGTGAGGCGCTGTTCTTCACGGTTCTCGTCCTTGGCCTCGTGCTCGCGCTGCGACGCTGGCGGCTCGTTCTCGCGGTCGGCGCTGGAGTGGTGGTCGTCGGCTATCTGGTCAATGCGGTCCTGCTCGGGCTCGACGTTGCCTACCTTCCCGCGTCCGCCTGGACCCAGGGCCCGCTCAGCGAGGCACTCGGCCGCTGGCTGTTCGTCCCGGAGGACCGAGTCGTGTGGGGCAATGTCGGCTTCGTCCTCCTGGTCGCCGGCACGGCCATACTCACGCTGCTGGAGCGCCGGCACCGGCTGCTGTTGCTACCGGTCGTGGTGTGGCTGGCGATCTTCGTCTGGGAGGTCAGGCTCGTCGTCGACGCCAGCATCACCCGCCAGCTGATCATCGGGGCGCTGCTGATCGTCTTGATGGTCGCCCGACCCCAGGGCATCTTCGGCAAGCCAAGGGTCGAGGTCCTGTGAGGGCCACCGGCGCCGCCGGTTCGGGCACTGCACGGCTGCAGCTTCGCGGCGTCGGCAAGCAGTTCGGCGGGCTCCGGGTGCTCACCGACCTCGACCTCAGCGTGGCCGACGGGGAGATCGTCAGCGTCATCGGCCCCAACGGCGCTGGAAAGACGACGCTGTTCAACGTGGTCACCGGGGTCACTCTCGCCGACAGTGGCGACGTGCTCCTCGACGGACGCTCCCTGCTGGGGCTCGCACCGGCCACGATCACCACCTTGGGCATCGCGCGCACCTTCCAGAACGTCCGGTTGTTCCTCAACATGTCGGTACGCGAGAACGTGATGGCGGCTGCCCACGGGCGGACCAGGGCGGGGCTGCTGCGCTCCGCGCTGGGCACGCCGGGCGCGCGCGCCGAGGAACGGAAGGTCCGCGAGCAGGCAGAGCAGCTGCTCGGGTTCTTCGGTACGAGGCTCACCGGCTACCGCTGGGACCAGCCCGCGTACTCGCTGTCGTACGCCAACCGGCGCCGCCTGGAGATCGCCCGCGCGATGGCAACCGGCGCGCGCGTGCTCCTGCTCGACGAGCCGGCGGCCGGCATGAACCCGGCGGAGACCCACGAGATCACCGACGTCGTCGCGCGTCTCCGGGACGAGCGCGGCTACACGATCGTCCTCATCGAACACGACATGCACGTCGTCGAGGGCGTGAGCGACCGCGTCGTCGCCCTGGACCATGGTGTCAAGATCGCGGAAGGCAGCTTCGGGGACGTCGCGACCCACCCCGGCGTCGTCGAGGCCTATCTGGGTCGCGGGGCGGCCGCCACGTGAGCGCCCCGCTGCTCGAGCTCGCGGGTGTCGACACCTACTACGGCGCCGTCCACATCCTCCAGCAGGTGTCCTTGCGGGTCGGTGACGGCGAGCTCGTCTGCCTGCTGGGCGGCAACGCCTGCGGTAAGTCGACGACCCTGAAGACCGTGCTCGGGCTCGTGCCGTCGCGCGGGGGCACGATCACGCTGGCCGGGTCGGACGTCACGACCGCGTCCCCGGCCGAGCGCATCCGCGCTGGGGTGGCCGTCGTCCCCGAGAACCGTCGGCTGTTCGCCCCGATGACAGTGCTGGAGAACCTGCAGATCGGGGCGTACGTACGCGGGGCGGCGAGCCAGGAGGACCTCGACAGGGTGTTCGCGTTGTTCCCGCTGCTGGCCCAGCGCCGCACCCAGATCGCCGGGACCCTGTCCGGCGGCGAACAGCAGATGGTCGCGGTCGGGCGGGCGCTCATGTCGCGACCGCGGCTGCTGCTGATGGACGAGCCGTCGATGGGTCTCTCGCCTCGCCTGGTGGAGCAGAGCTTTGCGATGATTGCCCAGCTGCACGAGCAGGGCGTCTCGATGCTCGTCGTCGAGCAGAACGCCAACATGGCACTGTCGGTTGCGGACCGCGGCTACGTGCTCCAGACCGGGCGGATCGTCCTCTCGGGCACCGCCCAGGAGCTGGCCGCGCATGACGAGTTGAGGAGGGCCTACCTTGGCCGCTGACCTGGCCGATGCCGCGGCTGGCCTGGCCGGCACAGCCGCTGCGCCAATGTCCGAGACCCTGGCTGCGCCTCTTCCGGAGGGCGTCCGGCAGCGGTTCCCCGTCTTCGACCGGCTCACCTACCTCAACAGCTGCTCCCAAGGCGCCCTCTCCGACAGCGTGCGGCAGGCGTATGAGGAGTACCTCGGCGGGATGGACGACAAGGGCTCCTTGTGGGAGCACTGGGTCGAACGCCAGGAACGAGTGCGCGCTGCGATGGCCCGGCTGTTGAACACCACTCCCGCAGAGGTGGCGATCACCGCGTCCGCCTCCGCAGGTATCAGTGCGGTCGCGAGCGCGCTGGACTTCAGCTCGGGCCGCGACAAGGTGGTCACCACGAGCCTGGAGTTCCCGACCGCGGGCCAGATCTGGCACGCGCAGGAACGGCGTGGAGCGCGCGTCGTCCATGTCCGGGCCGGCCCGGACCACACGATTGCTCTGTCGCGCTTCGCCGACGAGATCGACGACCAGACAGCGATCGTGTCCATGACGCACGTGTGCTTTCGCAACGGGGCGATGCTCGACCTGGCGCCCGTGATCGAGCTGGCCCACTCCCGCGGAGCGCTCGTCCTGGTGGACGCCTACCAGTCCGTCGGCGCCGTTCCGCTTGACCTGGGCAGCCTCGACGCCGACTTCGTGACCGGCGGCATGCTGAAGTACCTGCTGTCCTCACCCGGCGTGGGGTTCCTGTTCGCCCGCCAGGAGACGACCGCCGAGCTGATCCCGGTCTCGACCGGGTGGTTCGCCGCCAGGGACGTCTTCGCCATGAGCATCGGCTCCTACGACCCGGCCCCGAGCGCGCGCCGCTTCGAGGCCGGGACGCCGCCGGTGCCGAGTCTCTACGCGGCAGCCGCCGGGGTCGAGCTCATGCTGGAGATCGGGGTCGACGCCACCCGCGCCCACGTCGCGCGGCTGATCGAGGGGTTGCGCGCTGGGCTCGCCGAGATGGGCGGCACCGTCGTCACGCCGCAGGACGGGCAAGGTCCGATGCTGGCCGTCGCCGCGACCGACGACGCGGCGCTCGTCGCCGCACTGGACGCCGAGCGGGTCGTCACGAGCAGTCGCGACGGCAACGTCCGCATCTCACCGCACTGCTACAACACCACGGCGGACGTGGAGCACGTGCTGGCCGCCCTCCGCAAGCACCGGGACCTGCTGCGCTGAGCCTGTCGTCCGGACACCGGTCGTCGCGCCGAACGGAGCGGCTGCGGTTTGGGCGGGTCGGCAGTTCCGCGCTAGTCTTGCGGGCGGTCTCGACGGCCGTTCACCCTTACACCCCACGGATGGAGAGCTGTCCTGAGCCGCCTCGACCCCAGAGCGCCGCTCGTGCTCGACACCCGCGAGCTGGGTCGCCGGCCAGGGTCGTCACGTCGGGTGTCCCGCTCCGCCCCCGCCCCGGGCGACATGGGAATCGCTGTGCTGGGCGTTCCCGAAGGTAGCCCGGTCGAGCTCGACGTCTTGTTGGAGTCGGTGCACGAAGGGGTGCTCGCGTCGGGCGTGGCACGTGTGCAGCTTCGCGGTGAATGCGCACGCTGCCTCGACCCGATCAGCCCGCCGCTCGAGGTTGAGCTGCAAGAGCTGTACGTCTATCCCGAGCGTGACGCCGGCGACGACGAGGTGAGCCGGCTCGACAACGACCTGCTCGACCTCGAGCAGGTGCTGCGCGAGGCGGTCGTGCTTGCCCTGCCCTTCCGGCCGGTGTGCCGGGAGGACTGCCCGGGTCTGTGCGTGGAGTGCGGAGAGCGGCTTGCCGACGACCCGGGTCACCGCCATGCAGCGGCGGTCGACCCCCGATGGGCCGCGCTGAGCGCCCTCGCCGATGCCAACACGCCGACCGACGAGTCCGGACGCCTCCTGGTGGCCGGCAGAGAAGAGGAGTGACTGTGGCTGTCCCGAAGCGGAAGATGTCGCGGAGCAACACCAGACACCGCCGCAGCCAGTGGAAGGCCACGGCGCCGGCCCTGGTCACTTGCGCCAACCCGGCGTGCCGGTCCAAGCACCTGCCGCACCGCGCCTGCCCCAGCTGCGGCCAGTACGGGCCACGGGGCGAACGCCGCCAAGTCCTCTGACCGGCGGCCGGGTGGTGACCGCAGCGGGCTCGGACGCGCACCTCGGCGAACTGCGAGCGGCGCTCGGCACCGCGGAGCTCGACGCGCCCTTGCTGGAGCTGGCGCTGACCCACCGGTCCTACGCCTACGAAAACGGCGGGCTGCCCACCAACGAGCGGCTCGAGTTCCTCGGCGACGCGGTGCTCGGCCTCGTTGTCACCGAGGCGTTGTTCCGCCGGCACCAAGGGCTGCCCGAGGGCGAGCTGGCAAAGCTGCGAGCCGCGGTGGTCAACTCGCGTGCCCTCGCCTCCGTCGCTCGCGGCCTCGGTCTCGGCCGCCATCTTCGTCTCGGCCGTGGCGAGCATTCCTCAGGCGGCCAGGACAAGTCCTCGATCCTGGCCGACACGCTCGAGGCGCTGATCGGGGCGGTCTATCTCGATTCCGGCTTCGCTGGGGCGGCCATCCTGGTGCACCGGCTCTTCGACCCGTTGCTCGACTCGGTGGTCGACCTCGGCGCCGGGCTGGACTGGAAGAGCAGCCTGCAAGAGCTCGCGGCCGAACACGAGCTCGGAGCCCCGGAGTACCTCCTCGACGAGAGCGGACCCGACCACGCCAAGTCCTTCACTGCGCGGGTGCGCATGGCGGCGGACATCTATGGTCACGGCAGCGGTCGCAGCAAGAAGGAAGCCGAGCAGCGAGCAGCGCAGAGTGCGTGGCTGGCTCTCTCCGAGCAGCACGTAGGCACATCCGCCGCGCAGGCAGCCCAGGCTGGGTCGCACCCGACGGCCCAGCCCGACTGAGCCAGCCGTGCCGGAGCTGCCCGAGGTCGAGGTCGTACGCCGCGGCCTGGAGTCGTACGCAGTCGGGCGCCGCATTCGTGGCGTCGACGTCCTCCATCCCAGGGCCGTGCGCCGTCACCTTTCCGGCGCGGCGGACTTTCGCGCCCGGTTGGCGGGACGGCGGATCCAGTCGGTGCGCCGGCGCGGCAAATACTTGTGGCTTCCGCTCGACGGTGGAGACGCGATCCTGGCCCACCTCGGTATGAGCGGCCAGCTGCTCGTACGGGCGACGCCGCAGCCGACCTCGCCGCACCTCCGCGTGCTCGTCGCGTTCGACGACCGATCGGAGCTGCACTTCGTCGACCAGCGCACGTTCGGCGGTCTCCTGGTGTCGGCTGGAGGAGCCAACCTGCCCGGCGAGATAGCGCACATCGCCCGTGACCCCCTCGACCGCGAGTTCGACGAACCGGCCTTCCGTGCGGCGCTTCGGCGCCGGCGGACGGGGATCAAGCGGGCGCTGCTCGACCAGACGCTGGTGTCGGGCATCGGCAACATCTATGCGGATGAGGCGTTGTGGGCGGCCCGGCTGCACTACGCCCGCCCGACGGACACCCTGCGTCACGCAGAGGTGACGCGGGTCCTGTCCGAGACACAGACGGTGCTCCGCTCGGCGCTGGCCGCGGGAGGTACCTCCTTCGACTCGCTCTACGTCAACGTCAACGGTGAGAGCGGCTACTTCGGCCGTGACCTCGCCGTCTACGGACGGGCCGGGCAGCCCTGTCGCTCCTGCGGCGCGCCGATCAGGCGCGACCCGTTCATGAACCGCTCCGCGTACACCTGCCCCCGCTGCCAACCTCGGCCGCGTCGCGGACGCTGGTAGCCGTCGGTGACGGGCGGGGATTGACCGCAATGACCCTGCGGTGCGACCCTGGTGCCTCCGGCCTCACGTCTGATTCGTGGCGTGCTGGCCGATCAGGTCAGATGCGAACACCAAGGCGGAGGATCCTCAATGGCCAAAGCGCTTCTCGGCTACCTCAGCAGTCCCGATGTGCGCGCACAGGAACAAGCCAGGGCGCTGCGCCGGCGCGTATGCGAGCTAGAGGCCTTGGTGGAGACGCTGCAGGCCGATGCCCAGCGCGATGAGCACGAGGCTCTGGTGACCGACTCCGACGAGGAGCTGCTGGCCGTTCCCGGCACCGCTCCCACGTACCAACCCGCCTGACCTCTCCGGCGCCTACCGGCGCCGAGTCGGCGCGGCAGCCGTCCCCAGCGCGTAGTGCCCTCTAGTGTGCGGCGAGGCTCACCCTTCGTACACCTGAGCGCCGCACCGCGTGAGGAGCGCCCGCGTTGTACCTCAAGAACCTGACGCTGCGTGGGTTCAAGTCGTTCGCCTCCTCGACGACGCTGCACTTCGAGCCGGGCATTACCTGTGTCGTCGGGCCCAACGGCTCCGGAAAGTCCAACGTCGTCGACGCGCTGGCATGGGTCATGGGGGAGCAAGGGGCCAAGTCTTTGCGCGGCGGGAAGATGGAGGACGTCATCTTCGCCGGCACAGCCGACCGCCCTCCGCTCGGCCGCGCAGAGGTCGTTCTCACCATCGACAACTCCGACGGCGCGTTGCCCAGTGAGTACACCGAGGTGACGATCTCGCGGACGATGTTCCGCAACGGGGGGAGTGACTACGCGATCAACGGCCAGGCCTGCCGGCTCCTGGACGTTCAGGAGCTGCTAGGGGACTCGGGCATCGGTCGCGAGATGCACGTCATCGTGGGGCAGGGCCAGCTGGACGCGATTCTGGCAGCCTCTCCCGAGGACCGCCGCGGTTTCGTGGAGGAGGCAGCCGGGGTCCTCAAGCACCGCAAGCGCAAAGAGAAGGCGCTCCGCAAGCTCGAGGCCACCGGCGCCAACCTCACTCGCCTCGAGGACCTGCTGGGAGAGATCCGCCGTCAGCTCAAGCCACTCAGCCGGCAGGCTGAGGTCGCACGGCGGGCGGCGGCCGTACAAGCCGAGGTACGCGAGGCCCGTGCGCACCTGCTCGCCGACGACGTGACGGCCGCTAGAGCCGCGCTGCATCGGGAGGTCGCCGCAGAGGCTTCGCTGCGCGAGCGACGGGCACGAAGCGAGGCCGTGCTGGCTGAGCAGCGGGCCAGGGAGTCCACGATCGAGCAGGCGCAGGACGTCGACGCGCCGCGGCTGGCTTCGGCCCATGAGACGTGGCACCAGCTCGGGCGTCTCCGGGAACGACTCCATGGCACGCATGCGCTAGCGGTCGAACGGTGCCGCGTCGTCCCCGACGAGCCCCTGCACCCGGCGACAGCTCCCGAACCGGCAGAGCTGGAGGCGCAAGCGCAGACGGCGGCCGCGCAGGAGGACGAGACCGCGGCTCAGCTCGCTGCCGAGCGCGTGCGGCTTGAGGACGTGGTGACACGGCGGCGCACGGCGGAGGGAGCGCTGAGCGAGGAGGAGGCGCGCGTCGCCGGCCTGCTCGCTGCCACTGCTGACCGGCGGGAGAGCCTCGCCCGGCTGACCGGGCAGGCGAGCGCCTTGCGCAGTCGCGCGGCTGCCGCCGAGGAGGAGCTGGCCCGGTTGCGCGCGACGCGCCAGACAGCCCTGGACCGGGCACGACTCGCCGAGCGCGACTTCACGGCGCTGGAGACCACCGTCGCGGGGCTGGATGCGGGCGAACGCGGTCTCGACGCCGAGCACGAGGCGGCCGAGCTGGCGCTTCGCGACCTCGACGACCGGCTCGGCAAGACCCGCGAGGAGCTCCAGTCGGGCGAACGGGAGCGGGCAGCGCTGCTGGCGCGCGCCGAGGCCTTGGAGAGCGGACTGACCGGTGAGAGGGACGCGGCGGGTGTGCTCCTCGCGGCGGCCGACCCCCCGTGCGGTGTGCTCGGCTCGGTCGCCGACCTGCTCTCGGTCCGTCCGGGCCACGAGAGGGCTTTGTCGGCGGCGCTGAGGTCGGCAGCCGACGCAGTGGCGATGGACTCCCTCGCCAACGCTCTGGATGCGCTCCACCAGCTCAAAGGCTCCGACGGCGGGCGCGCGACGATGGTCGTCGCTGCCGAGCCGACTGCTGGCGTCGACCGTCCGGCGCTCCCCAGCGGGGCCGTGCATGCGATCGACGTCGTCGAAGCCGGTCCTGGCCTGCTGCCGGCGATGCAGAGCCTTCTTGCCGGCGTTGTCGTCGTCGACGACCTGCCGGCGGCTCGAAACGTCGTCACGAACCAGCCCGAGCTTGTCGCCGTGACCCGAGACGGCGACGTCGTCGGCCGACACCTGGTAGCCGGCGGGTCCGGGGCCGCCCGGAGCCGCATCGAGGAGCGGTCGGCGCTGGACGAGACCAGGCGAGCGCTCGCGGACACCACGCACCGCTGTGAGCGGTTGCGCTTCGACGTCAGCCGCCTGGAGGACGAGCACGCCACAGCCCGGCGCCGGGTGGACGTCGCCTTGGCGAAGCTGCACGAGTCCGACGCGGCGCTCGCCGCGGTGGCCGAGCGGCTCGCCGAGCTGGCGGCTTTGGCGCGGACCGCCAAGGCGGAGGCGAGCCGGCTACAGGAGGCGATGGACGCCGCTGCGTCGGCTCATGAGGCCAGCGTGGCCGGGCTGGCGAGCCTCGAGCAGCGGTTGCGGGCGGCCGAGGCGGCTCCGGCAGTGGAGCCGCCGACCGAGCAGCTCGCCGCGTTACGGGCGGCGGCCCGTGCCTCCCGGCAGGCCGAAACCGAGGCGCGCCTCGGCGTACGCAGCGCCGAAGAGCGGGTCAGGGCTCTCGACGGCAGGGCCGCAGCGTTGCGACGCGCCGCCGCCGCACGTCGCGAGGAGCAGCACCGCGACCGGACGCGACGCGAGCGCCGCGTGCGTGAGGTTCGCATCGCGCACAGCGTCGCAGCCGCGGCGGAACTCTGCATGGCTCGCGCGGAGCGGTCGCTGACCGATGCGGCGGCGGTGCGCGCTCAGGTCGAGCGCGACCGTGCGGAGCGCGACCGCCAGCTCGGCGAGGTGCGCGAGCGAATCCGGGAACTCGGTGCCGAGCTCGAGCGGCTGACCGAGCATGTGCACCGCGACGAGGTCGCTCGCACCGAACAACGGATACGCGTCGAGCAGCTCGAACAGCGGTCACTCGACGAGCTCGGCTTGGACGCCGACACTCTCGTCCAGGGATATGGCCCTGGTCATCTCGTGTCGGGACCGCTCGGGTCGGAG
>DATHBP010000150.1:0-6410 GCA_035296085.1 Nocardioidaceae bacterium | reverse complement strand
CGACCCGGCAGCGAGGAGTACCTCGACTCCGAGAAGTACGCCTACCGGCCTCGCGACTGGGTCGGCGCCGAACGCGAGGGGCGCTCACTCGCGCCGTACCTGCGCCGGCTCAACGCGATCCGGGCTGCGCACCCGGCGCTGCGCCGGCTCCGCAACCTCGCCCTTCACCACGTCCCCGACCCGGCGGTGCTCGCGTACTCCAAGCGGGAACGGCTCCCAGACGGCGGGCAGGACGTCGTCCTCGTCGTGGTCAACCTCGACCCCCACTCGGTGCGCGAGACGGTCGTGGAGCTCGACCTGGCGGCCCTCGGCGTCGCCGACTCGGGATCGTTCGCCGTGCACGACGAGATCACCGGTGCCGACTGGCGCTGGCAGCAGCGCAACTACATCCGGCTCGATCCAGCCGTCGAGCCTGCCCACATCCTGCACGTGCGGGAGCTCGCATGACCGATGCGCTGCTGCCCGGTCACCGCGACCCCGACTGGTTTCGCCGGGCCGTGTTCTACGAGGTGCTGATCCGCTCGTTCAAGGACTCCAACGGCGACGGCGTAGGCGACATCCGCGGCCTCGCCGAGAAGCTCGAGTACATCCGTTGGCTCGGCGTCGACTGCATCTGGCTCCCGCCGTTCTTCGCCTCGCCGCTGCGCGACGGTGGCTACGACGTGGCTGACTACCTGACGATGCAGCCCGAGATCGGCTCCATGCAGGACTTCCGAGAGCTGCTCGACGAAGCCCACTGGCTCGGTCTACGGGTGGTGATCGACTTCGTCATGAACCACACGTCCGACCAGCATGCGTGGTTCCAGCAGTCGCGCTCCGACCCCACCGGCCCGTACGGCGACTTCTACGTGTGGTCCGATACCGACGACCGCTACGCCGGTGCGCGAGTCATCTTCGTCGACACCGAGAGCTCGAACTGGACCTGGGATCCGGTGCGGGGCCAGTACTACTGGCACCGCTTCTACAGCCATCAGCCCGACCTCAACTTCGACAACCCGGCGGTGCAAGAGGCGGTCATCGCCGCGATGCGCTACTGGCTCGACCTCGGGCTCGACGGGCTTCGCCTCGACGCCGTCCCCTACCTCTTCGAGCGGGAGGGGACCAACTGCGAGAACCTGCCGGAGACACACGCGTTCCTCAAACGGATTCGCAAGCTGGTCGACGACAACTACACCGACCGGGTGCTGCTGGCGGAGGCCAACCAGTGGCCGGCCGACGTCGTCGACTACTTCGGCGACCCGGAGGCCGGCGGCGACGAGTGCCATATGTGCTTCCACTTCCCGGTGATGCCGCGCATCTTCATGGCCGTGCGCCGCGAGTCGCGCTACCCCATCTCGGAGATCCTCGACCAGACCCCGGACATCCCGGCGCACTGCCAGTGGGGGATCTTTCTGCGCAACCACGACGAGCTCACCTTGGAGATGGTGAGCGACGAGGACCGCGACTACATGTGGGGCGAGTACGCCAAGGACCCCCGCATGAAGGCCAACATCGGCATCCGGCGCCGGCTCTCTCCGCTTCTCGAGAGCGACCTCAACCAGATCGAGCTGTTCACCGCGCTGCTGTTGTCCCTGCCCGGTTCACCCGTTCTCTACTACGGCGACGAGATCGGCATGGGAGACAACATCTGGCTCGGTGACCGGGACGGGGTACGCACCCCGATGCAGTGGACGCCGGACCGCAACGCCGGCTTCTCGACGGCCAACCCCGGGCGCCTCGCGCTGCCCCTGGTCATGGACCCCGTCTTCGGCTTCCAGGGTGTCAACGTCGAAGCCCAGCTGGAGAACGCCTCGTCGCTGTTGCACTGGATGCGCCGGATGGTCCACACGCGCAAGCGGCACCCCGCGTTCGGGATGGGCACGTTCCGGGACCTGGGCGGCAGCAACCCGAGCGTCCTGTCCTTCGCACGCGAGTTCGGCGACGACGCCGTGCTCTGTGTCAACAACCTGTCCCGCTTCCCCCAGCCCGTCGAGCTCGACCTTCGCCGCTGGGAGGGGGTCGAGCCGGTGGAGCTGCTTGGCGGCGTACGGTTCCCGCGGATCGGCGAACTGCCCTACCTGTTGGCGCTCGGCGGGTACGGCTTCTACTGGTTCCAGCTCAACCGCCCCGAGGAAGGGACCCCGCGGTGACGTCGTACGAGGACGACGTGCACGCCTATCTCGGCGGCCAACGCTGGTTCGCCGGGAAGGGCCGCCCCTACCGCGTGGTCGGCAGCTCCCGGCTCGGGTGGCTGTCGAGCGCCGGTGCCGAGCCGGCCGTACGCGTCGAGCTCGTCGAGGTCGAGTACGACGGGGGCGAGCGCGCGACGTACCAGCTGCCGTTGGCCTACTACGCGGAGGACCAGGGGCGGCTGTCGCATGCGCTCGTCGGACGCTGGGACGACACCGACCTCGGCAACGTGGCGGCCTACGACGCCCTGCATGACCGGTTCGCCACCACGTGGTTGCTGGAGGGCCTCGACGCTGCTCGCCAGACACCGGACATGAGCTTCTTCCGGCTGCCGGGGGCGCAGTTCCCGCTCGGCGAGCCCTCGCTGCTGCTCACCGCCGAGCAGAGCAACAGCTCTGTCATCTTCGGTGAAGAGGCGCTGCTGAAGGTGTTCCGCAAGGTCGAGAACGGTCGCAACCCCGACATCGAGATCCACGCGGCGCTGACCGCTCACGGCGCCACCAACGTCGCTCCACTGCTGGGCTGGGTGGAGGCTCGCTGGCAGGACGCGGATGGCGAAGCCCACGACGTGGACTTGGCCATGGCGCAGACGTTCCTCCGCACTGCGACGAACGGCTGGGAGCTCGCGCTGACCAGCGTCCGCGACCTGTTCGCAGAAGGCGACCTGCACGCCGACGAGGTGGGCGGCGACTTCGCGGCCGAGGCGCACCGGTTGGGGGTGGTCACCGGCCAGATCCATGCCGAGCTAGCGACGTTGCTCCCCACCGAGCGCTGGGGGCGCGACCAGGTGAGTGCCGTGACGGCGGGCATGCGCGCGCGGCTGGCCCGGGCAGTGGACACTGTGCCTCCGCTCGCAGAGCGAGCACCGCTCATCGAGGCGGTGTACGAGCGGCTCAGCCTCACCTGCGACGACCTGCCGGTGCAACGCGTCCATGGAGACCTGCACCTCGGCCAGAGCATGCGCACGGTCGACGGCTGGAAGCTGCTGGACTTCGAAGGCGAGCCGGCCCGGCCGCTCGCGCAGCGCACGGCCATGGACTCGCCCCTGCGTGACGTCGCGGGCATGCTCCGCTCCTTCGACTACGCCGCACACACGCTCGTTCTCGACCACGCCCCTCAACCGCAGATCGAGTTCCGGGCCGTCGAGTGGGTCACCCGCAACAGCTCGGCGTTCTGCGACGGCTATGCGGAGGTGTCGAGCGACCCGCGCGCCGAGCGAGCGCTGCTGCGCGCGTACGAGCTGGACAAGGTTGTCTACGAGGCGGCGTACGAGCACCAGAACCGGCCGAGCTGGCTGCCCATCCCGCTCGGTGCGCTCGACCGAATGCTGGCCGAGCTGGCTCGCAACGACGTCGCATGAGCGAGCCGGCGTTGGGTGAGCTCGACCTGCACCTGATCGGCGAAGGGCGCCACGAGCGGCTCTGGCAGGTTCTCGGCGCCCATCCGCGCTCGGCGGGCGACGGCTCTGCCGCGGGTACATCGTTCGCCGTCTGGGCACCCAACGCGCGCCAGGTTCGGCTGCTGGGCGACTTCAACGGCTGGGACGGCAGCGCGACGCCCTTGCAACCGCGGGGTTCGAGCGGCGTGTGGGATGCGTTCGTCCCCGGCGTAGCCGAGGGCGCGCGCTACAAGTACGAGATCCACGGCGCCGACGGCGTATGGCGGGCCAAGGCCGACCCGCTGGCGGCGCTCGCCGAGATCCCGCCGGCCAACGCGTCGGTCGTCTTCCGCTCCCGCTACGACTGGGGTGACGCCGACTGGCTCTCGGCGCGCGCCGCCGGGCGGGCACACGAGCAGCCGATGAGCATCTACGAGGTCCACCTCGGCTCGTGGCGCAGGGACCGCAGCTACGCCCAGCTCGCCGACGAGCTCGTCGACTACGTCGTCGCGCTCCGCTTCACCCACGTCGAGCTGCTGCCCGTGATGGAGCACCCCTACGGCGGGTCGTGGGGCTACCAGGTGACGTCGTACTTCGCTCCGACCGCACGCTTCGGCGACCCCGACGGCTTCCGGCTCCTCGTCGACCGGCTCCACCAGGCAGGCGTCGGTGTGCTCCTCGACTGGGTGCCGGCGCACTTCCCCAAGGACGACTGGGCGCTCGCCCGCTTCGACGGCACGCCGCTCTATGAGCATCCCGACCCGCGGCGCGGCGAGCACCCCGAGTGGGGGACGTACGTGTTCGACTACGGGCGCCCGGAGGTCCGCAACTTCCTGGTCGCGAACGCGCTCTACTGGCTCGAGGAGTTCCATCTCGACGGCCTGCGTGTCGACGCGGTCGCCTCGATGCTCTACCTCGACTACTCGCGCGGCCCGGGTCAGTGGGCACCCAATGCCTTCGGTGGGCGTGAGAACCTCGACGCGGTGCGGTTCCTTCAGGAACTCAACGCGACCTGCTACCGGCGGGTGCCCGGTGTCGTCACCATCGCCGAGGAGTCCACCGCCTGGCCTGGGGTCACCCGGGCGACACACCTCGGCGGCCTGGGTTTCGGGTTCAAGTGGAACATGGGCTGGATGCACGACTCGCTGGGCTACCTGGGGCGCGACCCGATCCACCGCCAGCACCACCACTCCGACCTGACGTTCTCGATGGTGTACGCCTATGCCGAGAACTACGTGCTGCCGCTCTCCCACGACGAGGTCGTACACGGCAAGGGGTCCCTGCTGCGCAAGGTGCCTGGCGATGACTGGCAGCAGCGGGCCACCCTGCGCGCCTACCTCGCGTACATGTGGGCACACCCGGGCAAGCAGCTGCTGTTCATGGGCGCCGAGCTCGCTCAGCAGCGGGAGTGGGCGGAGAACGCTGAGGTCGACTGGCACCTGTTGGAGGACGCCGGCCACCGAGGGGTGCAGCAGCTCGTCACGGATCTGAACACGATCTACCGCGGTGCCCCACCACTGTGGGCACGCGACCACGACCCGTCGGGGTTCGGCTGGATCGACGCCAACGACACCAGCAGCAACGTGTTCAGCTTCTGGCGTGCGGCGCCGGACGGGACGCTGCTCGCGTGCGTCGTTAACTTCTCCGCAGTTCCCCACGAGCGCTACCGGTTGGGGCTGCCGAGGGCCGGGCGCTGGCAGGAGCTGCTCAACACTGACGCGGCTGCCTACGGCGGCTCGGGTGTGGGCAACTTGGGGGAAGTTGCGACCGAGCCGCTGCCCTGGCACGGCCAGCCGGCGTCGGTGACTCTGCGCGTCCCGCCGCTGGGCGCGCTGTGGCTCGCGCCGGTCGAGACAGCGCCGTTCGAGACTGGGCCGATCTAGCGGCGGAGTCTGGGTGAGTGTGCGGTCGCTATAGCGGCAGCAGATCACCCCAGACACGCGCAGCCCGTACGCTTCGCCGTCGTGGAGGCGCTCGCCCTCGGGTTGGCCCTGGGGGTTGGCGCCGGATTGAGCCCGGGCCCACTGCTGGCGCTGGTGCTCAGCAACTCCTTGCGCGGCGGCCTTCGCGCTGGCGCGCTCACTGCGGTTGCGCCACTCGTCACCGATGCGCTGATCATCGCGCTCGCGGTGAGCGTGCTGGCAGCGTTGCCCGCGCGCGCGGTCGCAGCCTTGGGCGTCGCCGGCGGAGTGGTGGTCATCGGCATCGCTGGCGCGTCGGCGCGGGCGGCCCGGCGCGACGACCCGTTGCCGCTCGAGCTGTCCTCCCGGGCGGTGCTGGCCCAGTCGAGCCTGGTCAACCTGCTGAGCCCGCACCCCTGGCTGTTCTGGCTCACCGCCGGAGGCCCCCTGCTGATCGGATACGCCGGCTCGGGTTTTGGGAACGCAGCGTGGTTCCTCGGGGGTTTCTACGCCTTGCTCGTCGGCAGCAAGCTGGCCCTCGCGGCGGTCGTGGCCGGTGCGGGGCAACGCCTTCCGCCACGGGCGTACCGGGGTGCGCTGCTTGCGACCGCCCTCCTGCTGCTTCTCGCCGGTGCCTTCCTCGTGCTGCGCTTTCTGCCCGGCTTGCTCGGGTGACCGGCAGGATCGCTCCGGGCCTCCGGCGCGCGAGTGGCGCGAAGTGGCTGCCCGGTGTTCGCGAGTGGCGCGAAGTGGCCCATCAGCCGGGCGAAATCCAGCCAGTTCGCGCCACTCGTGCGAGCGCGCGAGTGCACGGGCAGCGGGCGCTGGAACGCGGCTCAGAACAGCGCGGAGGCCAGCCGTTGGCGCGCGGAGCGCACCCGCGGATCGTCGGTGCCGACGATGCCGAACAGCTCGACGAGGCGTTTGCGTACGCGGTCGCGCTCGTCGCCGGCCGTCGCGAC
>DATHBP010000149.1:0-12883 GCA_035296085.1 Nocardioidaceae bacterium | reverse complement strand
GAGACACACGCGCAAGGACCGCCAGTTCGCTTCATCGAGGGCCAGGCAGTCCTCACAGCCGATTGACGTCGGCTCGACGTCCGGCCGTTGCTGCCTCAGGTGGGCACACACGTACACCGCGTGCCCGCGCTCCTCGTCATCTAGCACCGTCCACTCGACACTCATCCGACTCACCATCCCCGTGACCAGAGCACTTGTCTCGGCTCGTCAACACCTACGTCCTGGTGTCCGAGTCGAGAACATATGCTGCCGACCAGTCGGGCCGCGGACAACCCCGGTCCGAACTCCTCGTCAATGCCGCCGTGTCGACGTCGTACCGGCCAACGGGAGGCTGAGCGCTATGGATTCGGATGTCACAGTCGTCGACAACCCGGAGTTGAGGCGCTTCGAGATACGGGCCGACGGTGAAGTCGCCGGATTCGTGCAGTACCGGCGCACGGCTGCCGCCCTGTCGCTTACGCACACGGTGATCGAACCGGCCTTCGAAGGGCGGGGCCTCGGGTCCGCACTTGCGCGTGGAGCCTTGGACGCCGCCCGTGACCGCCACGTGTCGGTCCTGCCGTTCTGTCCGTTCATCCGCGAGTACATCCGGCGCCACCCGGCCTACCTCGACCTGGTCCGCTCCGAGCACCAGGCCCGCTTCTCGCTCACTGCAGGCGGTTAGGAGAGAGCACAACGGGTCCGTGTCAGGGTGGCTTTCGTGGTCGACGTGCGGTTGGCGCCGGTGGATGCGGACAACTGGAGAGCCTGCGTCGCTCTGCAGGTGGCCGACCATCAGCGCCGGTGGGTGGCCGACGTGGCGTACTACCTGTGTCTATGCACCTACGGCGGTGTTTGGCACCCACTGGCGATCGAGGCTGACGGCGAGATCGTCGGGTTCCTGATGTGGGGCGTCGATGACGACGCAAGCCGTTGGCTCGGCGGCGTCATCGTCGACGTAGCCCACCAGAGACGCGGCATTGCCAGGGCGGCCATCACGGAGGCCATCGAGATGCTCACCGCGCAAGAAGGCTGCAGCGGCGTCGCGCTGAGCTACAGCCACGACAATCAAGCCGCCCGTGACCTCTACACCAGCCTCGGCTTCCAGCCAACGGGTGGGACCACTGATGACGGCGCCGAAGTGGTCAGTCGGCTCCCCCTGCCGTCTCTAGCTCCTTGACACACCGCACCGCCAAGGTTGGTACGGCGCTGCTCGCCGTCTACGTGATGTGGGGCTCGGTCTACGTCGCTATCCGGGTTGTCGTCGAGGAAGCGCCGCCGCTGGCGTCCATCGGCCTGCGCTACGTCGTGGCGGCGGTGCTGCTCGGCTTGCTGGCGGTCAGCCGGGGCGGTCTGCAGACGCTGGCGCTCGACCGCACGACAGCGCTGAGCTGCCTGCTGCTCGCCATCCTGCTCCCCGGTCTGGCGAACGGGCTGGTGACGATCGCCGTGAGCGAGGGTGTTGCTGCCGGGCCGGCCGCCTTGCTGACCGCACTATCACCGTTGATCATCGTGCTGCTGCGCCTGGCCAACCACGACCGACCTCCACGCATGACCCTCGTCGGAGTGGTCATAGGGTTCGCCGGCTTGGCCGTACTGCTGTTGCTGGGGCGACCCTCGACCGGGTTCCCGCTCTGGCCTTCGGTGCTGGTGCTGGTGGCGGCCAACTGCTGGGCGTTGGGGTCGTTCATCCAGCCGCGCCTCACACTGCCGCGCAACATCTTGACGTTGGCCACGTACGAGTCGCTGGGCGGCGGGCTGCTGCTCACCGCCGCGGGCCTCACGTCCGGCGAGCACATCAGCGCGGACTACTCGGCGCAGACGTGGTGGACGCTCGCCTACCTGACTATCAGCAGCACCGTCACGTTCACCGCCTACACCTGGCTGCTGTCCAACGCACCGATCTCCTTGGTCTCGACCCACGCGTACGTCAACCCGGTGGTGGCGGTCTTCCTGGGTTGGTTGCTGCTCGCCGAGCCCTTCTCGACGGCCGTGCTGGTCGGTGGGGCCATCGTGATCGCCGCGGTAGCGCTCGTCATCACAGCGGAGCAGCTGCGCGACTGAGGTAGGCGGCCGCGCCGGGCACCGTCACGCGAACCGCATCGGAAGCGCAACCTCCCGGATTCCGCATAAGGTGCCCCGCGTGGATGTGTTACGCCGGCACAACGTCACGGTCTCAGGCCAGCCAGGCGGACAGCCGCTGCTCTTCGCGCACGGATACGGCTGCGACCAGAACATGTGGCGGTTCGTGGCGCCCCGGTTCACCGACGACTACCGCGTCGTGATGTTCGACCACGCCGGCGCCGGCGGCGCAGAGGTCGGGGCGTACGACCCGGAACGCCACTCGTCGTTGGCCGGTTACGCATCGGACGTCTTGGCGATCTGCCGCGAGCTCGGGCTCCGCGACGTCGTGTTCGTCGGGCATTCCGTTTCGGCGATGATCGGCGTCCTCGCGGCGGCCGAGGCACCGGATCTCTTCGCGAAGCTCGTCTTGGTGGGTCCCTCCCCGCGGTACATCAATGACCACGACTACATCGGCGGCTTCAGCGCCGACGACATCGCGGACCTGTTGGCGTCGCTGGAGAGCAACTACCTCGGCTGGTCGAGCGCGATCGCGCCGGTGATCATGGGCCAGCCCGACCGACCGGAACTGGGAGAGGAGCTCACCGCCAGCTTCTGCCGCACCGACCCGGAGATCGCCCGCCGCTTTGCCCGCGTGACGTTCACGTCCGACAACCGGGCCGATCTGGCGCGGGTGTCCACACCGACGCTGGTGCTGCAGGCGATGGACGACGCGATCGCGCCGGTGCAGGTTGGCGAGTACGTTCGCGACCACATGCCGAACGCCACCATGGTCCTGCTCAACGTGACCGGGCACTGCCCGAACCTCTCCGCGCCGGATGAGACAGCGGCCGCGATCGCTGAGTTTCTGCACAGCCCCGCCCCCGCGTTGCGATGACTTCGAGCACGGGAGAGGCGCTCGACGCGTTCTTCGCCGCGCTGCTGCACGACGACCCCAGCCGGCTCTACGAGCGGGCACCGTGCGGCTACCTGTCCACCACGCCAGACGGGACGATCGTCAAGGCCAACGAGACGTTCCTGACCCTCGTCGGCTACGAGCGCGACGATCTCGTCGGCCGACTGCGGTTCGCCGACCTGCTGTCGCCGGGCGGGCGCATCTATCACGAGACGCATTACGCGCCGATGCTGCGGATGCAGGGCGTCGCCAGCGAGATCGCGCTCGACCTCGTGCGGCGGGACGGGACCCGCACACCCGTACTCGTCAACGCGGTGCTCGAGAGCGACGCAGACGGGAAGCCACTCGTCGTACGGACCGCCGTCTTCGACGCGACGCACCGGCGCGAGTACGAGCGCGAGCTGTTGCGCGCCAAGCAGCGGGCCGAGGCGTCCGAGGAACGGTCCCGAGCTCTCGCACGCACTCTGCAGCAGACGCTCATTCCGCCGACACCGCCGGAGATTCCTGGTCTCGACGTCGCGACGCGCTATCGCCCAGCCGGTGACGGCACCGAGGTGGGCGGCGACTTCTATGACCTGTTCTCCGTCGGCGTCGGCGAGTGGGTCGTCGTTATCGGCGACGTATGCGGCAAGGGCGCCGAGGCCGCCGTCGTGACCGCGCTCGTCCGCTACACGCTGCGCGCGGCCGCCGTCCAGCATCCCCACCCAGCCGAGGCCCTGGCCACGCTGAACGCTGTCCTCCAACGCCACGAGACCGACCGATTCTGCACGGTCGCCTTCCTGCGCCTTCGGCAGCGGAGCGGCGACTGGCAGGCGGTGCTCAGCCTCGGGGGCCATCCCGCACCCCTGCTGCGCCGCCCCGACGAGACCCTGCACGTGGTGGGCGAACCTGGCTCCGTGCTCGGTGTGATGGACGATCCCGACCTCCACGACGTGCCCGTCACTCTGCGCCCGGGTGACGTACTGCTGCTGTACACCGACGGGCTCCCCGACGGACGGCGGGGCAACGAGTTCTATGGCGAACAGCGGCTGGCCAGGCTGCTCACCTCGGACCACGACTCGGCGGAGAGGCTCGCGTCGGCGCTGCTGGACGACGTACTGGCGTTCCAGGGTGGCGCCGCGCGTGACGACATCGCCATGGTGGTCGTCCGGGTCCCGGACGGACCGGAGGCGCAGGCCTAGTCGCGATCCAGCAGCGACTGTTCGAGGTCGAGGTCCTTCTGCAGCCGGCGAAGCAGCTCGTCGTCGATGCGTCCCTCGTCGCGCAGACGGACGAGAGCTTCCCGCTCAGTGTCAAGCGTCGCCCGTCGCAGCCGCCGGTAGACCGATGACGGAGGCTCGCGGTCCCCGCTGCCCAGACGCTCCCAAGCGGCGAGCCCGCGTTGCTCGGCCCGGTCTCGCAGCCGTTCCTCGACACCATGGGGCAGCGGGTCCTGTTCACCCGCCAAGAGCTCGTCTAGCTCCTGCAGCGCCGCCCGGGTCGCGATGTGGACGGCTTGGGCCTCGGAGAGCTTCTCCCGCACGGCGTCGCGGCGAAGCCCCAGCCGCTCGATGAGCCATGGCAACGACGCGCCCTGCAGCACCAACGTGGCCACGATGACGCAGAACGTCAGAAAGAGCAGAAGGTTCCGGTCCGGGAACAGGGTGCCCGCTGATGTGTGCGTCGGCAGCGCGAACGCCGCGGCCAGCGAAACTACCCCCCGCATGCCCGCCCACGAGACGATGAAGATTCCCTGCCACGGAGGGGTCGGGTCGCGTTCGCGGATCGTCGCGGACAGCAGCCGGGGAACGTACGCGGCGGGGAAGACCCAGAGGAAGCGACCGCAGATCACGACCAGAACGATGACGGCCGCATACGTCGACAGCTGTGTCGTGGTGTAGCCGGAAAGACCGCCGAGGATCGACCGCAGCTGCAGCCCGATCAGCGCGAACACGACCCCCTCCAAGACGAAGTCGATCATCCGCCACACGGCCTGAGCCTGCAGCCGTGCTGCCGAGCCGGTGGTTCGCGGGGCGTGGTGTCCGAGCACCAAACCGGTCACGACGACGGCCAGCAGGCCCGATGCGCCTGCGGCCTCAGCGGGCAGAAACGCCGCAAAGGGGGTCATCAGCGAGACCGTGTTCTCCACCAACGGGTCGTCGAGCCGGCGCTGCAAGGCCAGCACAAACCAGCTCACGACCAGGCCCACGGCCAGCCCACCGACCGCTGCCAGCGCGAAGCGACCACTCGCCTCGAGCAACGAGAAGCCGCCTCCCACCACGGCGGCGGTGGCGACCCGGAAGGCAGTCAGCGCGGTGGCGTCATTGACCAGGCTCTCCCCTTCGAGGATGGTGACGATCCGGCCCGGGAGGCCTACTCGTCGGGCGATAGCTGAGGCGGCTACGGCGTCCGGTGGCGCGACCACCGCACCGAGCGCGAAGGCGGCGGCCAGCGGCAGCCCGGGGATCAGCGCATGGGCGACAAGCCCAACGAGCACCGTGCTGAACAGCACGTAGCCCACCGACAGCAGGCCGATGGCGCGTCGGTTCTGCCGAAAGCTCACCAGCGAACTCGACAAGGCGGCTGAGTACAGCAGCGGAGGCAAGACGAGCACCAGCACGAAGTCAGGCTCGAGCCGGAACGAAGGAACGCCGGGCACGAAGGAAGCAGCGGTGCCGGCCATCACCAGGACTATCGGCACCGACCAGCCCGCTCGGCGCGCAGCAGCCGCTATCGCGGTCACCGCGACGAGCAGCAGCAGGACCTCGATCAGGTGGTGCAGCACCGGGTCAGTGAACACCCTGGTCTATTGCTGCGGTGGCCTCGGTCAGTGCCGCGTCGACGGTCGTGGTGCGCCCCGTCTGGTATTCAAGCTGCCACTCTGTCTGCCCCAACGACGCCTGAACACGGGCGGACACGGCGGTCATCTCGAGCTCCCGGGCGGGGACGCGGCGTATCTGGTCTCGTTCGCGTCGGGCGTCCACGGCTCCGAGCAATCGGGCGGCCCGTTGCGGCTCGGATGCGCTGAGCAAAGCCGCGTGTTCCTCCGCTTGAGCGATCAGCAACTCCGGGTCCGCCAGGCGCAGCAGCTGGTCGAGGTCGCCGTGGATCTGTGCGCGCGCTTCGGTCAGCCTGCCCATCCGGCGCAGCGTTGAGGCCTTGCCATGTCTCACCCACAGTGCCCCGTAGTCGTCACCCATGTCGGCGGCAACTGCGCTGGCCTCCTCGTGTAGCGCTAGTGCCCGCTCGAAGTTGCCTTGGTCTCTTTCCAAGGTGGCGAGGTTGGCAAGATGTAAGCCGAGGGCGTACCCGTTGCCGTCGCTGCGAGCCACGGCGACGCCTTCCTCGTAGGCGGAGCGGGCCGCTTCGCGGTCGCCAATCTCGCGCTCGCGTTCGGCCAAGGTGTTGAGTGCTACGAGCAGACCCATCTGGTCGCCGATCTGACGGCACATCGCCACAGTCCGGGCGGCGAACTGCCTCGCCTGGTCATACTCGGCCTGGTACGCCAGGAATATCGAAAGTCCGTGGAGGCACCTGGCGAGATCACGGCTGGGCTGGTCGCCGGCAAGGGCCACAGCTCGCTCCAGCCACGTACGCGCTTCGGTGTAGTACCCGACGTGTATCCACAACTGAGTCTGGGGTGCACACAGGGCCAGACCCAGCGTCGCCCGGTCCATGAGCCCGTCGCGAGGCTCCGCGTCTGCCAGCGACCAGCCCATCGCCTCCCGGAGGTTGTCTTGCTCCAGCTGGAAGCGCCAGCGCACCGACGTCACCTGGTCCGCGTCTCCGGTAGCCCGAGAGCGCAACCCCTCGACAACGTTGGCGTAGTGCTCGGCATGCGCTCGCCTGGCCATCTCGAGCTCACCCGCTTGGCCGAGTCGGTCGAGCGCGTACGCCCGGATCGTCTCCAGCATTCCGACGCGCGGTTCGCCGACTTCGTCCTCGGTGATTGTCAGCAGGCTGGCGTCCACCAGGTCGGCGACCAGGTCGAGCGGATCAGCCCCGGCGGGGATATCGGTGCAGACGGCGGTGATAGCTTCGAAGTCGGCCCCTCCGGCGAATACGCCCAAACAGCGGAACAACGCCTGTTGGGTTGGCGAAAGCAGCTCATAGGACCAGGCAATGGTGGCCGCGAGGGTCTGCTGTCGGCTGGGCCGGTCCACTCCGCTGCTCGTGAGTTCCAGGCCCTGGTTCAGGCGCGCCAACAGGGCGGCCGGGCTGAGTAGCCTCGTGCGGGCCGCGGCCAGCTCGATGGCCAACGGCAGCCCGTCCAGGCGTCGGCAGACTTCCGCGACGTCGGCTGAGTTCGCCGCGGTGAGAGCGAACCCGGCGCGGACCATTTGGGCGTGCTGAACGAAGAGCTGCACTGCCCCAGATTCGGCAACCGAGTCAGGTGCCCGGTCGGCAGGCAGTTCCAGTGGCGGCACTGCGTGTACACGTTCACCAGAGAGGTTCAAGGGCCGACGGCTGGTCGCGATGATCACTACCTGGCGAGCCGCTTCCAGCAGCTGCCACACGACGCTGTCAGCGCCGCGCAGCTGCTCGAGGTTGTCGAGCACCAGCAGCATTGAGCGGTGGGCGACGTACTCGAAGACCCCCGTTGCGGTCCGCAACTCCGGGGGCGCATCCAGCACTTCGGCGATAGTGGTCCACATCACCTCCGGTGATGTGACGGCGGCCAGAGGTACGAAGAACGTCCCATCGGGGAAGCGCTCGACCAGCCCCTGAGCCACGGCGATGGCCAGACGCGTCTTGCCGGAGCCGCCCGGACCGGTCAAGGTCAGTAGGCGCACGTGCGGGGAGGACAGCAGTGCGGTCAGCTCCGCCAACTCCCCAGTCCGCCCCACCAGGGGGGTGGCCGGGCGGGGCAGGCTGCTGACCGCGCCAAGGGACTTCAGCGGTGGGAACTCGCCAGGAAGGTCGGCAACAACCAGCTGGTAGAGGTGCTCGGGTCCCGGCAGGTCTTTGAGCCGATGACCACCGAGGTCGCGCAGCCCGACCCGCTCCGGCAAGGATCGGCCGGCCAGCTTCGCGGTGGGCTCCGAGATCACCACTTGACCGCCATGCGCGGACCCGGCAATACGGGCAGCCCGGTGGACGTCCATCCCGGCGTAGCTGCCGTCGTGCTCTATCGGCGTGCCGGTGTGGATGCCCATTCGCACCCGTACCGGCTCACCGCCGGGCCAGTCGAATCGGGCGAGCTCCTGCTGAGCCTGCGCGGCTGCCGCGACTGCGCCCTCGGCGGTGGGAAACACGACGAAGAAGCTGTCCCCCTCGGTGCCCAGCTCGGTGCCGCCGTGTTCGGCCCACGCCTTCCGGAGCACCTGACGCTGACCGTCCAGCGCCTGTACGTACAGCGCTCCCAACCGCGACAGCAACACCGTCGAGCCCTCGATGTCGGAGAACAACAGCGACACTGTCCCCGACGGCAGCGCACTCACCAAGTGATTACACCGCCGTAGCCGTCGAGGGCGCCAGCAGCCAACCGCGATTGACGCGCTGCCCGAGCCAGTCGTCCGACGTCATCCCCCGAGTGCTCGTGCAAGCAAGGCGCGGCGGCTATGGCTCGACGTCTTCACAAAGATCGACTTGAGGTGGTCTTGAACAGTGTTCTCCGAAAGCCACATGTAGCGGGCGATTTCTCTGGTGGTGCGGCCGGCAGCGACATGTTCGAGGAGTTCTTGCTCACGAGCACTCAGGCCGAAAACTCGAGCGAAGAGATCCAGCCGTTCGGGCGGAGAGCTCTCCACGATCATCACTGCGATGTCACGCTCTGCCAGCGGTTTAGGGCCATCGATACGCGCTGCCCGCACGGTCATCCAGATGCCTTGGCGGAGGTATACCCGCGCTGAGGGCGGATTGTTGTCGACTCCTTCCTCCACCGCGCGTAGTTGCGCTGCCACGTTGTAAGCGCTCGCTGGGACCGGGGTGTGGTCTTGCCCTGGAGGGACGAGTATCCGGAGCGTGTCGGTCGTCCTCGGCGTTTGGCCGCGAACGCCGAGCTGTGGAGTCAACACCAGTACGACAGGGCCTAGGTCTGGGAGATCCCTCGGCGGCGCAGTCCCCAAGGTGTTTCCCAGGCACCGGCGTAGCGCGAGTGTCAGTGGTTTCGCCAGCTCAGCGAGCAGGTCCGCCTCGGCGGTGCCGAACGGCTGCGTCGTGCCAGTCCGCCACAGCTCGAGGAAGGCCCAGCAGCCGTACCGATCCCTGAAGACCACCGAGGCGACGTCTCGCACACCGTGTCGGAAGAGGAGTTCGCGCCATACCAAGCTCTGCGCAAGGTCGCCGCCGGTGGCCTCATGGAGAAGCGCCACCGGCGTATCGACCAAGGCCGTCCACCGATTGATGGTGGTGCAGTACTTCAGCTCGATCTGACGAGGGAGGTCCTGCAGCCACCCGACCTCCGCCAGCGGGGACACGCCGACGGAGGTCGCCGGATCGGTGAGCAGCCAGGCGTAGGAATCAAAACCCACAACGGAGCGAAGCTGGTCGACGACTTGACGACGCAGACTCCGCTCGTCGTCTACCGACCGGCAAATTTCCAGCACCCGCGCCTTTGCGCGGGCGGAGGCAGCGGTGACTGGCATTCGCGAACGCTACGCCGGCGGGCCTAGGCCCAGAGAGAATCCCAGGAACCTGGGATGGTCCGAAGATGCACCGCAATCTTAGCGTGGCACGTCTCTGAACCCTATCGAGGAGCCACCGTGACCACACTGCACATTGAGCATGCCGTTTCTGACTTCGAGGTCTGGCTCAAGGCCTTCCAGCGCTTCGACGAGATCCGCGCTCAAGCCGGCGTCACCGCGCACCGTGTCCAGCGGCCGGTCGACGAGCCAAACTACGTCGTGATCGACCTCGACTTCGACAGCGTCGACGGTGCACAGCAATTCCTCCACCTCTTGCGAACCCGAGTCTGGTCGTCACCGGACAACGCGCCCGCTCTGATCGGCTCGCCCCAAACAAGAATCCTGCAATCGGCCAACCCTCAGTAGACCTAGGTGTGGGATGCCGCGAGAGAAACAGCCCTACGACCGCTATGCAAATGGGTATGCCAAGCGCCTTGACCCGACGCTCTTCGCGACCGCCGAGCGGCTCGCCGAGCTGGCTAGAGCTCGACCGGGCATACGCGTCTTAGATGTGGCGACCGGAACAGGAACCGCTGCCCGAGCTTCGGCGAGGCGAGGGGCGTCTGTGGCGGGGATCGACCGGTCGCCCGGGATGCTGTCCATAGCCAGGCAGCTCTCACCAGAGCTCGACCTACGGCTCGGGGATGTGTGTGCGCTTCCGTTCGCGGACGGCAGCTTCGACGCGGTCACTTGCGGTCTGTCCTTGTCTCACTTCGCCGACCGTGACAGGGCGCTGGCAGAGATCCTTCGCGTCTTACGTCTAGGTGGACACCTCGTTGCGTCCACGTGGGGGGAAAGCAGCCGCCTACCGACAGGCGTGGTAGGCCAGCTTCTCGACCGCTACGGCGCGCAGGCCCAATACGACGTACTCGATGAGGACACCTGGCTGCGCCTTGAAGAAGGTGCCAGCGTGCTGACGCATGCCGGCTTCGCGGACGTCCGGGCCACAAGTGAATCCTTCGGTGGTAGCTTCGCCGGCCCGGAAGAGGCCCTGGCTTGGGCGCTGGCCTGGCCGTTGACCGCGGCCAGGGTCGCTCGACTCGACTCCGTACGCCGCGAGCAGCTACGTCGGGAGGCGTTGGAAGGCATCGCCGGTTCTAGCCTGTGCCGCCGACTGGTGTTCAACTACTATCTCGCGTGCAAGTCGGGGCCTGCGTAAGCCTTAGAGCGGTCCGCCGGCCGGCGACCCGGCTGCTTGGGCCAGCGCTGAGCGGTTCGCGACGCGCGAAGGTCTCAAAGGTGCAGCACGCGGAATGCTTGATCCCAACTCTTGCTCTGCATGACCGTACAGCACCCAGGCCATGCACAGCGGCTCGAGGTATCGGCTCACCTCTCGGCTGTGGCCTTCAGCCGGGCCAAGCCCTTCTCGAAGTCCGGACCGAGAAACTTGTCCATCGACTTGAAGACGCCCATCGCCTTTGTGATCAGCGTCCTCTGGCCAGTCATCGACCAGGTGACGTGCGACCCCAGTCCCTCCGGCCGGATCACGAACGAGGTGTCGTTGCGTGCCTTCCACGGCTTCTCGAAGACGAGGTCGATCCGCACCAGGGAAGGTTCGTCAGCCTCGGTGATCTCCATCCGACCCTGGCCGGCCTTGCGGTTCCCCGACCAGGCGTAGACCGCGCCGAGGCCCGACTCGGCGCCGGAGTACGTCCGTTGAAGGTTCGGGTCCACGTCCTCCCACGGCGACCACTTCGGCCACTGCCGGAAGTTGGCGATCTGGGCGTAGACGCGCGCGGGCGGAGCGTCGATCCTGGCCGAACGCTCCACCGTGTAGGTGTCCTCTGCCATGGCTCGGGAGCGTAGCCCTCACCCCCGCGGAGGCGCGGGGCGGGATTAGGGTGGGCCGATGGATCGGAAGCAGGCTGAAGACTGGCTCACCCGGTACGTCGACGCGTGGACGTCGTACGATCCGGACGCCATTGCAAGCCTGTTCAGCGAGACCGTCGTGTATCGCTACCACCCCAACGACACACCCACCGTCGGTCGGGATGCGGTTGTTGCCTCGTGGCTTGGCCAGGACAAGCCGGACGGTTCTTCCACCCGTGACGCACCCGGCACCTTTGCGGCCGAGTACTCCCCGATCGCCGTCGACGGCGACACGGTGGTAGCCACCGGCACGTCGAGGTATCGCGAGCAGCCTGACGGGCCGGTCGTACGCACGTACGACAACTGCTTCGTGATGCGATTCGACGACGACGGACGTTGTCGCGACTTCACCGAGTACTACGTCCGCCGACGCTGAACGAGCCACGTCGCTACGCGTACCTCGGATCAGGCGGACGGGGGTCTCCACCCCGAGCTGAGCAGAAGATCGAGCTGCTGACTCATCCAGGGGCTGTACGTCGAGGGAGCTTGGCTAACAGCGGTCGGCAGATCCGCGTAGGGAACCCAGCGCAGGTCGTCGACCTCGTCCGGGTTGGGCTGAGCCGGCGACAGCAGCCGCGCGATGTAGACCGGACACACCTCGTTCTCCACTGTCCCGTCGGCCATGACCGCCCGGTAGCGAAAGTCCGGCAGCACGGCCACCGGCTCGGAGACTTGGGTGCCGAGCTCCACCGCGGCCCGTCGGTGTATGGCGTCTTCGATGCGTTCCCCTGGCGCGGGGTGGCCACAGTACGAGTTGGTCCACACGTTCGGCCAGGTGCGCTTTCCAGCCGCCCGGCGGGTGACCAACGTTCGCTGCTGCCCGTCGAACAGCCAACACGAGAAGGCCAGATGCAGCGGAGTGCTGTCGGAGTGCACCTCGGCTTTGAGCGCCGTTCCGCACGGCTGACCATTCTCGGCGAGCAGCACCACCAGCTCGTCCGGCTCAGCCACGGCCATGCGAGGACCCTACGGGGCCGCAGCCGCACGTGGCTGACCAGCAGTGCGAAACTGATGGCCCGCGGTCGGGGTGAGGTGAGCCATGCCGTCCTACACGGTCAACCCGGCAGGCGTCGCCAAGGCGAGGGCGTTGGTCGACGCTCGTCAGTATGTGCTGCGTAGCCGGTGGGCGGACGCTCAGCCTTCCGCTGACCAGGAGAACGCGTACCTGAGCGCACACGGCTGGGAAGAGTACGGCGCCTGGCACCTCGCGCTGAGCGACGGTGCTGGCGAAGAGACCAAAGGCCGGTTCGGGTTCGTCTTCGGCGACTTCCGTCGGGTGCACCGCATGGGCCTGGTCGCGTGCCACTATCGAGCGGCCGAGTGGGGTCACAAGGAGGTCGAGCTCGCTGCCCACGAGCTCCTGCAGTACCTCGACGAGCGCCGGAAGGCCTGACGGTCCTAACAGCACGGGGAGCTCAGCGAACGCGCGTCCGGTTGTCAGGGTCCCGGCGAC
>DATHBP010000148.1:0-5927 GCA_035296085.1 Nocardioidaceae bacterium | reverse complement strand
TCCTCGACCGCGAGGTCGTCACCGGGATCGACCACAGCGTGTCCCACCTGCTCGACGACTGGAAGCCGACCGACCAGGCAAAGAGCGGTCGCTGCTGGCTCTTCGCCGGGCTCAACCTGCTGCGGGTCGGGGCGGCGCGGGCGATGAACCTAAAGGACTTCGAGTTCTCCCAGAACCACATCATGTACTGGGACAAGCTCGAGCGCGCCAACTACTTCCTCGAGGCGATGATCGAGACCGCCGAGCGTGACATCGACGACCGTACGGTCGCCCAGCTCATGACCACAGTCGCCGACGACGGCGGCCAGTGGAACATGTTCGTCGCCTTGGTCCGCAAGCACGGGCTCGTACCCAAGAGCGCGATGCCGGAGACGAAGAGCTCGGCCGACACCGACCAGATGAACTCGGTTCTGCGCCGAGTGCTGCGACAAGGAGCCAAGGACGTACGAGCGCTCCTTCCCCGTGGCACCGAGGCGATGCGGGCGCGCAAGCAGGAGATTCTCACCGTCGTCCACCGCGTACTGACCGTGCATCTCGGGACCCCGCCGGAGCAGTTCGACTGGCAGTGGACCGACAAGGACCGCGGGTTCCACCGCGACGGCGTCATGACGCCCACCGACTTCGCGAGCAAGTACGTGACCCTGCCGCTCGACGAGTTCATCTGCCTGGTCCACGACCCGCGTGAGACGAGCCCGATCGGGCGGACGTTCACCGTCGAGTACCTCGGCAACGTCGTGGACGGGGACCGGGTTGTCTACCTCAACGTCGATGTCGCGACGATGAAGCAGATCGCCAAGCAGACAGTCGTCGCCGGCGAGCCGGTGTGGTTCGGCTGCGACGTCGACCAGATGATGCGCAACGACCTGGGTATCTGGGACGCCGAGCTGTTCGACTACGCGGGCTTCTACGACACCACGTTCGAGCTCGACAAGGCCGAGCGGCTGATGTTCCACGAGACGGCGATGACCCACGCGATGCTGTTCACCGGCGTGGACGTCGTCGACGACGTCGCGCGGCGCTGGCGGGTCGAGAACAGCTGGGGCGAGGAGCGGGGGCAGAAGGGCTTCTACACGATGAACGACTCGTGGTTCGACGAGTACGTCTTCGAGATCGCCGCCCGGCGCAACGCGCTGCCCGCAGAGCTGCAAGCGGCTCTCGACGAAGAGCCGATCGTGCTGCCGGCTTGGGACCCGATGGGCTCACTCGCACGCTGATCAGGCGGGAGGAGTGCCGGCGTCAGTACGCCGTCGTCGGTGTCCATGCGCCGTGCACGGCCCGCAGGCAGTCGCAGATCTCCCCGACGGTGGCGTACGCAGAGACGGCCGTGACACACGCGGGCACGACGTTGTCCCCCGCCTTGGCCGCTGCGGCGACGTCGCCGAGCGCCGACTCCACCGCTGCTGCGTCCCGGCGGGCCCGGACGTCGCGCACTGATGCGATCTGCCCCGCCTCGGTGGCGGGGTCGACGGCGAACACCTCCAGCGGCGCGTGCTCCTCGGGATAGCGGTTGACCCCAATCACCACACGCTCGCCCGACTCCACCTCGCGGGCCTGCCGGTAGGCCGCGTCGGACAGCTCGCGGGCGAACCAGCCCGACTCGATGCACGCGAGAGCGCCCCCACGGCGCTCGATGTCGCGCAACATCGCCCAGATGCGACGTTCGAGGTCGTCGGTCAGCGACTCGACGGCGTACGACCCCGCAAACGGGTCGAGCGTCTCGCTGAGACCGGTCTCGAACGCCACGACCTGCTGCGTACGCAGCGCCAGCGTGGCCGCCTGCTCGGTCGGTACGCCCAGCGCCTCGTCGTAGGCCGATACGTGCAAGGTCTGCACGCCGGACAGGGCGGCGATGCTCGCCTCGATGGAAGCTCGGACCACGTTGTTCATCGGCTGCTGGGCGGTGAAGGAGGAACCCGCCGTAAACGCGAAGATGCGCAGCTGGGACGACCGCGGGTCGCGGCCGCCGTACTCCTCGCGCACCAACCGCGCCCACACCCGCCGCGCGGCGCGGAACTTCGCCACCTCCGGCAGCACGTCCATGGTGATCGAGAGGAACGTGAACAGAGTCGGCGCCACCTCGTCGATGCCCACCCCGCGACGCACCGCCTCGTCGAGGTAGGCACGGGCGTTTGCGAACGTGTACGCCACCTCCTGCACCGCGTCGGCACCGGACTCGCGGATGTGGTAGCCGCTCATCGCCAGCGGCACCCAGCGCGGGACGTGCCGGGCGGCGTACTCGATGGTGTCGACGGCGAGCCGCAGTGACGGCTCGGGCGGGAAGATTTGCGTGCCGCGGGCGATGAACTCCTTGAGCACGTCGTTTTGGATGAACAGCCCGAAATCGCCCGGGTCAACCCCTCGCTTCTTGGCAAGTGCGACGAACAACGCGGCCCAGACGTAGCCGATGGAGTTGGCGGTCGTGCGCACCTGGCTGATCCGCTCGAGCGGGATGGCGTCCATCAGCGCCTCGACGTCCGCGAGGGAGTCGATGGCGACACCGACCCGACCGACCTCGCCGGCCGCCCTGGGGTCGTCGGAGTCGAGGCCGAGCTGGGTCGGTAGGTCGAGTGCCACGGAGAACCCGGTCTGGCCGGCGGCGAGCAGCTTGCGGAAGCGCGCGTTGGACTCCCGCGCGGTGCCGAACCCGGCGTACTGCCCCATGATCCACGGCTTCGGCTCCGCGCTGATGCCGCGCGTGTAGGGGTAGTCCCCGGGGCGTTCGGCGCCGGGTGGGGCGTAGTCGGGCCGCAGCCGCTCGGTCACGTGTCCGCCAACTGCTCGGAGAGCGTCTTCTTCGCGATCTTGCCGGTCGAGTTGACGGGGAACTGCGCGAGCCGGTGCACCTGCTTGGGCTTTTTGTACGACGCCAACCGGTCTTGGCAGTGTTCGAGCACTGCGTCCTCCCCGACCTGCGCTCCGGCGTGCACGGTGTAGAAAGCCACCACCCGCTGCCCCCATTCGGGGTCGGGAACGCCAACAACGGCGACCTCGGCCACGCCGGGAACTGCGGCGACGACCTCTTCGACCTCGCGCGGGTAGATGTTGTAGCCGCCGGAAATGATCATGTCGCCCATCCGGTCGACCAGCCACAGGTGCCCGCTCTCCGCCAGGCGCCCGAGGTCACCGGTGTGCAGCCATCCCGCTACGACGCTCTTGGCGAGGTCGTCGCGATTGCCCGCGTCCCAGTAGCCCGACATCACATGGTCGCCCCGGGTGACCACCTCGCCGACCTCGCCGTACTCGAGCGCCCGGCCGTCGGAGTCGACGACGCGCACCTCGACCCCGATCGCGGGTCGGCCAGCCGAGGTGAGCAGCTCCGGCTGGTCAATCAGCCCGGTGGTGTGGTCGGTGGAGTCCAGCACGGTCACCGGCGGAATCGCCTCGACCAATCCGTAGTACTGAACGAGTCGGGGCGTGATCTGCTCGTGCGCCTGACGCATCTGCTCCGGCGGCATCGGCGCGCCTGCATAGCCGAGCATCTTCATCCCGGTGAACCGCTCGGGTCCCACTTCGGGGGAGGCGAGCAGCCTGGAGACCATTGTGGGCACGAGCGCGGTGTGCGTGGCACCGCGGGACGAGACGGTCTCGAGAAACGCATCGACGTCCCAGCTCGCCAGAACCACCTGTCGAGCCCCGGCAACGAGGAACGGCAGCACGAACAGCCCGCTCGTGTGCGTGATCGGACCGGCGTGGACGTACACGTCGTCGCTCGCCGGAACACCTCCCAGCACGTCATAGGTCATGTTGACCAGCGACGCGAACCAGTTGCGGTGTGTCCGCTGCGCGCCCTTCGGTGCGCCGGTCGTCCCACTCGAGTAGTGCAGACCACACAGCGCGTCCGCCGCGACGGGTGGGAGCGGCTCAGTCGAGGCGCTGGCGAGCAGCCGCTCGTACGGCGTCCCCGGGGCGTCCCCGATCGCAATGACGTGGTCGATGCCGCTGCGCAGCTCCTTCGTCTGCTCGGCGAACCGGGCGTCGTAGACCAGTGCCCGTGCGCCGGAGTCCTCGGCGATGCGCGCCCAGTCGTCGGTGTGCAGCCGGTAGTTCACCGCAACCCGGACCAGCCCGGCGGAACGGATCGCGAGGTCGGTCTCGACATAGGTGTTCTGGTTGGTTTGCAGGTCAAGCACCCGGTCACCGGCCTGCAAGCCCAGCTGGCGCAGTCCGCGGCCGAGACGAGTCACGCGCTCGCCGAGCTCGGTGAACGTGAGCGTCCCCTCCGGCCCGTCCAGCGCGACGCGGCCGGGGAAACGTCGAGCGGCCCGGTTGACCAGAGTGGCGACGTCCATCACGGCGCTCCCGGAGCGACGTACGCGGCGTCGAGGACGCGACAGCCTTGACCGACCGCCAGGACCGTGACCGGGTTGAGGTCGAGCTCGAACCCGGACGGCCAGCCGGCGACCAGCTCGGCGACGCCGACGACCGTGGCGACCAGCGCGTCGACGTCGGCGGGCGGCCGCCCACGTACACCGGCCAGCAGGGTGCCGAGGCGAGTCTCGTCGACCATCGCGCGTACGTCGTGCGCATCGACCGGCAGCAGCCGCATGGACTGGTCGGCGATGACCTCGGTGAGCACACCTCCGGGGCCGAGCGTCAGCACGGTGCCGAGCGGTCCGGCGGTGGCTCCGACGAGCACTTCGACTCCGGGTGGAACGAGCTCCTCCACCAAGACCTCGCCGCCGAGTGCGGCCAGCCGGTCGTAGGTCTGGGCGGCAGACTCCGGCCGGACGTCCAACGCGACGCCGCCGGCTTCGCTCTTGTGCGTGAGACCGGGGACCACCGCCTTGAGCACGGCCGAGCCGCCCACCTCGGCGACAGCGGCGACGGCGTCGCGGCGGTCGATGGCCAGCCGGCCCTTCGCCACCGGCAGCCCGGCGGCGCTGAACAGCGCTTTGAGGTCGGTCTCCGTGGCGCCCGGCGGCGGGGCCGGCCGTGCCGGTGCGGGCGACGCCGACGTCGGGGACCGCCGGCCTCGGCTCACCTGCCACAGGGCGGCAGCAGCACGGACGGCCCGACCAGGTGTGAGGTAGGTCGGGACGCCGGCGTCGCGCAGCGCGGTCGCGGCAGCCGGCGCCAGGTGGGTGGCGCCGGTGCGTGCGGCGAGGATCGGCTTGGCGCTGCGACGCACGGCGGCGGACAAGCTCGCCACCACCCGGTCCGCGTCGTCGCCGGTCAGCACGCAGAAGCAGGCGAGCACCACGTCGACAGCGTCGTCGTCGAGCAGAGCCTGCAACGCCCGGTCGAAGAGGGTGGCATCGCTCAGCACGGCGGCGGTGAGGTCGACGGGGTTCTGCGTCGAGCCGTAGGCCGGCACGATCGCCCGCAGCGCCGTCTGTGTCGTCGAGGCCAGCTCGGCCAGCTCCAGGCCGTGCCGCTCGACCGCGTCGGCGGCCAGGATGCCGGAGCCACCAGAGGTGGTGAGAACGCCGACGCGGGGTCCGGCCGGCCGGCGCGGCTGGGCGAACGCCGCACCGACGTCCAGCAGCTCGTCGACGTCATCGACAGCCACGATGCCGTACTGGCTCAGGGCTGCATCCACAACGCCACGTCCGCTGGCGAGGGCGCCGGTATGGGAGGCAGCCGCACGCTGACCGGCCGCCGAGCGGCCGGCGACCAGCAGGGCGACCGGCTTGCCGAGCGCTGCCAGCCGGCGCAGGCCGGACCCGTCGGTGAAGCCCTCGACGTAGCCGAGCACTGCCGTGCACGCCGGCTCGCCCGCCAGGGCAGCCATCACCTCCACGGCGGTGACGTCGGCCTCGTTGCCGGTGTTGACCACCCAGCCGAGACCGAGCCCGCGCTCGAAGGCGAGGCTCACGGCCCCATAGCCGAGCGCTCCGCTCTGGCTGACGAACGCGATGCTGCCCGGCACCAGCGCAGTCTGGCGGCCGGAGAACAGCGGACTGAACGACGCGACCAGCCCCGCCTCG
>DATHBP010000147.1:0-3827 GCA_035296085.1 Nocardioidaceae bacterium | reverse complement strand
GTGTTCAACTGCGACACCGACGAGCTCGCCGACCAGCGACTGAAGGCGGAGATGCGCGAGCTCGTCGCGCCGGCGGAGGCCATCTTCCTCGACGCCAAGATCGAGTCCGAGCTGGCCGAGTTGGACGACGAGGCGGAGGCGCGCGAGATGCTTGCTGAGCTCGGGCAGTCAGAGCCAGGGCTCGACCTGCTCGCACGGGTGGGGTTCGAGGCGCTCGGTCTGCAGACCTACCTCACCGCCGGTCCGAAGGAGTCGCGTGCGTGGACCATTCCGCGTGGTGCCACCGCCCCTCAGGCTGCCGGTGCCATCCACACCGACTTCCAGCGGGGGTTCATCAAGGCCGAGGTCGTGTCGTACGACGACCTGGTGGCGGCCGGGTCCATGGCCGCGGCCAGGGCGGCCGGCAAGCTGCGCATAGAGGGCAAGGACTACGTGATGCGCGACGGTGACGTCGTCGAGTTCCGCTTCAGCGTGTGAACGCCTAGGTCGCACGTTGCACCGCCACGACGTCGCAGCCCCAGGCGATTAGGCCCGAGGCGAAGAAGTGACTGAGGTCGTGCAGGCGACACCGCCAACACCGGCCCGAGTGAGTGTGGGTGCCATCGGTGGCCGACCGTGTTCTGGTACCTCGAATGGTCCTGGTGGTTTGGGACTGGACTCAAATCCTCAGCTTCGGGTTGTTCGCGTTGCTGTGCGTGATCGCGTGTTCGGCTCGGTTCCTGATTGCTGACTGAACGTCCGCACATGCCGCGGACAGGGCGTAGGTCGGAGCCGGGCGGCCATCGCGGGCTAGCCTGGAAATGTGCGCCTCGTTGAGGTGAGCGGCATCGAGTTGGAAGTCGACGACGTGGGGACGGGCGATCCTGTCGTCTTGGTGCAGACGGCGCTGATCGCCGACGAGTTGGCGCCGCTGGCCGAACACCTCGTCGCTGGTGGCGCGTACCGCGCGATCGTCTACCACCGGCGTGGCTACGCGAGTAGCAGCCCGGTCCAGGGCCCGGGGTCGGTCGTTCGCGATGCCGCTGACTGCCGAGATCTCATAGATGCGCTGGGACTGGGCAGGGTCCACATCGTCGGCTACTCCTACAGCGGCGCCGTTGGCCTGCAACTCGCCGCTGACGCAGCGGAGCACGTCCAGACCCTGACTCTGATCGAACCTCCTCCGGTACACGTGCCGAGTTCCGCGGAGTTCCGGGCGGCGAACGCCAGGCTCCAGGAAGTCAGGCGGGTGCGCGGGCCGGAGACGGCTCTGGAGGAGTTTCTGACCCGCGTGATCGGGCCGGACCGGCGCACCGAGGTCGAGCAGCGCCTGCCGGGCGCAGCCGAACAAATGCAGCGCGACACCGCGACGTTTTTCGACATCGATCTGCCGGCATTGTTGTCGTGGCGCTTCGACGCTGAGGACGCCCGCCGCATCAACTGCCCGGTGCTGCACATCAGCGGCAGCGACAGCGGTCCCTGGTTCGCCGAAGTCCGGGACCTGGTCCTTAGCTGGTTGCCGCAGACCGAAGACGTCCTGCTCACCGGGGCCGATCACTCCCTGGCCTTGACTCACACACCCCTAGTCGCAGAAGCGCTCGCAAACTTCCTCGGCCGCCACGCGATCCTGGCTGGTGATGGACCGGACTGACCCCGCAGGCGACACCCGAACGGGATCTGCCGCGATCCGCGCGGACAGGCCGAGGTACGGTTCTGCCTCCCGGCGCGCGAACAGTGCGAGGCTGGTGTCCTGAGCGACAGCGCGCACCGAGGACACCCGGTCACGGGGCTCTTCTCCGCCAACTGCGGTACCTGCCGTTCATAGTGACCGCCGCTGCCTCGTGCTCCTATGCGTTCGAGAGCGTCGTGGCTGGTGTGTCGTCTTCGCCGTTGGTTGGTGGGTGCTCGCTGTCATGCGCGGATCCGCGACTCCGCCGGAGGACAGCCCATTCACCGCATGCCGCCCCTAAGGAGCTCTTAACCGACTCGAACGTCAGATCGTCCGATCATGTCGCGACCAGGTCGCGTGGCTAGAGCTGAAGGTGTAGTCGTAGGGCGTCGTCGACCTGAGTCATCAGGTGCGTGGGAACGCGACCCAGCACGTGGTCCAGGCGTTCGACGGAAACAGACCGGACCTGTTCGGCTTGTGCCTTGGACGCGATCCGAAGGCCTGTCTCGTCGGCTGGTAGGAGCACCTGGAATGGGAACACCTGGGTAACCGTGCTGGTGATCGGCACGATGGTGACAACGCCGCGGCCGAGTCGTGCGGCCGTGGAGTTGGCCCGGTCGTTGCTGACGATGATCGCCGGGCGACGCTTGTTCGCCTCGTTCGGCCGGGCCGGATCCAGGTCGGTCAGGCGGATCTCACCGCGCAGCATCAACGAGTCCGTCGGCCGCGGTCGAGTCCCAGGCCGCCGCGTCACCCGAGGCCTCCCACTCGTCCCAAGCAGCCGCGTAGGAATCCTCGAGCTCGGGATCGCCCAGGAGCCGAATCGCCTGCTGGATCGCTGCAGAACGCGACCCCAGCCCCGCGGCGCGCGCGTACTTGTCCAGGGTTGCCACCTCGTTCTCTGAGAGACTGACGCTAAGCTTCATGAGGTCATACTACTTGAGTAGCACCACGCCAACTACTCCGGTCGCTCTTCCGGTCCTTTTAGTCGTTGAACATCACGGGGCGCACGCGCTCGACGTTCCGCTTCAACGTGTGAATCGGCGCAAAACCGCAGGTCAGAAGGGATATAGGCCTCCCGAGTCCGCACAGAGTCCGCAAGAAATCTACTCTGAGGTGCTCGGTGGACCTGTTCTGACGGCTCATACCTGGCTTTTGAGCTGTGGACTGACTGTCTCCAACTGGGACTTTCGCGGCGGTATGACGCGGCCGCGGTCAACCGTCTCGGTCCCGGGCGCATGCGGATCATCCGGCAGGGGTGCTGGATTGCTCGTACAACCGGCGCCACCATGTGAGCTCCACGGCGTAGGGCATGACGGCGTTGGCTCCGCTACCGCTCGACATCACTGAAGATGCTCTCGAACGCCGTAGAGGCGCGCTGGAGGCCGCTGCGCACGATCTGCAACCGTCCGACCGTCCCCTCGTCGAGCTGGCGCCTGCGTTGGCGAAGCAGATGGATGAGGCAGAGGAGCCCGGTCCCTGTACTGGGCTCGCCCCATCTATCTGACGACGATCCGGTCCCTGAACCGCCGGCTGGCGGAGGTGCCGGGTCTGGCGCCGGAACTTAGGGCTGACCAAACTGCAGCGCTACAACCCACTGCGCAAACCTCGCCGGGGTTGCGTCGTGAACGGCTTGAAGTCCCGAGCCGGTGACCGGCGTGTGCGAGAGCGCAGTTCCCTACCCCACTCGCTGTCCGCCTCGGATGAAGCCCGAAGAACCGTCAAAGGTAAGGTTCTTCCGCGGCATCGCGCGGTTTCCGGTATCATTAGGTATGCCGAACGAGTCGACATCCAACAACCTTTTGTCAATATTCACCAGCTGGAAGCGGATTGCCATAGCGCTCGCTCTGGCGACGGTGGCAGCTGTAGCTCCTGCCTCCAGCGCGTCGGCGGAGACCGTCGTGAAGTACAACAAGGTCTCTTTCCCCCAGCACCCGGGCCTCGACTGTGAGGACATGAAGCGCGCTTCCTTCACGTACGGCCCGCGAGGCGGAGTAGTAATCCGCACCAAACTGGCCAAAGTGACAAAGAAGTGTACTCGACTTAATGCCTTCGTCAGCGCTCCGAACGGCGAGTGGTCAATATACGTGGCGACGCGCTACAACCGAGAGGGACGTCGCGTTACTACATCCGAGTACAGCACCCGTGGTGATTCCTATCGGCACCGCTCAGGCATCGC
>DATHBP010000146.1:0-4425 GCA_035296085.1 Nocardioidaceae bacterium | reverse complement strand
GTGGTGGTCGATCTCAGCATCGCTCGCGGCCTCGACTACTACACGGGCACAGTCTTCGAGGGCCGCACCGCCGAGCACGGGAACCTCTCGATCTGTGCCGGTGGTCGCTATGACTCGCTGGCGAGCGACGGCCGTTCCACGTTCCCCGGCGTCGGCATCTCCCTCGGTGTCACCCGCCTACTGGCGCCGCTGCTCGCCCGAGGGCTGCTGGACAGCGACCGCAGCGTGCCGTCGTGCGTCCTGGTCGCACTGCCCGATGAGGGCGCACGGGCAGAGTGCCGAGACATCGCCCGCCAGCTTCGGGCGCACGGCATCCCTACCGAGGTCGCACCGGAGGCGGCGAAGTACGGCAAGCAGATCCGTTTCGCCGAGCGCCGGGGAATTCCGTACGTCTGGTTCCCCGGCCGGGACGGCCACGAGGTCAAGGACATCAGGTCCGGCGTACAGACCACCGCCGAACCGGCCACCTGGAACCCGCCGGCGGCAGATCGCCGTCCGCGCACCGTCGCAAGGGAGCCACAACCGTGATCCGCACCCACGACGCCGGGAGGCTGCGCACCGACGACATCGGCGAGCAGGTGACGCTCGCCGGCTGGGTGGCTCGGCGTCGAGACCACGGGGGAGTGGCGTTCCTCGACCTGCGAGACGCGAGCGGGACCGTTCAGGCGGTCATCCGCGACGAGGAGGCGGCGCGCCCGCTCCGCGCGGAGTTCTGCGTCCGGCTCACGGGGGAGGTCGCCGCCCGGCCGCACGGCAACGCCAACCCGAACCTGCCGACGGGCGAGATCGAGGTCATCGTCGACGACGTCGAGGTCCTCTCCCCGGCGGCCGCGTTGCCGTTTCCCGTCGAGGAGCACAGCACCACCTCGGTCAACGAGGAGACGCGGCTGCGCTACCGCTACCTCGACCTCCGCAGGCGTGACATGGCGCGCAACCTGCGCCAGCGCTCCGACGTTACCCGCATCATCCGCCAGGTCATGGCCGAACACGACTTCGTCGACGTCGAAACCCCTTACCTAACGCGCTCAACGCCCGAGGGAGCTCGTGACTTCCTGGTCCCGGTACGCCTGCAGCCCGGCTCCTGGTATGCCCTCCCGCAGTCACCGCAGCTGTTCAAGCAGCTGTTGATGGTCGCGGGGCTGGAACGCTACTTCCAGATCGCGCGGTGTTTCCGCGACGAGGACTTCCGGGCCGACCGGCAACCTGAGTTCTCCCAGCTCGACATCGAGATGTCGTTCGCCACTACCGCGGACATCGTCGCGCTGACCGAGCAGGTGCTGGCACGGATCTGGAGCGAGCTGCTCGACACAGCGATCTCGCTCCCGATCCCGACGCTGACCTACGCCGAGTCGATGGCCCGTTTCGGCAACGACAAGCCGGATCTGCGGTTCGGCTGCGAGCTCGTCGACTTCACCGGCTACTTCGCCGACACTGCGTTCCGGTTGTTCGCGCCCGCCGGGCCGGACTGGCACGTCGGTGCGGTCGTGATGCCGGGTGGCGCAAGCCAGCCCCGCAAGCAGCTCGATGGCTGGCAGGAGTGGGCGCGCTCGCACGGAGCGAAAGGGCTGGCGTACGTGCTGGTGGGCGAAGACGGCGAGCTGGGCGGGCCGGTCGCCAAGAACCTCAGCGAAGCGGAGCGGGCCGAGCTGGTGACCCACGCGGGTGCGCGCGGGGGCGACTGCATCTTCTTCTCCGCCGGCCAGCGCACCCAGGCACTCGGCCTGCTGGCGGCAGCGCGGCTGGAGATCGGGCAGCGCTGCGACCTGATCGACCACTCGCGGTGGGAGTTCGTGTGGGTGGTCAACGCACCAATGTTCGAGCCGGTCGAGACGACGAGCGGAGACCCCGGCTGGACAGCAGTGCACCACCCGTTCACAGCACCCACCGCCAAATGGGCTGACTCCTTCGACGCCGAGCCTGGCGATGCCCTCTCGGAGGCGTACGACATCGTGCTGAACGGCTGGGAGCTCGGCGGTGGCTCTATCCGCATCCACCGACCCGACATGCAACAGCGGGTGTTCGCGGTGCTCGGCATGTCGGCCGAGCAGGCGCATACGCAGTTCGGTTTCCTACTCGACGCGCTCGACTACGGGCCACCGCCGCACGGCGGCATCGCCATCGGCATCGACCGGCTGTGCGCGCTGCTGGCCGGCGCCGACTCGATCCGCGACGTCATCGCGTTCCCGAAGACAGCCTCGGGCGGCGACCCGTTGACCGGGGCGCCAAGCCCCATCACCGCTGCTCAGCGCAAGGAAGCGGGTGTGGATGCCGGGCAGTTACCCCCGGAGCCGCCGGCCAACCGTGGCTGAATTGTTACCCAACCTGTTCCGTGCGTAGGGCACTGCTGCCCTAGAGTCCGGAGCGCCAGCAGGCCGGCCAGGCCGGGTCGATCCAATTCGGAGCGGAGGAGGTGGTGCGTGTGTCGATGCCGGTGCCGGAGATGGTGAAGACTCCGGATGTTCCTACGCCGGACAGCCCGGCCGCGAACCAGGTCGCCGGCCGCTCACCGACCCGCATCGCGATGGAGCGACTGCGCTCCGACAAGGTCGCCGTCATCTCGGCGGCGATCATCCTCACCTTCGTCGTCCTCGCCATCCTCGCCCCGGTCATCTGCAACGCGGCCGGCGTCGAGCTGCGCACCGGCGACCCCTCAGAAGACACGGACGCGTTCAACTACCCGATCATCGGCTGGCCCAACTTCAACTGGGACTCGAGGGCACCGTTGGGTCTGGAGCCCAACAACGGCAACGACCTACTCGCCGAGTGGGTGTACGGGGCCCGGACCTCCCTGGAGGTCGCGTCGATCACGACGCTGCTGACGACGATCATCGGAGTGGTCGTCGGCCTCGTCGCCGGGTTCTCCCGCGGCTGGCTCGACCGGATCATCTCCTTCATCATCGACGTCTGCCTCTCCTTCCCGTTCCTGCTCGGTGCCCTGGCCTTCGCGCCGATCCTGCTGAACCGCTTCGGCGCCGACCCCGAAGCGCTTGACAAGGCGCAGTTCTTCTCGCTGATCTTCATCCTCACGTTCTTCGGCTGGATGGGGCTCGCCCGACTCATCCGAGGCGAGGTGCTGTCGCTGCGGGAGCGCGAGTTCGTGCAGTCGGCACGGGTCATCGGGGTGCCGACGTCGTCGGTGCTGTTCAAGGAGCTGCTGCCCAACCTCCTCGCGCCGATCGTGGTGTCGATCTCGTTGAGCCTGCCGGCCTACGTGACGGCAGAGGCCGGTCTCGCCTACCTGGGCATCGGGCTCACCGGCCGACCTTCCTGGGGCCAGACCATCAACCGGGCAGTGCCCTACTTCGACGAGTACTGGCAGTTCCTGTGGGCACCGGTCATCGGCATCATGCTGCTGGTCGTGGCCCTCAACCTCTTCGGCGACGCGGTTCGTGACGCGTTCGACCCGAAGACCCGCAGATAGCACGCGGGTCAGCAAGCGGCCGCTGGGAAAAGCCCAGCGGCATCTCGAGAGAAGGAAGACAGTTTATGCGCTGGAAGAAGACAGGAGTCGCCACCGCCACGGTGGCGTTGCTCTCCGTCGCCGCGTGTGGCGGCGGAGGCAGTAACGGAGACGGAGACGGGGACGGGACGGGCAACGGTGACGGCACCGGCACTGGCACTGGCGCCACCGGCACCCCGACCTTCAAAGAGGGTGGTGCCGGCGGCAAGGCCATCGACCCGACCCGCAAAGACGGTCCGGCACCGGCAATCCAGGGCGCTGAAGAGGGCGGCACGCTCACGTTGCTGGCCGCGAGCGGCCTGACGACCATGGACCCGACCGAGGCCTACTACACCAACACCTACTCGATCTTGTCGGGCTTGGTGACGCGCGCGCTGACCCAGTACGTCTATGACGAGGAGGCCAACGAAGGCGAGGGCGGGATGGTCCTGATCCCCGACGTCGCCGAGTCGTGGGACAGCAACGACGACTACACCGAGTGGACGTTCGAGATCCGTGACGGCATCAGGTATGAGAACGGTGACGAGGTCACCTGCGACGACGTCGTCTTCGGGATCAAGCGCTCCATGGACCGGGAGACGTTCCCCGGTGGTGCCGCCTACTCCAACGAGTTCTTCCTCGACGGAGACAAGTACAAGGGCCCCTATAAGGGTGGCGACAAGTACGACGGCGCCACCTGCAAGGGCAGCACGCTCACCATCAAGATGGAGAGCTCGTTCCCGGACATGCCCTACTGGGGAGCCTTCCCAGCCATCGGCCCGATCCCCGAGGGCGACGCTAGCAACCCAGCGACCTACAAGAACCACCCGCTGGCGACTGGTCCGTACATGTTCGACAAGTACGAGCCCGGTGTCTCGCTGACGCTGGTCAAGAACCCCGAGTGGGACCCGGAGACAGACCCGGGCCGCCACCAGTACGTCGACTCGTGGAACATGAAGTTCACCGAGGACACGTCCAAGACCGAG
>DATHBP010000145.1:0-2537 GCA_035296085.1 Nocardioidaceae bacterium | reverse complement strand
GTGTTGCGCAGCCGAAGCAAGAGAGTGCCAAAGTCCACGTCATGCAATCCAGCCCTGGGAGTCCGGAGCGTCCAGGCGCGCCGACGTAGCATCTCCGTGGTGCCCCTCCCATGCGCGATCGGGGACCGTCCAGCCAAGGGGGACGCATCCGCGCCTTAAAGAGTGCTTGCTGCCACCATTGCCGGCCAGGTGTCAACGGCGGCTGAAAACTGACCCTCTGACGGCAACTGAAAGTTGACCCCCTGCATGGTCAGTTGTCTTCTGTGGTGGCCGTGGGGACGCGGCCGAGGTCTCGGTCTTTGAGTCGGTAGGAGTCGCCTTTGAGTGCGATCACTTCGGCGTGGTGGACTAGGCGGTCGATCATGGCGGCAGCGACGACGTCGTCGCCGAATACTTCTCCCCAGCGACCGAAGGTCTTGTTGGACGTGACGATCAGCGAGGCGCGTTCGTAGCGCGAAGAGACCAGTTGGAAGAACAGGTTGGCGGCTTCGGGCTCGAAGGGGATGTAGCCGACTTCGTCGATGACTAGGACCGGGTAGCGGACGAGGCGGCGTAGCTCGTCTTGGAGCCGGTCGGTGTGGTGGGCGGCGGCGAGCCGGTCGACCCACTGGCTGGCGGTGGCGAACAGCACCCGGTGCCCGCCTTGGCAGGCGCGGATTGCCAGGCCGGTGGCCAGGTGGGTCTTTCCGGTGCCCGGTGGGCCGAGGAAGATCACGTTGTCTTTCGCGGCGACGAAGTCCAAGGTGCCGAGGTGGGCGATGGTTTCGCGTTTGAGGCCGCGGGCGTGGTCGAAGTCGAAGTCCTCGAGGCTCTTGCGGGATGGGAACCGGGCGGCGCGGATGCGGCCCTCGCCGCCGTGGGATTCTCGAGCAGCGACCTCGCGTTGCAGGCAGGCCGCGAGGAACTCTTCATGGGTCCAGGTCTCATCGCGGGCACGCTCGGCCAGCCGCGTGACGGACTCGCGCAACGTGGGGGCCTTCAGTGCGCGGGTGAGGAACTCCAGCTCACTGGCGATGTCACGGCTTGTGCTCGTCGTCTTGGCCGGCATCAGCTCACACCTGTCTCGACACCGAGTGCGGTGTCGTAGCTGGTCAGGTCCCGGGTCTCGACCTCAAGCTCGGCTGCTGGTGGCCGGACCACGTCGAGCCGTCCGCGGCGCAGCAGCTTGGCGGCGGCCAGGTGCTCGGAGTCGCTGATCGTCTGGTGTCTGGCCCAGATCCGGGTGTGGTCGGCCACTGTCTTGCCCTCGCAGGTGACCCACACCCGCTGCAGGTTGGCGTGGATCTCGATCCGTCGGCCGATCACCGAGGGGTGCACCGAGTAGTCGTTGGAGTCCAGCCGGACGTAGTGGTCGCGCGCCAACCTGGTCGAGCGGCGCCAGCCGGTCTGCGGGGCCACCGGCGGCAGCGGAAGCATCGCCGCCCGGTCCGCGCCAATCCGGTCGGCCGGGGCGCAGCCCAGCACCCGCTTGCGGCGGGTGTTTGCCAGTTCGAGCCACGCCTCGAGCTGGCTATTGAAGTCCTCGGCCCCACTGAACCTGCGCCCGGGCAGGAAGGAGGTCTCCAGGTAGTCGTGGAACCGCTCGATCATCCCCTTGGCCTCGGGGTCGGCCGGCTTGCAGATGTAGACCTTCGCGCCCAACACCCCGCGAAATGCCTGACAGTCCATTGTCAGTTCGCTGCGCCGGGCGCGCCACCGCCCGATGGCGCCCTCACCGTCCCAGACCAGCGTGCGGGGCACCGCGCCGAGGTTCGCGATGTGCTGCCACCAGCCGGCATAGAGGTCCTCAGCCTCACGGGTCGAGACCAGCACCGCCGACACCCACCGGGAGTAGCCACACACCATCGTCAGCACCGGCAGCTGCCGCGCGGTGCGGGTCTGGCCATACCCGACCGGCAGCTCAATGTCGGGGAACCAGAAGTCGCACTGAGCGATCTCTCCGGGCTCATAAGTGGTCCGTGACGCTGGGTCCGGCGGCAGATACACCGGCCGCAACTCGCTGACCCGGTCCCGCAGGACCCGAATCGAGTGCTCCCATCCGATCCGCTCGGCCACCACCGTGGCCGGCATGGTCGGCGTCGCCTTCAACAACTCCCGGATCCTCGGTTCCACCACGTCCACCATCGAGCCCGTGGCCCGGCGCGAATACGACGGTGGCCTCACCGCGCGGATCGCCGACCGCACCGTGTTCTTCGAGCACCCCATCACCCGCGCGATCGCCTTGATCGGCATCCCCTCGGCCCGATGCAGCCGACGGATCTCAGCCCAGTCCTCCACGTTCAGCACCCGCTTCCTCCTGACCTCGGTTACAGGCCAGGCTTCTCCGGAAGGGGGTCAATTTTCGGTTGCCGCACGGGGGTCAGTTTTCACGCGCCGCCGACAACGACGCTCCGGGCGTGCTCTGTGGCGTGCTGTGCTAGGCGAGTACGACCTGGACGAGCACGAGCTGACGCTGCTGCGTGAGGCGGCCCGAACCGTGGACAGCCTCGACGGACTACAGGCTCTGCTCGAGGCCGAGGGGCTGATGTCGACCTCAT
>DATHBP010000144.1:0-2421 GCA_035296085.1 Nocardioidaceae bacterium | reverse complement strand
TCGCCCCGCCAGTACAAAGGATCGTAGAACCAGGCCGCACCCGCGCCGAGCGCTGCACACAGGTCGGACGAGCGACGCGTGCGTGACCATGCCCCGGTGACCCACCGTGGTCCGCTCCCGAGCCAGTCGAGACCACCGTGATCGTCGGTCACGCCGTTCGCGGTCAGGAAGACGGCGTTGCGGGCGGCCACGTCGAAGACCCGGGCCATCGTGTCCACCGCGTCGGCGTAACCGACCTCGATGACGTCGGCACCCACTCCATTCGTCGCAACGAGGCGTTCGGCAAGCCCGGCTGGGCCGAGGCCACCGAGTGGATGGTTCAGGCAGACCAGCGCTCCGTGGCTGTGCAGAAACTTCACCATCTCCCGCTGCGCCGTCGGAGACGCGTCCATGTGCGGCGCCGCGGAGCCGTACGACGGCAGCACCCCGTCGCCGCCGAACGCGTTGAGGTGTTGCACGAGGGAAACCTCGCTCGCGGCGTGCTGCGTCACGTCCGGGTACCTGTCGCGGTAGGTGGCGACCAGCGAGCGCAGGAGTGCCGCGCCGTCAGCAGGGGACCGGCGGAGCCGCTTGAAGCGCAGCCGGTCGACAACGGCTCGCGCGCTCGCGCCTTCGCGCGCCCGTACCCCGACGCGCAGCCGCCACAGGGATGCGTCGCCGGCCACAGTGTCCGGCCACAACCGAGCGTGGTCTGCGGACAGGTCCATGACGAGACGCTGCCATTGCCCAGGCGGAGCTGCGGTCACGGAGATCACTCCGAGCAGGCCCCGCTCTTCGCGCCAACGGCCGGTGCGCGCGCCGACGCGGTACTGCATCCGATAGTGGCCGGCGGGCCGTCCGCCCGTGGCGGGCCGGTAGCTCGACGCGACCTCGACCACGACCTGGGCGTCTGGGCCGAGCTGCCCGGAGAGGACGTCGAGCCGCAGCGTCGTGTCGGCGTAGCTGGTCGAATAGGTGGAGTTCCAGGCCTCGGCCTCGAGCTGGTACGTGGCCCACGTCGGAGTCTGACCGGCTACGGCGTGCAGACGCAGCGCACCCCCCTGCCTCTCCGTACTGCGCGGGTTGGCCACGAACTCGTGCCCTGCGTCCCCGAGCGGCCCGATGCGCTGTGGTACCCAGTGCCAGCTAAGGGCGTTCTCCGGGTCCTCCTCGCCGTTGAAGTCCACCGCTCGGCGATAGCCGGCCGCGCTCTGCCGGAAGTCGTGGTCGGTCCACCAGATGACGTCAATGCCCGTGCGTCGGGCTTGAAACAGGTGGGCGTCCATGCTGGCGCGGCCCTCGCTGAGGCTGCCGTGGATGTGCATCGCCATGGAGACCGGGTCGCGCGAATTCGTGGCGAAACCACAGGACGCGGTGCCCAGTGGGAGCCCCACCGTCCCCACCCCGATGACGCCACCAGCCGCAAGCCGCAACAGGCTCCGCCGGTCGAGCCCCACCGGGTCATGGTCAGGTCCTGGCTCGGCCGATGAGCCGCCGAGGACAGATTGCATGCGGGTCCCTTCGGCGGCAGCGGGCCCGGAATGGCGCCTGGAGAAGCACTCTGTGTTCATTAATGATAACGCTTTGTGTCGGTCGGCGTCAGGCTGTGCCCCACGGAAGTCAGTTAAGCGCGAAAGGCGGAGACCCGCACGGCGGTGCGTAACCTTCATGTCAGGTTGCGTGGCGTAACTCGCGCCCCTCAGGGGCGCCTACTCCTCAGGGAGAGGGGTGTCCCGCGAAATGGCGGATACCAAGCCCAACGACTCCAGCCAGCTGGCTCTGAGCGATCAGTCGCACCAGGTCACGGTGACGTGGAACCCGAAGGCGCCGCGCCGCATGCTGCTCGCCACCGGCGACCCGCGCTTCACCGACGAGAACGGCGGGAAGCCTGGCTTGCGCACTATCTTCTCGGCCAACCCCAAGTCCGCCGACTACGACCCGGCGCAGTTCAACCGGATCGCCCGAGCGATGCGCTCGGCGGGCCTCGACGCCCCTGACGAGGTTCCCGTCCGGCCGCGCCGCAACAAGCAGCGCCGCGGAGTCATCGCGAAGGCAGGTGGCGACCAGGCCGGTTCCGCCAAAACCGGTCGCGGTGGCCGGGCGGGACGCGGTGGAGAGCCGGGCAGCGGCTCCCGCGGCGGAAACAAGGCTGCAGCCAGTCCCCGCCGCACGAAGAAAGCGGCGACAACCAGGCGAGCGGCGCCCCCGGGCTGACCTCGGTCCCAGCTCTAGTTACGCCGGGAGCGACGGCGAAGGTGTCTGACGGTCCGATACTGGGCCGACCCCGTGCTCCGCTCAGATTTCGTCGCGGGCGTCTCGCCGGCGGATCTTGGTACCCAGCCACACCAGCGGGTCGAACTTGCGGTCCACGACCCGCTCCTTCATCGGAATGATCGCGTTGTCGGTGATCTTGATGTGCTCGGGACAGACCTCGGTGCAGCA
>DATHBP010000143.1:0-2627 GCA_035296085.1 Nocardioidaceae bacterium | reverse complement strand
GCCGCACGGTCGGCCCGGAAGATGTCGACCGGATGTCGGCTGGCTCCGGCGGTCGCGAGGTCGGCGACCACCCCACCGAGGAGTGCCGCAAACTTCCCGGCATGGCCTGAGCCGCCGATCGCAACGGTGATGCGGGGATCGCCCGGGAGGACGTCGACGATGAACTCTTTGTCCGGCGGCATGTCGTAGACGCACACCTTGGACAGGACCTCAGGCCCCACCGCGTCCGGCAGGTGACGGGTGAGGAACTTCAGCAGCCTCGCGGACTCCGCGGGGTCGGGCTCGTTCGTGCGTTGTGCGAGAGAAATCGTGCGTTTGCCGAGGTCCCGAGCGACTTTGACCGCTACCTCGCCATAGACGGGGAAGCCGTAGTAGATGTCCTCACCATGGAAGACCCAGATCGGAAAGCGGTCGGGTGCGAAATCGCGGATTCGCGCCGGCGCAAAGTACGTCACTTGCTCCTGGGTCAGCGTGATCCGCCAGGCGACGCCGAGGTCGGACAGCAGCTCGCCGGCCCACGACCCGGTGGCAAGAGTGAGGTGGTCCGCGAACACCGTGCCGCGATCTGTCCGCACTGCGATGCGCGATCCGTCACGGTCGATGCCCTCGACGCGCGTCTCACTGGCGCAGGTGACGCCGAGCTCGCGACCCAGCGCCAACTGTGCCGCTACCGCGCGCCGGATGTCGAGGATCCCCCCGTCCGCCTGATACATCCCGTGCACGTCGTCGTCGATGCGCCACTGCGGATACCGCGCGCGGATGTCGGCGGCGTCGAGCAGCTCGTACGGGATCTGGGCCGAGTCAAGCGAGTACCGGTAGGCGCGCAGGTCGGCGTCGCCATGCGTGCCCGCAAACAGGTCGAGTCCACCGGTTTTCAGCACTAGATCGAGGCCCGTGCGCTCTTCGACCTCCTCCCAGCAGGCGTACGCCGCCGGCGTCAACGCGGTGTACGCCGGGCTGTGGTAGGCGTGGCGAATGATGCGGGAGTGGTCGTTGGAGGACCCGCGGTCGTGCCCGAGCCGGTATTGCTCCAGCAGTAGTACGTCCCCGCCGCAGCGCTCGGCGAGGTGAAGCGCTGCGGCGGATCCGATCACGCCGGCCCCGATGACGATGTGGCGGTAGCTGGACTTCACAGGTGTTCCTTGTGGCGGTATCAGGCGTCGGAGTTGCGGGCCAGCGTCGCACTCGCGCGGCGAACCGCACGGAGCGGGCCGTCCGGGATGACGTCGTCGAGGAAGCCGTAGCGGGTCACCAGGTCGGTGGCAGTCGGCGCCCCTCCGTTCGGCCGCGTCCGCGTCCGCGACCACCAGTCGGTGATGTCACCCCACCCCGGGGCGGCGAGCGACCCGCCGACGTGCTGTACCGACAGCGCCCCGCACAGGTTGGCGAATGCCAGCCGATCGGCAAGCGGCCAGCCGTTGAGCGTACCGAGGGTGAATGCGGTATCGAAGACGTCCCCAGCGCCAGTGGCGTCCTGTGCGGTGACCGGGACGGCCGGCACCCACGCCTCCTCACCGGTGGTGTTGTCGATGGCGCGTGACCCGGCCGCTCCGGAGGTCACGGCCACAATGGGCACAAGGTCCGCGAGCCGCCGCAGAGCGGTCTCCACGTCGTCGGTGCCGGTATAGGCGACCGCCTCCACCTCGTTGGGCACGAAAGCGTGGCAGCCCGACAGCTGGTCGAGCACCGTGGACGACCACTGCTCAGTGCTGTCCCAGCCGACATCCGCGAAGATCAAGGTTCCCTGCTCGCGGGCTAGGTTCTGCCACGCGGGCGGCTCCGCAGACAGGTAGGCAATGGCGGCGCGGGCCCGCGGGGGAGTGCCCACGAGCTCGTCCTCCGCGACCGGCGTCGGGCGCATGTGAGTGACCATCGACCTGTCACCGTCGAATGCGAGCGAGACCGTCACCGGCGTCGGCCACGCCGTCATCCGGCGCGAGTGGCTGAGATCGATGCCCGCTTCCTCATCGAGGCTGCGCCAGCAGAAGTCGCCGTACAAGTCGTCCCCGAACGCGGCCGAGAGACTGGTGGAGAGTCCCAGCCTGCCGGCCGCGATCGCCAAGTTCGCGATCCCGCCCGGGGATGAGCCCATGCCGTCGGTGAAGACCTCGGTGCCCGGTGCCGGGCGAGCGCGAAGGCCGGTCATCACGATGTCGAGAAACACCGTCCCATGGACGAATACGTCGAAGGGCTCCTCGGTGGTCATCGGCAGAGCACCGCTGCGAGCTCCGGAACCGATGCGACGTAACCCTCGACGAGCCGGGCGGATACGTCGAGGGAGTTGACCAAGGGGTGCAACGCGAAGGCGAGCTGGGCGTCGGCGCGGGAACCGCTCAGCGCAGCGCGGATGGTGAGCCGCTCCGCCGCCTTCACCTGTTGCATGAGACCCAGCTGATGGAGGTCAGGAGAGGCAGTCGGGAGTGGGTGCACGCCGTTCGCGTCGACGGTGGCTGGCACCTCGATCACGGCGTCTTCGGGAAGACCCGGGATCGTCGCACCGTTTCGGACATTGAGGATCATCGTCGCCGGGCGGTTCTCGGCGATCGCGCCCATCACCTGCAGCGCCACGCCGGCGTAGCCGTGCTGGGCTAGGTCTTGACCCCCGACGGTCCCGCCGGTCGGCTGCT
>DATHBP010000142.1:0-14944 GCA_035296085.1 Nocardioidaceae bacterium | reverse complement strand
TCGGCCATGGCCGCCTCAAGGCCGACCAGGTCTGCCATCCCGTACGCCGCCTCGATGCCCAAGGCGCGCATCTCCCGCGCTCCGACCAGCACCTGGCCGGCCACGACGATGCACGGCCGCAGGGCCTCACCGGCAGTCTTCGCGACGCCGGCGACCACCTTGCCGGAGCCGGAGGTGACGTCGAACGCCCCCTCACCGGTGAGCACGACGTCGGCCTCGGCAGCGTGCCGTGGCAAGCCGACCGCGTCGGCGACCACGTCGACGCCGGGACGTCGGGTGCCGCCCAGCAGGAGCAGCGCGAACCCGAGTCCGCCGGCGGCGCCCGCGCCGGCGACCCGGGCGGTCAGTGGGTCGGTAAGGTCGGCGAAGCGCTGCAGGGCGGCATCCACCGCCAGCTTGCGCTCGTCGGCAATGCCCTTCTGCCCGCCGTACACGTTCGTCGCTCCGCGCAACCCGAGCAGCGGGTTGTCGACGTCGCTGGCCGCCACCAGTTCGGCGTCGCCGACCCGGTCGCGGGCTGCGTCGAGGTCGACGCGCTCGACCAAGGCCAGGCCAGCCGGGCCGGAGGTCAGCGACCCGGCCGGTGAGCAGGTCGCTCCCAGCGCGGCCAGCAGGCCGGCCCCGGCGTCGTTCGTGGCGCTGCCACCGAGCCCGACGACCACCCGTCGGGCGCCTGCGTCGAGCGCAGCGGCCATCAGCTGCCCGACGCCGAGGGTCGTCGCTCGTTCCGGGTCGTGGCGACCGGGAGGCACCAGGTGCGCGCCGCAGGCCTGGGCGCACTCGACGTACGCCGTGTCGTCGACCCTCACGATGCTGGCCGCCACCGGCTCGCCGTGCGGCCCGGCCACGGTCACACCGCTCCGTGACCCGCCGAGGGCTGCGTGCATGACGTCGCAGAAGCCAGGGCCCCCGTCGGACATCGGCACCGTAACCACCTGGTCGCCCGGCGCGCGCCGCAGCCACCCGGTGGCGATCGCGTCGGCAGCCTCGACCGCAGTCAAGGTGCCGGCGAACTTGTCTGGCGCGACGACGACCCGCATGCGCTCAGTCTGACCTGCCCATGGCTAGCGTGAACGAGTGCTGCTGCGGCCCATGCGCGACAGTGACGTGGCGGGCGTCGAACGCGTCACCGCTGAGGCGTTCTTCGCCCTGGACGTCGCCACACACCGCGCCGACGTACCTGCGCCGGGCGGCATGCGGCCGGCTGGGCGCGCGCAGCGTTGGCGCCGGTCTGCAGCCCACCTGCTCGAGCACGACGGCCCTGGCTGCTGGGTCGCCGAAGACGACCAGGGGGTGTGCGGCGTCGCGCTGTCACTGCGACGTGAAGCTTTGTGGGGGTTGTCGTCCTACGCGGTACTTCCCCGCGCGCAGGGCTCGGGCGTCGGGAAGGCGCTGCTGGATGCGGCGCTGCGCTATAGCGAGGGCTGCCTGCGCGGGATGATCTGCTCCTCGCACGACCCCCGCGCCGCCCGGCGCTACCGGCTCGCCGGCTTCGTCCTGCACCCGGCCATGCACGTGCGCGGCACCGTGGCGCGCTCGGTGCTGCCGGTGGTCGACGGCATCCGGGAGGGTGGCAGCGGTGACGCCGCCCTGTGCGACTCCGTCGACCGGCGGCTGCGCGGTGCCGGGCACGGCGTCGACCATGCACTGCTGCTCCAGGAGTTCCCGCTCGAGATCTGCGACCTGATGACCGGCAGCGGCTACTGCTACGCCAGACCAGACGGCTCGCCGGTGCTGCTGGCGGCCACCAATCGGCGTATCGCGCAGCGGCTGCTGTGGTCCGCGCTCGCGCGCTCCTCCCCGGACACGGCGCTCGAGTTCGGCGACATCACCGCCGAGCAGCAGTGGGCGATCGACGTCGCTCTCGCGGCCGGGCTCTCGGTCCACAACGAGGGCTACCTCTGCCTGCGCCACATGCGGCCACCGGCCCCGTACCTGCCCTCCGGCCACTTCCTCTAGCTGTTGTCAGGGTGTGGACGGCGCATGCGCCGTTAGGGGCCTGACAACTTCGGCTCAGGCGTCCAGTCCGGGAGCACCCCAGACCGCGAGCCAGCGGGACAAGTCGGGCTCGACCTTGAGGTCGTCGGTCAGCAAACCGCGGACCTGAAGCTCGACGGCGTTGTCACGCCGCTCCCCGGGCTGCGGGGCGAACGGGTAGAACGTGCCGCGCTTGTAGAGGTAGACCAGGCCGAATCGCCGTCCCGAGTCGTCGACGAACGCGACGAGCGAGCACAGCAGAGCGGGACCGAAGCCGGCGTCCTCGAGCGCGCGGTTCACCGCGTGCAGGTCGGTCACCAGGGCGGAGATGTCGTCGCCGCGGCAGGTCAGCCAGGTGAAGCCGAAGGAGTCGGTGCTGCGTTCGACCGCCGGCCCGTCGTCCGCGTCGAGAAGTGCCTGGACGTCGCTCTGCGTCGACGCGAACGACGCCCCTTCGGCGGCGCGGTAGCAGACGGAGCCGACGCCGGCCGGTCGGAAGCCGCTGGACACCTGCAGGGTGATCGCGGCACTCGGCAGCGCGAACAGCTGGTCGAGATCTGGCTTGACGGGCTTGCTGCGCCCGAGGACCGCATCGAGGAACCCCACGGCTAGCGGCCCGCCGGCTCGTGCTGCGGCTGGGTCACACCGGCCGCCCGAGCTCGGCGGAGACCCGGGCGAGCTGCTCGAGCCGCTGCTCCAGCGGCGGGTGGGTGGCGATGATCGAGCTCAGCGCCTGCCCCTTGAGTGCGGGGACCAAGAAGAACGCGTTCATCGCCTCGGCCTTGCGGAGGTCTTGGGTCGGGATGCGGGCCATGTCACCGGAGATCTTCACCAGCGCCGAGGCGAGCGCGGAGGGCTTGCCGGTGAGGAAGGCCCCGGATCGGTCGGCGCACAGCTCGCGGTAGCGCGAGAGTGCCCGGGTGAGCAAGAAGCTGATGACGTACACGACGATGCTGGCGAGCCACACCACCAAGAAGACGGCAGCAGAGTTGCGGTCGCGGCCGCGACCGCCCCCGAAGTACAGGCCCCAGCGGGTGATGAGCCCGGCGACCACACCCAGCACGGACGCGATCGTCATCACGGCGACGTCGCGATGGGCGACGTGGGACAGCTCGTGGGACAGCACGCCTTCGAGCTCTTCGGCGTCGAGGCGGCGCAAGATGCCGGTCGTCACGCAGACAACGGAGTGCTGCGGGCTGCGGCCGGTGGCGAAGGCGTTCGGCAGATCGGTGTCGGCGACAGCCACCCGCGGCTTGGGCATGTCGGCGAGCGCGCAGAGCCGGTCGACCATGCCGTGCAGCTCCGGCGCCTCCTGCGGGGTGACCTCCCGGGCGCGCATGGCCGCGAGCGCGATCTTGTCCGAGAAGTACCACTGAGCGAACGCCACCGCGATCGCGATGACAAGGACTACGACCACGGATGCCTCGAAGTACACGATGATGGCGGCCATCACCGCGAGGTAGAGCAGCGCGAGCATCGCCATGACGAAGCCCATGCGAACGTTCAGCCCGCGGTCCTTGATGAACCGGGTGTCGGCCATGTCATACCTGCTTTCTGTTCCTACCTGGTACGACGCTGGACGCCCCCGCGTTGTTCCCTTGCTAGCCGGGAATGAGCCCCTCTTCGCCGAGCAGCTGGCGCACCTCGTCGATGGTGGCGTCGTCGGGCGGCAGGTAGAGGTCGGAGTCGACGAGCGCGTCGTCGGCTACATGCGACCCGCTGGACCGGACCGCGGCGAGCAGCGTTGCCAAGGCGGCACGAAATCCCTCTTCGTGCCCCGCCTCGAGAGCGGTCTCCAGCCGCGCATCCAGCTCGTTGAGCGCGGGCAGCTGGTCGTCGGCGACCTCCCACTGGCCCTCGCCCATGATCCGCACGATCATGGCCGCTCTTCCGCCTGCACGGGGGTGGACGCCGGCTGCTCGGGGGTGGACGCCGGCTGCTCGGTGGCAGCGGCCGTCGGCTCGCTCTCGAGCTGCTTGGGCGGCTCTCCGCCGGACAGCTGAGCCTTGAGCTGCGCCAGCTCGGTGTCGACGTCGGACCCGGACGCCATCTGCTCCAGCTCCAAGGCGATGTCGTCCTGGCCAGAGCTGACCGGGCTCTCCAGCGCACCGGAGGCCAGCAGCTCGTCGATGGCTCCAGCCCGTGCCTGCATCTGGGCGGTCTTGTCCTCGGCCCGCTCGATCGCCATACCGACGTCGCCCATCTCCTCGGAGATGCCGGAGAACGCCTCGTTGATGCGCGTCTGCGCCTCCGCCGCCGTGTAGGTGGCCTTGATCGACTCCTTGCGGGTCCGGAAGGACTCCACCTTCGCCTGCAGGCGCTGGCTGGCCGTGCTGAGCTTCTCCTCCTCCCCCTGCAGGGCGGCGTGCTGGCGCTGCAGGTCGGCGATCTGGGTTGACAGGCCCGAGCGTCGGGTCAGCGCCTCACGCGCCAGGTCCTCCCGGTTCATCGCGAGCGCCTTTTGCGCCTGGTCGTGCAGCTTGGTCGACTGCTGGTCGAGCTGGTTGAGCTGCAGCTCGATCCGCTTGCGGCTCGTCGCCACATCGGCGACACCGCGGCGGACCTTCTGCAACAGCTCGAGCTGTTTTTGGTAGCTGTAGTCGAGGGTCTCGCGCGGGTCCTCGGCCTTGTCGAGCGCCTTGTTGGCCTTCGACCGGAAGATCAGGTTCATCCGTTGCATGAGGCTCATGGAAGTGGGGCCGGCCCTTCTCTCGGGTGCTCCGAAGCGGTTGCCGCAGGCACTGCACGAACGGGGCCGCTGGCGACGCCTGCTGGTCGCAGCCTACGTCGCGCCGGTCCGGCTGGCGAACGGGCCGTCGAGCCTCACCGCCGCGCCGCTACCCTGACGCGAGCGCCCCCGATCCGTCGCAGGCGTGCCCCTGTCCGTCCCGAGCGTCTCGAGGCCGCCGCGTGTTCCGAGGCTCCAGCGTATTGCGAGGCTCAGGGCTGCTGCGTCGCCGTACGCCGGCTGGCTCGGACGACGCCGGGCAAGCGACGGAAGGCGCGGGGAGCGGGGCGACCGCCGTCGGGAAGGGCCGCCCCACGCCCAAGCGCCGTGAGGCCGAGCAGGCGCGCAAGCAGCGGCTCACGCCGCCGCGGGACCGCCGGGAGGCGGCGGCGCAGCGCCGTCAACGGCTGCGGAGCGAACGCGAGCTCACCCGCCAGGCGATGGTGACCGGCGACACCCGGCATCTGCCGGCGCGCGACCGCGGCCCGGTGCGCGCGTTCTGCCGCGACTTCGTCGACGCGCGCCGCAGCGTGGGAGAGTTCCTGTTGCCGCTGCTGCTGCTGGTCATGGTGCTCAACCTCTTCTTTCCAGCGCTCGCCGCCTACTCCTCGCTCGTGTTCCTGGGCACGGTGATCTCGGTCGTGGCCGACACGGCCTACCTCGTCTGGAAGGTGCGCAAGGAGCTGAGCACCCGCTTTCCCGACGAGTCGACGAAGGGCGCGACGCTCTATGCCGTACTCCGCAGCAGCCAGCTACGGAGGCTGCGGCTGCCCAAACCGCAGGTCAAGGTGGGCGCCGCCCTCTGAGCCGCCCCCTGAGTGGTCCGGCTGCTCGGCGCCCCGGAAGGCCATAGGGTCCTCGACATGGAGCATCGCAACCTGGGCGGCAGTGGGCTGAAGATCAGCGAGATCGCCTACGGCAACTGGATCACTCACGGCTCCCAGGTGGAGGAGGATGCGGCGACCGCCTGCGTGCGCCAGGCACTCGACGAAGGCATCACGACGTTCGACACCGCCGACGTCTATGCCAACACCGCTGCCGAGTCCGTGCTCGGCCGCGCGCTGCGCGGGGTGCGGCGCGAGTCGGTCGAGATCTTCACCAAGGTCTACTGGCCGACCGGACCCGGGGGGCCCAACGACAGCGGGCTGTCTCGCAAGCACATCGCGGAGGCGATCGACGGGTCGCTCACCCGGCTGCAGACCGACTACGTCGACCTCTACCAGGCGCACCGCTTCGACCACGAGACGCCGCTCGAGGAGACGATGGAGGCGTTCGCCGACGTCGTACGCCGGGGCAAGGCGCTCTACATCGGCGTCTCCGAGTGGACCGCCGACCAGATACGGGCCGGCCACGAGCTGGCGCGGGACCTGAACATCTCGCTGGTGTCCAGCCAGCCGCAGTACAGCATGTTGTGGCGCGTCATCGAGGCGGAGGTCGTACCGACGTGCGAGGAGCTCGGCATCGGCCAGATCGTGTGGTCGCCGATTGCCCAGGGGGTGCTGAGCGGCAAGTACCGGCCTGGAGAGCCGCTGCCTCCGGGCACCCGGGCCACCGACGAGAAAGGCGGAGCCGACTTCGTACGACGTTGGCTGCGCGACGACGTGCTGGAGCGCGTTCAGCAGCTGCGACCGGTCGCGAGCGACGCCGGGCTGTCGCTGGCCCAGCTGGCGATCGCGTGGGTGCTACAGAACTCCAACGTCTCCGCGGCGATCATCGGGGCCACCAAGCCCGAGCAGGTGACCGAGAACGTCAAGGCGTCCGGGGTGAAGCTGGACGCCGACCTGCTGGTGCGCATCGACGAGATCCTGGAACCGGTGGTCGAGCGCGACCCGGCGAAGACCGCGGAGATGTCGCCGCGCACGCGGGCTGCCTGAGCACTCGGGGGCCTGAACGGCGCGCCGGCTGCCTCAGCCGAACTCGGGTCGGCCCCGATCGCGTACCCACCGGGCGAACAGCGGGTCGACGAAACGCCAGCCGCCGTCCTGGCGGGCGAGGTGTTGCCCCTGATGCCCGAGATCGCGCAACGCCGTCTGCAGCGCCGCGCGCGAGAGCTGGTGCACGCTGGCGGTACGGCTGCCCGTGGGCGCCGACCCGCTCGCCAGCGCCGCGAGCACCGCCTTCTTGCCCGCCGACAACCCGTCCCAGACCGCTTGGTGCGCCTCGACGGTCTGCTCCATCGCCTGCGCGATCACAGCCTCCGCGAGCGCCAGCCCCTCGACGCCTACCAAAGCGGCCGGCAGGCCCGTCGTCCCGGCGTCGCGGGCGGAAAGCTCGCGGTGCAGCAGGTGCGCCAGCAGCATGGTGCGCTGCGGATGCCCGGCCCCGGTCGTGACCAGCGGACCCAACGCCTCGCCCGGGTACTCCGAGAGCTCCGCGAAACGCTCTTGCAGCTCTACCAGCACCTCGTCGAGCGGCAGCGGACCCACCTCGAGCGGTTCCGCCTGTCCGTACAACGGGCGCTCGCGGTCGGTGAAGAGTCGGCGCATGAGCGAGGGATGTGAACCGGCGTAGACGTAGACCGCCGACTCGCCGTGGTACTGGACGTGGGAGCGCAGCAGCCCGTCCAGCCCGGCGCCGGCGGACAGCACGTCCTGGAACTCGTCGAAGACGACCAGCGTCGGCTGCCGGTCGCGCTCGTAGAGGCGCATCGGCAGGTCGAGCAGCTCCCCCACAGCGGTCAACGTCGCCTCGTTGTCCTGACGGGGCGTCCGCGGCCCGAGGCTGATCCCTGGCCCGGCTGGAGTCAGGCTGAGGCCGAGTCGGGCGCCGAGAGCGTCGAGGTGCGCGTGCAGCCGGGAGTCGCGCAGCCGCCCGTACGCCGAGACGATCCGCGCGCACACCTCGGAAAGGGACGTGACGCCGTACAGGTCGACGTGGACGGTGCGCCAGCCGGCTTGCCGGAGCGAGGCGGCGTGCGCCAGCAGCAGCGAGGTCTTGCCGAAGCGGCGCGGCCCCGCCAGGCGTACATGCGTACGGTCAGCTGCGGCGAGGTGGAGCCGGTGCAGCTCCGTGCGCCGGTCGATCAGCGCGTCGGGCGCGATGGGCGTCTCGAAGGGGAACGGGCGGCTCACCCGGCAACCCTATCTTTTGTATGCCCAATTGCATACAGGCGTGTATTGCAGTTACCATTCCAGTTAGCCGGGCGGCACCGCGAGATCCATCGGTCCGTACACGTCGTGCCCGTCGTGGACCAGGACCACTGCGCTCACGCCCGCATCCGCGAGCTCGCGCCAGCTCTCCCCGAGCCACGTCTCCGCGTCGCCCTGCGCACTGAACGCCGGGCTCTCCACCTCCGGCGCGCTCAGCTGGCTTCCTCCCGCGTCCAGGCAGCGCCACACCCAGCTCATCGAGCCTCCTTCGCCGCGTGTGCCGAGCGTAGTCCGGGGCGGGCTTTGACGGGCTGGACGCCGGCATGGCACGGTCAGCACAGCACAACGCCACGGCGCAGGGGAAGCCGGTCGAAGCCCGGCACTGACCCGCAACCGTAGGCCGCCACGCTGCATGCGCCGTTCCAGTGCATGCGCCGTGATTGCGGCGAGTCGGAGCACCTGCCCGGGGCGACGGCTCCATTTGCCCGCCGAGGTCTGCGGACGGAGCCGGGTCGCGGCCCCGCGCAGTGGCGGGCGAGTGGTCCGGTCTCGTCCCGACCGAGCACTCGGAAAGGCCCCCATGTCACCGCTTCGTCGCCACCTCGCCACAGTCCTCTGCGCAGTGGTCACCGCCATGTCCTGCCTGGCCGCTGGACCCGCCCAAGCCGAGTCGGGCTACCGCTACTGGGGGTACTTCCACAGCGAGGCCGGCTCGAACGCCTGGAAGTTCGCCGACAAGGGCCCCGACGACACCACCCCAGCCGACGGCAGCGTCGAGGGTTGGCGCTTCGCCATCACCGTCGGCACCTCGGGGCGCGAGCCTCGGGCTGCGGCGGACTTCGACGCCATCTGCGGCGACGCCGCGGCCGACGAGGGTGAGAAGCGGGTCGCGGTGGTCATCGACTACGGCCTGGCGGCTGAGGCACCCGACGGGGAGACGCCGCCGGAGCCGCGCGGCGAGTGCGCGGTCGTCTCGGCGCAGGCAAGCGGGACACAGGTGCTGCAGTCCGTCGCCGACGTGCGCGTCGATGCCGGGCTCACGTGTGGCATCGACGGCTACCCCGCCGGCGAGTGCGGCCCCGAGATCAAGGACGCCTCCGTGCCGGCCAAGGATGAGCCGGTGACGCTGCAGCTGGCCTCGGCCGACGCCGCCGCAGAGTTCCCGTGGGCGCCGGTCGGTGTCGGCATCGTGGTGCTGGCGCTCGCCGCCGCGGCCTGGCTCATCGTACGCCGGCGCGCCTGAGCGGCCTGGCCATGCGCGCGGTCAACCGCCCGTCGCTGCCGCGGCACCTCCACCCGGGGGCGTGGTGGCTTTGGGCGCTCGCGCTCGCCGCCACGGCGAGCCGGACCACCAACCCGCTCGTCTTGGCCCTGGTAATCGCGGTGACCGCACTCGTGGTGGCGGCGCGTCGAGGGGACGCGCCGTGGGCGCGCTCGTACGTCGCGTTCCTGAAGCTGGGCCTGATCCTGATCGCCGTACGCATCGTCTTGCAGGCACTGCTCTCCCGCAGCGCCCAGGGGAACCACGTGCTGCTCGCGATGCCCGAGGTACCGCTGCCGCAGTGGGCTGCCGGAGTCAAGCTGGGCGGAACCGTCACCGCCGAGGCCGTTCTCACCGCGTTCTACGCGGGGCTGCAGCTGGCGGCGATCCTGTGCTGCGTTGGAGCCGCGAACGCTTTGGCCAGCTCGCGGCGGTTGCTGAGCTGCCTGCCTGGCGCTCTGTACGAAGTCGGTGTCGCCGTCGTCGTCGCACTCACGTTCGCGCCACAGCTGATCGAGGACGCGACGCGAGTACGGGGCGCCTGCCGGCTGCGCGGTCAACGCCCCGGCGGGCTGCGCGGCTTCCGGCGGACAGCACTGCCCGTCCTGGAAGGGGCCCTCGAGCGCTCCATCGAGCTCGCGGCCGCCATGGACAGCAGGGGCTACGGGCGCACCAGCGAAGCCAGCCGCCGCTCCCGTCGGCTGACCGCGACTCTCGTCTTCGCTGGGCTGCTGGGCATCTGCGTCGGCGTCTACGGGCTGCTCGACGCCAGCGCCGCCGCCCTCCTTGGCCTGCCCACGCTGCTGGCCGGGGCTGCGCTCGCGGTCTGCGGCTTGGCGATCGGCGGTCGGCGCACGAAGCGCAGCCGCTACCGGCCGGACCCTTGGGCACTGCCCGAGTGGCTTGTGGCCGGGTCGGGGCTCACCGCGGCGATCGCCGCTTTCGCCGCCGCCGCGCGCGACCCCGCGGCGCTGCAGCTCGCCGGGCCGCTGGTCGTACCGTCGGTTCCGTTGCTTGCCGTAGGTGGCGTCATGGTGGCGCTGGCACCGGCGTGGCTCGCGCCGCCGCCGCTGCTGGCCAGCCGCGTGCGCGCGCGGCGGGGGCGGAGCGAACCGCTGGTCGGAGCGGTCCGATGATCCGCTTCGAGCGCGTGAGTATCAGCTACCCCGGCAGCGCACGACCAGTGGTCAGCAACGTCGACCTCGACGTCGCGGCGGGCGAGCTGTGCGTCGTGGTGGGGCCTACCGGTTCGGGCAAGTCGACGCTGCTCAAGGCGGTCAACGGGCTCGTGCCGCACTTCACCGGCGGGCTCCTGCGCGGCCGGGTTAGTGTGGCCGGCCGCGACACGCGTACCCACAAGCCGCGAGACCTTGCCGACGTCGTCGGTTACGTCGGCCAGGAGCCGCTGGCGGGTTTCGTCACCGACGCGGTCGAGGACGAGCTGGCGTACGGCATGGAGTCGCTGGGGCTGGCGCCCCAAGTCATGCGCAAGCGGGTCGAGGAGACCCTCGATCTGCTCGGCCTCGCGCAGCTGCGCGGCCGGCCGCTGTCGACGCTGTCCGCGGGCGAACAGCAGCGTGTGGCCATCGGCTCGGTACTGACCAGTCATCCGCAAGCACTGGTCCTCGACGAGCCCACCTCCGCGCTGGACCCGCAAGCCGCCGAGGAGGTGCTCGCCGCACTCCAGCGGCTCGTCCACGACCTAGGCCTCACCGTCTTGCTGGCCGAGCACCGGCTCGAGCGCGTGGTCCAGTACGCCGACCGGCTGCTGCTCGTACCCGGCGGCGGTGCCCCAGTCGTCGCCGGCACGCCGCAGGAGGTGATGGCCACCTCTCCGCTGGCACCGCCGGTCGTGGAGCTCGGTCGCCTGGCCGGCTGGTCACCGCTGCCGCTGTCCGTCCGCGACGCCCGCCGCGCGTCCGGGCCGCTGCTCAGCGCGCTGGGGGGCCGTCCGCGTGGTCAGCAGCTGGTGGGGCGCGCCCCGGGAGCCAGCCAGGTCGCCAGCGTGCGCAACCTCGTTGTCGCCTATTCCGGAAACCCGGTGCTGCGTGCCGTCGACCTGCGCATCTGCACCGGCGAGGTGGTGGCACTGATGGGGCGCAACGGCGCCGGCAAGTCCACCTTGCTCAAGTCACTGGTCGGACTGGTGCACCCCGCCAGCGGAGCTGTCGAGGTGTCCGGCAACGACCCGCTGCGGACAGCACCGGAGCGGTTGATCGGCTCGGTCGGGCTCGTACCTCAGGAGCCGGCCGATCTGCTGTACGCCGACTCCGTGGCGCTGGAGTGCGCCACTGCCGACTCCGACGCCACGGCGCCGCCCGGCAGCGCTCGGCGGCTGCTCGACGAGCTCTCCCCCGGCGTCGCCGACGACCGGCATCCCCGGGATCTGTCGGCCGGGCAGCGGCTCGCGCTCGTCCTGGCCATCGTGCTGACGGCCGCGCCCGTGCTCGTCTTGCTGGACGAGCCCACCCGGGGCCTCGACTACGGGGCCAAACGACGTCTCGTGTCGGTCCTGCGCGACCTGGCCGCAGCCGGACACGCGGTTGTGCTGGCCACCCATGACGTCGAGCTGGTGGCAGAGCTGGCCAGTCGCGTCGTGGTGCTCGGCGACGGCGACGTCGTCGCCGACGGGCCGACCGCGTCAGTCGTTGTTGCCTCGCCGTCGTTCGCGCCGCAGGTCGCCAAGATCCTGGCGCCGCAGCCGTGGCTGACGGTCGGCGAAGTGGCGGCCGCATTGGCACCGGCGTCGTGATGCACACCGCCGCACCGACCGATCGGGCCGTGGTCCGGCTGCGCGCCCGGTCTTCCGTCGTCCTCGCCGTCACCTCAGCGGTGGGGCTCGTCGCTTTCGGCTGGCCCTTCCTTACCGACCCCGGCAGCGCCCTGGACACCTCGCACGCCGCGGATGCGCCATGGCTGTTCGTCGTCTTGCTGCCGTTGCTCGCACTCGTGGTGCTGGCCGAGCTCACCGAGGGCGGCCTGGACGCCAAGGCCGTCGCGTTGCTGGGGATGCTCTCGGCAGTCGGAGCGGCACTGCGGGTGCTCGGACCGGGCACGGCCGGCCTGGAGCCCGGCTTCGCGCTGATCATCCTCGGCGGCCGCGTCTTCGGCCGCGGGTTCGGCTTCGTCCTCGGTGCCTTGACGATCTTCTCCGGGGCACTGGTCAGCGGCGGTGTCGGACCGTGGATGCCGTTCCAGATGCTCGGCGCGGCGTGGGTCGGCTTCCTCGCCGGGTGCCTGCCGGACTGGCGGGGCCGCGCCGAGATCTGGGTGGTCGCGGCCTACGGCTTCCTTGCCGGTCTCGCGTACGGCTGGCTGCTCAACCTGTGGTTCTGGCCGTTCGCGGCCTACGGCCCGGAGGTGTCGTTCGTGGCCGGCGACCCGGTGAGCGAGAACGCCGGTCGCTATCTGCTGTTCTGGGCCACCACGTCGCTGGGGTGGGACATCCCCCGCGGGCTGCTCACCGCCGTCCTCATCGTGGTCGCCGGGCCGGCGATCCTCGCCGCCCTCCGCCGGGCCGCGCAGCGCGCAGCCTTCGATGCGCCGGTCGGTTTCCGACCCGACGAGCCGGCGCGGCCCTGATGGAGCTCGTCGTCCTCGGCACCGCGGCTGCCGACGGCTGGCCCAACCCGTTCTGCGCGTGCGCCTCGTGCCGTGCCATGCGCTCCAGCGGTCGGGTGCGCGCCCAGACCTCGGTGCTGCTGGACGGCCGGCTCCTGATCGACTGCGGCGCCGACGCTCCACGCAGCGCCGCCCGCGCCGGCCGGTCCCTCGCGGGCGTGACCCACGTGCTGCTCACCCACGCCCATCCCGACCACTGCGACCCCGCGTTTCTCCTCTACCGGTCCTGGGTCACCGAGGCTCCGGTCACCGTGCTGGGGCCGCCGCCCGTCATCGCGGCGTGCCGCGACTGGGTTGCTCCCGACTCGCCCGTACGGCTGCGCCCGATCGCGCCAGGTCAGCACGTGGACTGTGGGGGATATGGCGTGACAGCCGTGCCGGCGACGCACCTCGGCGAAGGTGCGGCACTCCTGTACGACGTCACCGGTCCGGACGGCTCCAGGCTGCTGTACGCCACCGACACCGGTCCGTTGCGAGCGGCTGCCGTCCGCGCGGTGACGGACGCGGCGTACGACGTCGTGCTCCTCGAGGAGACGTTCGGCGCAGCGGCGGTGCCGCGCGGTGACCATCTCAACTTCGCGTCGTTCGGCGAGACGCTGGACGAGCTGCGGGCAGCGGGTGCCGTCACGGCAGCGACCGATGTGATCGCTGTCCACCTCTCGCACGCCAACCCACCGGAGCCACAACTGGCTGACCGGTTGGCGGGGTACGGCGCCAGGCTCGTCGACGACGGTGCGGTCATGCCGGTCGAGCCGGCCGGGCAGGCACCGGTAACCCGGACGCTGGTCCTCGGCGGTGCGCGCTCGGGCAAATCGCGACGAAGCGAGGTGCTGCTGCGCTCGGAACCCGAGGTCGTCTACGTCGCGACCGCGAAGGCGATGCCGGGCGACGCCGAGTGGGACCGCCGGGTCGCGGCACATCGAGCTCGCCGACCGGCGTCCTGGCGCACCGTCGAGACCACCGACCTCGAGGGACTGCTCGCAGAGCCGGGAGCGCCGCTGCTCGTCGACTGCCTCACGTTGTGGCTCAACGCGGTGATGGACGAATGCTCTGCCTGGGACGACGATCGCTGGGCCGACGACGCCGAACAGCGGGTCGCCGAACGAGTCGACGCGCTGGCGGCGGCGGTCCGCGGCAGCCGACGCACGCTGGTAATGGTCAGCAACGAGGTCGGCAGCGGCGTCGTGCCGGCGACAGCGTCCGGCCGGCGCTTCCGCGATGCGCTGGGCCGGCTGAACACTGTGGTGGCGCAGAGCTCGGACCGCGTGCTGCTCTGCGTGGCGGGTCGCTCGCTCGAGCTCGAGCCGTGAGCGCACTGACCGACCCGCTGCGGCTCGCGGTTGGCACGCTGACCGCAGTGCCGGTCACGCCACCCGCGCGCGTAGACCCGGCAGTCGCGGCGCGCGCGATGGCCCTCGCTCCACTGGTCGGCGCGGCACTCGGCGCGGTGGTTGCGCTCGCCGTCGTCGTCGGCGGCTCGCTGCTGCCGCCACTGGTCCTCTCAGTGCTCGCGGTGGCGACGCTGGCCGCGCTCACTCGCGCGATCCACCTCGACGGCCTCGCGGACACCGTCGACGGTCTGGGCAGCGGCCAACCGGGAACGTCGGCTCTCGCCATCATGCGGCGCGGCGACGTGGGCCCGTTCGGCGTCGTCGCGATCGTGCTGGTGCTGGCGCTCGACATCGCAGCGCTCGCCCACGCGATCAGCGCCGGACTCGGCGTCTCGACACTCGTGCTGGGGTGCATGCTCGGGCGGCTCGCGCTCCCGCTCAGCTGCCGGCGGGGCGTCCCGACTGCCCGCAGCGACGGTCTGGGCCGCACGGTGGTGGGGACCGTGCCGTGGGTCGGCGTGGGAGCGGCGGTGATGGCCGCTGCCGCCGTCGCGACCCTCGTCTCGTTGACGGCCGACACGTCCCACTGGCTGGCTGTGGGCGCCGCCACCGTGCTCGCGCTCGGCTGCGGCGAGATGCTCCTGCGGCTGGCCGTACGCCGCTTCGGCGGCCTCACCGGTGACGTACTCGGCGCGATCACCGAACTGGCGACCGCCGTCGCGTTGGTGTGTCTGGTCGCCGGATGAGCAGGCGCTGCGCTAGTCGCGGACGTGAGAGGGCACGAACGGCGGTTTGCTGACCGTGAACGCCTCGCGGCGGCTGCGTACGTCCACGAACACCTGCGCGCCGTCGTCAACTGACCGGTCGAGGAGGGCGAGGGCGACCCCCAGCCGACGGGTCGGGGAGAACGTCCCGGAGGTGATCTCACCCACGGGCG
>DATHBP010000141.1:0-1737 GCA_035296085.1 Nocardioidaceae bacterium | reverse complement strand
CGATGTAGGCGTACTCACCGTAGACATAGTCGCTCCAGCGTCCTTTGGCTCGGTATTGCAGCCACTGGTTGAGAGCGAACACGTTGAAGAAGACAAACAGCGAGACCAGGATCCCGTACACGAAACCGGGCGGCGACGCGTCGGCTGGTGAGCCTGGCGAGGTGACGTAGATGGCGATGCACAGCCAGGGCACGATGCCGGCCAGGCACCCGAAGGTGAACGGCAGCCAGCCGCCGCGACCCGGCTCTTCATACTTCTCCTGCAGCCAGCCGAAGAAGATCATCGCGGCGTTGACGCCGAACACTGCGAGCAGCGCGGCGACGTCGGAGATGCCGACGAGCTGAGCGATAAGCACGATCATGATCGATGAGCTGAGGGCGTACTCCACCCAGCGGGCGGGGTTGCGGTGGCGTGCGACGTTCGCGACATAGCGCCGCCACCAGGCGGTGCACACGAGCAGATGAGCAACCGCCGACAACGCCAAGAACGCAGCGACAGCCAGCCCGGTGGGAATCTCGAACAGCGCCACAGCGTCCTGCGGCGGTGTGCCGGGTGGACCGGCCAGGTAGGTGCCGCTGACCGGCAGCGCGAAGTCCGTGGCGAGGGCGAGCACCGCGGCAGCCTGGAGGGCGTGCAGCAGCGCAGCCAGTGCGTTCGACCGCCGGAGCCGCCGCTGCGTACTGGGGAGTAGCGCTGTCTCGCTCATCAGTGCCTCCCAGAGAGAGCGGGCTCGTCGGCGACTTCGGTCGAGGTGCGCGTTCGCAGCAGGCTGGCGATCACCGCGGCCGCGAGGAAGACAGCCACCACGGACAGCGAGACCGATATGGGGATCTTGTAGAGGTCGAGGAGCAGCATCTTCACACCGACCCAGACCAGGATGGCTGAGAGGCCGAGCTTGAGGTAGACGAAGCGGTGCATCAGGTCGGCGAGCAGGAAGTACAGCGCGCGCAACCCCAGGATCGCGAAGGCGTTGCTGGTGAACACCAGGAACGGCTCCTGGGTGATGGCGAAGATGGCGGGGATGGAGTCGACGGCGAAGACGACGTCGGTCACCTCCACCAGCACGAGCACTGCCAGCAGCGGGGTTGCGACGAGCTTGCCCGCACGCCGGACGAAGAACTTCTGACCGCAGTACTCGTCGGTGGTAGGCACGAACCGCCGGAACGTTCGGAGCACGATGCTCTTGTCGGGTTGCACCGTGTCGTTGCGGTGCCGGGCCATCCGGATCCCCGTATAGACGAGGAAGGCGCCGAATACGTAGAGAATCCACGCGAAGTTGGCGATCAGGACCGCTCCAGCGGCGATGAACGCTGCGCGCAGGACCAGCGCGCCGAGCACCCCGTAGAACAAGACCCGGTGCTGATACTCACGCGGAACCGCGAAGTAGCTGAACAGCACCGCGAAGACGAACACGTTGTCGACGGCGAGCGACTTCTCGATCAGATATCCGGCGAAGTACTCACCCGCTCGGGTGCCGCCGTACGCCCACCACACCACGCCACCGAAGCTCAGGCCCAGGGCAACCCAGATCGCTGACCAGGCAGCCGCTTCACGGACGCCGACCACGTGCGCATGACGATGAGCCAGCAGGTCGACTGCCAGCATGACCAAGATGACGGCGGTGACCGCCAGCCAAGCCCACAACGGTACGTCCACGATGCCTCCAGTGCGACTGCCACTGGAGGTCTCCCCACGCCACAGCTGGCGCCGACCGGCCGGGCCGTCGTGGGACTGCCG
>DATHBP010000140.1:0-8499 GCA_035296085.1 Nocardioidaceae bacterium | reverse complement strand
AGGAAGTAGCCAACGACGGCCACCTCTTTGTGCCGGCGCGCGCGATCAGCTACGAAGCCGCCCAGTAGCCGGACCACGGCTGTTGCCCCTGCATACAAGCCGTCGACCACACCGAAAGCCAACGGTGAAAGGTGGAGACCGAACACGAGGTACATCGGCAAGATCGCGGTGATCATCTCGGAGGAGATGTCGGTGAACAGGCTGGTCATGCCCAGCGCCAGGACAGTCTGATTGACCCAGCGTTTGCCGGTACGCCCTGCCTTTCGGTGCTCGCTGAACACCTTCGCGGCGTTGTCGACCTGGTACATCAATACCCTCTCGGTATCGCAGGCCGGCACTTGCCGGCGCTGCCGGTCGCGAGCACAATGCGCATGGTATCCGCCGGGATGAGATCAGCCGGCTACAGAGAGCCATGATTGGGTGGCTTGATCTCGAGGCTGCGGTGTTTGCCCGAGCGCCCGACCCCGCTACCCGAGTTGGCCCTGCCAGTGCGGGCAGACCAGGCGGCAGTGAGCGTGATCGGCCCCCACGTCCCGGTCTGGTCAGCTGGCGGAGGATAGGGGATTCGAACCCCTGAGGGCTTGCACCCAACACGCTTTCCAAGCGTGCGCACTAGGCCACTATGCGAATCCTCCGTCGCCGAGGCTAGCGGCTCCGTGGACGCTGCCGCCCGCGACGTGAGCCGTCGTAGACTGACCTGCGACCCCCCGTGCGGCGGCACCTCGCCCAATCCCCCAGGGCCGGAAGGCAGCAAGGGCAAGTGAGCTCTGCTGGGTGCGCGGGGGGTCACCTCCACCGGCTTCGGAAGCCCCTTGCAGGCATGGCCGGTTGTCGTCGTCGATGGTTAAGGTGCGGCTGGACATAGGAGACGTACGCATGGACGCACCGCTGGCGCTCTACCGGCGCTATCGGCCGGACACGTTCGCCGACGTCATCGGGCAGGAGCACGTCACGGCACCGTTGCAGGCGGCGCTGGCAAAGAACCGGGTCCACCACGCATACCTATTCTCCGGCCCGCGCGGCTGCGGCAAGACCACCAGTGCGCGCATCCTGGCCCGCGCGCTCAACTGCACCCAAGGACCGACGGCAGAGCCTTGCGGACAGTGCGACAGCTGCCGCGACCTTGCCCGCGGCGGCCCCGGGTCCATCGACGTGATCGAGATCGACGCCGCCAGCCACGGCGGGGTGGACGACGCCCGAGACCTTCGTGAGCGGGCGTTCTTCGCCCCGGTCGCCTCGCGCTACAAGGTCTACATCATCGACGAGGCCCACATGGTGTCCTCGGCCGGCTTCAACGCGCTGCTCAAGCTGGTGGAGGAGCCGCCGGCGCACCTGCGCTTCGTCTTCGCGACGACCGAGCCCGACAAGGTCATCGGCACGATCCGCTCGCGCACCCACCATTACCCGTTCCGGCTCGTCCCTCCGCGCATGCTTGCCGACTACCTCACCACCATGTGCGTCAACGAGGGCGTCCACGTGGACGCCGCGGCTCTGCCGTTGATCGTTCGCGCCGGTGCGGGCTCGGTCCGCGACACGCTCTCGGTGCTCGACCAGCTGATGGGGGGCGCCGGCGACGACGGTGTGACGTACGCCTTGACCACGTCGCTGCTCGGATACACCCCGCAGTCGCTGCTCGACGAGGTGGTGGACGCCTTCGCGGCCGGCGACGGCGGCACCGTGTTCGCGGTCGTCGACAAGGTCGTCGAGACCGGCCAAGACCCACGCCGCTTCGCCGAGGACGTGCTGCAACGGCTGCGCGACCTGCTCATCGTGGCCCAGGTGCCCGATGCGGTCTCCAAGGGCCTCCTCGACGTGCCGGCCGACCAGGCCGACCAGTACGCCTCGCAGTCTGCGCGCTTCGGCATCGGCCAGCTGACCCGAGCGGCCGACCTGGTCAGCCAGGGGCTCACGGATATGCGCGGAGCGACCGCGCCCCGGCTGCTGCTCGAGCTGATCTGCGCCCGGGTCCTGCTCCCCGGAGCCGATCACTCGACCGAAGGTCTGCACGCCCGGCTCGACCGGCTCGAGCGGCGCATGGCCATCGCGGCCGCCCCCGAGGCTGCCGGCGCCGAGACTCCCCTACCGGCCCCACGAGCGGCGGCGCCACCCGCTGAGCCGCGGCACGCATCCGCCCCGGACCGTGGCCCAGCAGCGCCTGCTCGTGCGTCGCAGGCACCAGCGCCGACAGCCGCGGCGTCACTGGAGGGGCCGACCGAGCCACTTGTGCACAGCGACGGCCCGCTCGGTGTGGTGGATGTGCGGCGGCTCTGGCCGGAGGTCCTCGAGAAGGTCAAGTCGCGCCGGCGCTTTACCTGGATCTTGCTCAGCCAGCACGCGCAGGTCCTCGACGTGACAGACAGCAAGCTGACGATCTCGCTGGCCAACCCAGGAGCTCGCGAGTCCTTCCTGCGGTCGGGCAACGACGAGATCCTCCGGCAGTCGTTGATGGACGTGCTCGGTGTCGACTGGCAGGTGGGGGCTGTCCTCGACAGCTCGGCGGCGCAAGGCTCCGCTGACACCACCGTCGCACGACAGCCCGCGACGACCGCGGCGGGCGCGGACCCCGATGGGTTCAGAGCCGCCGAGTCCCCTCCGGCCGGTGTCGACGGCGAGCCGCACCCCGATGACCCCGTCGTGCACAGCGGCGGGATCGAGCACACCGACCTGCTCGCACGCGAGCTCGGCGCGCAGGTCATCGACGAGATCAGCCACGACTGAGGCCGTAGGCTCGCCCTGCCGCTCGGCCGCGACCCGGTACGAGCACGGCGCCGACGACGAACGGAGACTGCTGTGGACGCCAGCGGCATGCCGGACATGGCTGGGCTGCTCGCGCAGGCGACGCAGATGCAGCAGCAGCTGATGAGCGCCCAGGCCGAGCTGGCCGAGGCGGAGGTGGACGGCAGCGCCAGCGGGGGACTGGTGACCGCGACGGTGTCGGGCACCGGCGAGCTGCTGCGGCTCGCGATCCAGCCGGCCGCCTGTGACCCCGACGACACCGAGACCCTCGCCGACCTGGTCGTGGCTGCCGTGCGCGACGCCAACGCCAACGCCCAGCACCTCGCCGCCGCCAAGCTGGGACCGCTCGCCGGTGGGCTTGGTGGAGTTCTCGGCGGAGCGCCCGGCGCCGGGCCGGCGGGCTTTGCACTGCCCGGCGCCTGAGCCTGGCGCAAAGGTCGGAGGCAGCGGTGTACGAAGGGGTCGTCCAAGACCTCATCGACGAGCTGGGGCGGCTGCCGGGCGTCGGGCCAAAGGGGGCGCAGCGCATCGCGTTCTATCTGCTCGCCAGTGACGACGTCGACGTACGCCGGCTCGCCGAGGTGCTCATCGAGGTCAAGGACAAGGTGCGCTTCTGCGCGACGTGCGGCAACGTCGCCGAGGAGGAGTTCTGCCGCATCTGCCGCGACCCGCGTCGCGATCCGACGGCCATCTGCGTGGTCGAGGAGTCCAAGGACGTCGTGGCTGTCGAGCGGACCCGCGAGTTCCGCGGTCGCTACCACGTCCTCGGCGGTGCGATCAGCCCGATCGAGGGGATAGGCCCCGACGACCTGCGCATCCGCGAGCTCGTTGCGCGGCTCGCGGAGAGCGCCGTGACCGAGGTGATTCTGGCGACCGATCCCAACCTGGAGGGCGAGGCGACCGCGACCTATCTCACGCGACTGCTCAAGCCGATGGGCTTGCGCATCACCCGGCTGGCGAGTGGACTGCCGGTAGGAGGCGACCTCGAGTACGCCGACGAGGTCACGTTGGGCCGGGCTTTCGAGGGGAGGCGAGCCATCGGTGACTAACCGCGCGCTCGGTGGTGCCAGCGGGGTCGAGGAGCTGCCCGGCGACCTCGAGGACCTGGGCCAGATCGTCGCCGACCAGGTGGCGAGCTTCCTGCTCGCCCTCCGCGAGGTCGCCCGCAGCAACGATGCAGCCCGCGCGGTGCCGCTGCTGCTGCTCGAGGTAAGCCAGCTGCTGCTGGCCGGCGGCCGGCTCGCGGCGTACGTGGACATCGTCCCCGCGGAGCGGTTCGAACCGGACACCGGGCCCGATCCCGACCTCGACCAGCTGCGCGAGCGGCTCTGCGAGCTGCTCGGCGGCGCCGACGAGTACATGGAGGTGTTCGACCCCTACGAGGTCCCGCCCGAAGTGGTGGCGAGCCGGCTCTCCGACGACCTCGCCGGCATCGCGCACGCTGTCGCGCACGGGCTGCGGCACCACCGGGCAGGTCACCTCAGCGAGGCGCTGTGGTGGTGGCAGTTCTCCTACGTCTCCAGCTGGGGCGCGGAGGCGGGCGCGGCGCTGCGCGCGCTGCAGTCCGTCATCTCTCACGACCGGCTCGACTCCGAGCGCTCCGTTCTCTGACGTGAGCTCTGCGGCGGCTACCTCGCCGTAGAATCGTCACTCGTACGCATGCACTCGCGTACACCCGGTTGGACCCGCTCGCCGTACGTCAGCCGAGGAGGCCTGCGTGGGCGTTGTCGTGCAGAAGTACGGCGGGTCGTCGGTGGCCGACGCCGAAGGCATCAAGCGCGTCGCGCAGCGCATCGTCGCGACGAAGAAGCAGGGACACGACGTGTGCGTGGTCGTCTCGGCCATGGGCGACACAACCGACGACCTCCGCGACCTGGCGGAGCAGGTCAGCCCGCTGCCACCGCCGCGGGAGCTCGACATGCTGCTCACCGCCGGTGAGCGGATCTCCATGGCGCTGCTTGCCATGGCGATCGCCAACCTGGGGCACGAGGCACGGTCGTTCACCGGCTCGCAGGCAGGCGTCATCACCGACTCCGCACACGGCAACGCCAAGATCATCGACATCACGCCCGGGCGCATCCAGCAGGCACTGACAGACGGCGCCATCGCGATCGTCGCTGGTTTCCAGGGCGTCTCGATGGACACCAAAGACATCACCACCCTGGGCCGCGGCGCCTCCGACACCACCGCCGTCGCGCTCGCCGCCGCTCTCGGTGCCGACATGTGCGAGATCTACACCGACGTCGACGGCGTGTTCACCGCCGACCCTCGCATCGTGGCGACCGCCCGGCGGATCCCGCGGCTGTCGTACGAGGAGATGCTGGAGATGGCCGCCTGCGGCGCGAAGGTCCTGCACCTGCGCTGCGTTGAGTACGCCCGCCGCCACGGCATGGCGTTGCATGTACGCTCGTCGTTCTCCCACCGGGACGGCACCTGGATCACCGACGAGCCGGAGGTGGCGCCGATGGAACAGCCGATCATCTCCGGTGTCGCTCACGACCGCAGCGAGGCGAAGGTGACCGTCGTCGCCGTCCCCGACAAGGTGGGCCAGGCCGCTCGGATCTTCTCGGCGCTCGCCGACGCGCAGATCAACCTCGACATGATCGTGCAGAACGTCTCAGCGGCAGCGACGGGGCTGACCGACATCTCCTTCACGCTGCCGCGCAGCGACGGGCAGCGGGCGATGGCAGCGCTGGCCAGCCTGCGAGACGAGGTCGGCTTCGACTCGCTGCGCTATGACGACCAGATCGGCAAGGTGTCGCTCGTCGGCGCCGGGATGCGGACCCATCCGGGTGTGACGGCGCGGCTGTTCACCGCGATCGCCGAGGCCGGCGTCAACATCGACATGATCTCGACCTCGGAGATCCGCATCTCCGTCATCGTCGAGGAAGCCAACGTCGACGCCGCCGTCAACGCCGCCCACCAGGCCTTCGACCTCGACTCGGCCGAGGTGGAGGCCGTCGTCTACGCCGGATCGGGGCGATGACCAAGCCGACGTTGGCCGTCGTCGGTGCGACCGGCGCAGTCGGCGCGGTGATGCTCGACCTGCTGAGCTGGCGGGAGGACGTCTGGGGCGAGATTCGGCTGATCGCCTCGCCGCGCTCGGCTGGCCGGATGCTCAGCGTGCGCGGTCAGCAGGTCGAGGTGCAGGCGTTGAGCGAGACGTGCTTCGACGGCGTGGACGTCGCAATGTTCGACGTTCCCGACGATGTCTCTGCCCAGTGGGCGCCGGTGGCCGCGGCCCGGGGAGCGGTCGTCGTCGACAACTCCGGCGCCTTTCGGATGGACCCCGAGGTGCCGCTCGTGGTGCCCGAAGTCAACGCCGATGCCGCGCACCACCGGCCCAAGGGGATCATCGCGAGCCCCAACTGCACCACCCTGTCGATGATCGTCGTCGTCGGTGCGCTGCATCACGTCTACGGACTCGAGTCGCTCGTCGTGGCGTCGTACCAGGCGGCCTCCGGCGCCGGTCGGGCCGGAGTCGAGACGCTGCACGACCAGCTCCAGAAGGTGGGCGGCAACCGCGAGCTCGGTTCCCGGGCCGGCGACGTGCGCCGGATCGTCGGCGACGAGCTGGGTCCCTTCCCCGCGCCGCTGGCGCTCAACGTCGTGCCGTGGGCAGGCTCGCTGGCCGCCGACGGCTGGTCCAGCGAGGAGCTGAAGGTGCGCGCCGAGTCGCGCAAGATCTTGGGGCTCCCCGAGCTCGCGGTGTCGGCGACGTGCGTACGGGTTCCGGTGGTGACGGCCCACTCGCTGGCGGTGCACGCGCGGTTCGGCCAGGAGGTGGACGTACGAGAGGTCCGCGAGCTGCTGCGCGACACGGCAGGGGTCGTGCTGAACGACGACCCGGCGAACGGCGAGTTCCCGACGCCAGCCGATGTGGTGGGCACCGACCCCACCTGGGTGGGTCGTGTACGCCGCTCGCTCGACGACCCCCAAGCCGTGGAGATGTTCGTCTGCGGCGACAACCTGCGCAAAGGCGCTGCGCTTAACACCGCCCAGATCGCCGAGCTGGTCGCCAGCGAGATGGCAGCCGCCGAGCTGTCCCCGCCCTAACCCACCACTTCCCGCCTCGGGGCGCTGCACGCGTTGTGACAATCTTGCTCGTCGATCGCGGTTCTGGCAGCAAGTACGTCACAAGTCAGCGGGGGGCGGGAGGTGGCTGGCGCTCACACCGGGGCGTGCCGGGTAGCGGCAAGCTCGGCGAATGCGTCGAGAGACTCGGGGTTGGCCAGTGCGCCCTTTGCCGCGGCGTCGTCGACCGGCGTTCCGCAGAGGATCTTCTTGACCGGCACTTCGAGCTTCTTGCCGGACAAGGTCTTCGGGACGGCCGGCACCTCGTACACCTGGTCGGGGACATGGCGAGGCGACAGCTGGGCGCGTAGCTCGGTGACAATGCGCCGGCGCATCGTGTCGTCGAGGTGCTGGTCCGCCGCCGGCACCACGAACAGCAACAGCTCCCCGGCACCCCCCTCGTCGTCCTCGAGATGGACGACGAGCGACTCGGCGACGTCGGGCAGCGACTCCACGACGGCGTAGAACTCGGCAGTGCCAAGGCGTACGCCGCCTCGGTTGAGCGTCGCGTCAGACCGGCCGGAGACGATGCAGGTGCCGAGCTCGGTGATCGTGATCCAATCGCCGTGCCGCCAGACGCCGGGGAAGTGCTCGAAGTACGCGGCGCGGTAGCGCGACCCGTCTGCGTCCCCCCAGAACCCCACCGGCATCGAAGGCATCGGCGCGGTGATGACGAGCTCGCCGCGTCGGCCGATCACCGGGCGCCCTGCCTCGTCGTACGCCTCGATCCTGGCGCCGAGGCAGCGGCAGGCGATCTCCCCCGCATAGACCGGCAGCAGGGTCGAACCGCCGAGGAATCCGGTGCACACGTCGGTGCCGCCGGAGAACGACATCAGCAGCACCGAGGGGGAGACGTGGTCGTAGACCCAGCGGAACCCCTCGGGCGGCAGCGGCGCGCCGGTGGACCCGACGCCGCGCAGCCGGGAGAGGTTCGCCAGCTCCGCTGGCTCGATGCCCTGTTTGGCGCAGCCCAGCAGGAAGGGCGCGCTGGTGCCGAAATAGGTCGCCTCGGTCTCCTCGGCGAGTCGCCACAGCGCACCGAGGTCCGGGGCCGCGGGGTTTCCGTCGAAGAGCACGATCGCGGCGCCGACCGCCAGCCCGGACACCAGGTAATTCCACATCATCCAGCCAGTGGTGGTGAACCAGAAGAACCGGTCGCCCGGACCGAGGTCCATGTGCAGCGCGAGCGCTTTGACGTGCTCGAGCAGGATGCCGCCGTGACCGTGCACGATCGGCTTGGGCAGGCCGGTCGTGCCCGAGGAGTAGAGCACATACAGCGGATGGTCGAACGGCACCGGCTCGTACGCCATCGGCGCCGTCTCGCTGACCAGCTCGGCCCACGACAGGGCGCCGGTCGGCACCGCCGCCTCCTCGTCGAGGTAGGGCAGCACGACGGTGTGCTGCAGGCTCGGGAGCGCGGCCCGGATCGCGGCGACCTCGTGGCTGCGGTCGATCGCCTTGTCCGCGTAGCGGTAGCCGTCGACCGCGACCAGCACGCTCGGTTCGATCTGGCGCCAGCGGTCGGTCACGCTGCGAAGGCCGAACTCCGGCGCGCAGGAGGAGAACACCGCCCCCAGGCTGGCGGTGGCGAGCATCAGCACAACGGCCTCGGGAACGTTGGGCAGGTAGGCCGCTACCCGATCGCCCCGGCGCACACCGAGTCGTGCCAGCCCGGCTCTGCACCGGGCC
>DATHBP010000139.1:0-6867 GCA_035296085.1 Nocardioidaceae bacterium | reverse complement strand
GAGTTCCACGTCGGGAACGTGTTGCACCCGATGACCAGCGCGACGCCCCTCGGCACCGCGGTGAACGTCTTCTCCAGCCGGATCGGCTCACCGCGGGTCGGTTTCTCCCAGACCACCGTGCGAGGCGTACGGGTCATCTCGGCGTAGGAGTACGCGATCGCCTCCAAAGCCCGGTCCAGCGCGTGCGCACCGCCTGCCTGGAAGGCCATGACGAACGCCTGGCCGGAGGTGTGCATCACCGCGTTCGCCAGCTCGAAGACCCGCGCGTGCAGCCGGGCCAGGATCTCCAGGCACACGCCAGCTCTGCCGTCCGGCCCGACGTCGCGCCAGGCCGAGCGCCCGGCGGCTGCAGCCGCGACCAGCTCGTCGAGACCGGCAGCGGTCAGCCGGGGGTAGGCAACCCCTAGCTCGAGTCCGTACGGCGACTTCTCGCTCGCCACCGTTCCCTCGGCGCCCGGTGTGCCCAGCGGGAACGCCTTACCCAACCAGGCCTCGAACGCCGCCTTGCCCTCAGCGGCAGCGGAGTCGCCGTACACCTTGGGGCTTGGCGACTCCGGATAGGCCGAGAAGTACTCGCGCGACGCGATGGCGGCGAGGGCTGCGTCGAGCGTCTCGCGGTGCGCGTCGTACCAGCCGGTGGCCTGGCTCATGGCTCCTCCAGCACGGTAAGGCAGGCTGTGCCCCGTGCGGTTGCGGGCGATGGCGGATTCTGACGTCCCGACGGTACTCGCGCTCAACGAGCCCGTTTCCGCGATGACCAGCGTGCTGTCCGCCGAGCGTCTGCGCCAGCTGCTCGGCTGGGCGGCCTACCCCCGCGTCGTCGAGCGCGACGGTCGGCCCGTCGCCTTCGTGCTGACGTTCGCGGCCGGGTCGGCGTACGACAGCAAGTACTTCGGCTGGTTCGCCGACCGCTACGACTCCTTCCTCTACCTCGACCGGATCGTCGTCGCCGAGGACCACCGGCGCCAAGGCGTCGGACGCTTCGTGTACGACGCCATGGAGGAGCTGGCCACGCCGCTGGGGCGGCTCGTGTGCGAAGTCAACCTGGAACCGCGCAACGACGCGTCGATCGCGTTCCACGAAGGGCGCGGATACGTCGAGGTCGGCCAGCTTGCCGACGGCACCGGCCGGGTTTCCTCGATGCTGGCCAAGGACCTCGGGTGAGTCGTGGCTTGCCAGCCGACAGCCGGGTCGGGGTAGTAGGCGCCGGCACGATGGGCGCGGGCATCGCCCAGGTCGCCGCTGTGGCGGGGCATGCCGTGTACCTGTTCGACGTCCGGCCGGGCGCCGCATCCGCCGCAGTCGATGGGGTGGTCGCCGTGCTGGCCCGGCTCGTCGCCAAGGGTCGGCTCACCGAGGCGGATGCCGACGCAGTAGGGCAGCGGTTGTACCCCGTAGAGCTCCTCGACGAGCTGGCCGGCTCGGCGCTGGTCGTGGAGGCCATCGCCGAGGACCTCGGGGCGAAGCAGCAGCTGTTCGGCGAGCTGGAACGCATCTGCGGGCCGGACACCATCCTCGCCACCAACACCTCCACGATCTCTGTCACCGACATTGCCGCACCGCTTGCTCACCCCGAGCGGGTGTGCGGCATGCACTTCTTCAACCCCGCGCCGGTGATGCGACTGGTCGAAGTGCCGGCCGGCGCGGAGACCGACCCCGGCGTCGCCGAGCGCGTGGCGGCGACCGCTGAGCAGTGGGGCAAGACGGCCATCCGCTGCGCGTCGACCCCGGGCTTCGTCGTCAACCGGGTCGCCCGGCCGTTCTACGGCGAGGCGCAACGGATGCTCGAGGAAGGCGTCGGGGACTGCGCGGCAATCGACGCCGCGCTCAGGGCAGCGGGGTTCAAGCTCGGCCCGTTCGAGCTCGCTGACCTCATCGGCAACGACATCAACCTCGCCGCGGCCGAGTCGGTGTGGGAGCAGACCGGTCGCGACCCGCGCTACGAGCCGACCAACGCCCAGCGGGCACTGGTCGCCGCTGGTCGGTTGGGGCGCAAGAGCGGCGCCGGCTGGTACGACTACGGCGACGGCGAGCCCGTACGCCGGGCCGACGAGGCCGGCGGCAACCCGGAACCGGACGCCATCGCCGTACGCGTCATCGCTCTGCTCGTCGACGAGGCCGCGGCACTCGTCGACCGGGGCGAGGCCAGTCCCGAGGCCGTCGACACCGCGATGCGGCTGGGCACCAACTACCCGTACGGGCCGCTGGAGTGGGGGGACCGGCTCGGCGCGCAGCGAGTCGTCGGCGTACTCGAAGCGCTGGCCGGGGTGCACCGGAGCGGCCGCTACCGCGTGAGCGAGCGGCTGGCCGCCGCCGCGCGTACCGGACGGAGCCTGCGTGAGTGATCCCGAGGAGTTGGCGCGACGAGCCGCCGAGGCGATGTGGGCGGACGACGAGGCCAGCCGTGGGCTGGGAATGGAGCTGGTGTCCGTCGCGCCGGGCCGGGCGACGCTGCGGATGACCGTTCGGGCGGACATGACGAACGGCCACGGCATCTGCCATGGCGGCTTCACCTTCGCCCTCGCCGACTCGGCGTTCGCGTTCGCGTGCAACTCGCACAACGTGCGTACGGTCGCGGCCTCGTGCGACATCTCCTATCTCGCGCCCGCGCGCGAGGGCGACGTGCTGGTGGCCGACGCAGTAGAGCGTCAGCTGGCCGGGCGCAACGGCATCTACGACGTCACGGTCCGAGTGGGTGACGTGGCGGTCGCCGAATTTCGCGGCCGCAGCCGGGCGATAGGCGGGGCGCTCGCCGATCCGTCCCCATAATGAAGCAGTTGTCAGGGCGTGGACGGTCTATGCACCGTCCATCACCTGACAACTCTTCCGAAGCGAGGAGACGAGGACTGCTCATGGTTCGTACGACGATCGCGGCATCGCTGGCGGGTGCACTGTTGGCGGGAGGCAGTCCCGCCGCGACTGCCCAGCCCTCCACGCCCGGACTGCGCCAGGCACCCGAAGCCACCGGCTACCGCGACGCGGTCTCGGCACCCAAGGAGGACTCGTACTACCCCGCCAAGGGCGATCCCCGTATCGACACGTTGCACTACGGCCTCGACCTGTCCTGGTCTCCGCGCTCCCGGACCTTGACCGGCACCGCCAGCATCCGGTTCCGCGCCACCCGAGCCACCAAGCACATCCAGCTCGACCTCGGTGGACCGCTGCGGGTCAGCGAGGTACGCCTCGACGGCGCGCCGGTGCACTACCGGCACCCGGGCAAGGACCTGATCGTGCGCACCGGTCGGCTGGCGGCGAGCTCCCGGCACAGCCTGCGCGTCCACTACGCCGGCACGCCACGCCCCGTACGGGCGCCGGTCTCGCGCAGCGACATCGCCACCGTCGGCTGGACGACAACGTCGACGGGCCAGGTGTGGACCATGCAGGAGCCGTTCGGTGCCTACACCTGGTATCCCGTCAACGACCACCCCTCCGACAAGGCGTTCTACGACGCCCGCATCTCCGCGCCCAAGCGCTGGGTCGGCATCTTCAACGGCGAGCTGGTCGACCGCCGGACGACGGCACATCGCACGATCACCCGCTTCCACCTCGACTCGCCGGCTGCCAGCTACCTGACGACGATCGCGATCGGGCCGTACGAGCGGATGGCTCTTCGCGGTCCGGGCGGCCTGCCCGTCGTTGGCTGGGTGGAGCCAGGCAGGGACCGGCAACGCCGGCTGGTCGAACAGATGCCCAGGTTGCTGCGCTGGCTGGAGGCAAGACTCGGACCGTACCCGTTCGACCGCGCCGGCGCCGTCTTCGTGCCGAGCGAGTCGGCGATGGAGACCCAGACGCTGGTGACCATGGGCACCGGGCAACTCAGCGGCGGCAGCGGCCACGCCCGGGCGGTGATGCTGCACGAGCTGGCGCACCAGTGGTACGGCGACTCGGTGACCCCTCGCGACTGGCGTGACCTGTGGCTCAACGAGGGCTTCGCGACCTACCTCCAGTTCCGCTGGTCGGCCACCCACGGCGGCTCGCCGATGCGCTTCATCGTCAACTACCTGCGGGACAACGACCAGCGCTACCGCAACCGCTACGGACCGCCGGGCGACTACTACCGCGACGAGTTCGCGTCCACCAACGTCTACTACTGCACGGCGCTCATGCTCATCGAGTTGCGAGCCAAGATCGGCAAGGCCGCCTTCGCCGACGTACTCCGTGCCTGGCCGCAGCAGCACCGGTCGAGCAACCAGTCGCGCGCGTCCTACATCGCCTGGCTCAACGACCGGACCGACCGGCATCTCGGCCACTTCGTACGCGAGTGGCTGATGTCGCCGACGACGCCGAGCTGAGCGGCGGCGTACCGTCGAACGGCATGAGCCCCTCAGACGTCGACCAAGCGCTAGCCCACCACGAGCCGCTGCGCTACCTCGTGCTCAGTGGATCGGCCCGCCGCACCTCGTTGAACACGAGGCTGGCCCAACTCGCCGGGTCGGTGCTGGAAGCGAGCGGGGTGCGCGTCGACTTGGCGACGCTGGCGGACTTTCCGCTTCCGCTCTACGACCAGGACCGCCAAGACGACGAGGGCTTCCCGGCTGTCGCTAAGGAGCTGTGCGATCGGCTGACTAGCGCGAACGCCGTCGTCATCAGCGCGCCCGAGTACAACGCGTCGGTGTCGGGCCTGGTCAAGAACGCCGTCGACTGGCTTTCCAGGTTTCGCCCGCAGCCGTTCGTCGAGCTGCAGTGCCTGTTGATGTCGGCGTCTCCTTCGATGGTCGGGGGCAACCGCGGCCTGTGGGCATTGCGGGTGCCGCTCGAGCACCTCGCCGCCCGGGTCTATCCGGACATGTTTTCGCTCGCTCGGGCGCACACGGCGTTCGGCGCCGACGGCCGCCTCGCCGACGAGCTCCTGCAGCGCCGGTTCGAAGACACGCTCGAATCGTTCGCGAGCCTGGTCGAGGCAGCAACTCACTATCCGTGCATGAAGCGGGCCTGGGTCGAGTTCCTGGGCGAGCCCGGTGCCGACCCGGTCATGGGCGAGCCTGTTGCTGACCCGGTCATCGCGCAAGCCGGGTGAGCGGCACGCCCGCCGCGGGCGGCATGCGCGGCCCGTTGTCCGACCTGGTCGTCGTCGACCTCACCCGGGCGCTGGCCGGTCCGCACGCCGCGATGATGCTCGGCGACCTCGGCGCGCGCGTGGTGAAGGTCGAGCCGCCCGGCGGGGACGAGAGCAGGGGGTGGGGGCCACCCTGGGTGGGTGACGGCGCCGAGCGCGAGTCGACGTACTTCCTCGCGGCCAACCGCAACAAGGAGTCGGTCGTCGCTGACCTCAAGAGCTCCGCCGGCCGGGAGCTGCTGGCCGGGCTGATCGGCCGCGCTGACGTCCTGCTCGAGAACTACCGTCCCGGGTTGCTCGCCCGGCTGGGCTTTCCCGTCGACCTCCTGCACGAGCTCAACCCTCGGCTGGTGATCGGCTCCATCACCGGCTTCGGCCACGACGGACCCGAAGCTGAGCGGGCGGGCTACGACCAGATCGCCCAGGGGGAGTCCGGCCTCATGTCAGTGACAGGTGACGACCCCGACCGGCTCATGAAGGTGGGCGTCCCGATCTCCGACCTGCTCGCCGGCATGTACCTCGCGTACGGCGTGCTGGCGGCTCTGCACGAGCGGGAGACAACAGGGCGCGGGCGCGTCGTACGCACCAGCCTGCTGGCCAGCAGCGTCGGCGCCCACGCCTACCTCGGCACGCAGTGGACGGTCGCGCACGAGGTGCCCGAGCCCGTCGGCAACGGTCACCGGTCGATCGCGCCCTACGGCATGTTCCGTACGGCCGACGCGCCGATCCAGGTGTGCTGCGGCAGCGAGTCGCTGTGGCGTTCGTTCGCTGCCGTCGTGGACCTCGACCCGGCCGACGCGCGATTCGCCACGAACGCCGACCGCGTCGCCAACACCGCCGCCCTGAGCGCACAGGTCGAGCAGGCGTTGGCGGCAGGAACCGCCGAGGAGTGGCTGGCACGGCTGCTCACCGCGGGGGTGCCGGCGGGCAAGGTACGCCGGCTCGACGAGGTGTACGGGTGGGAGCAGACCCGCTCCCAGGGCCTGGTGATCGAGGTAGACCACCCCAGCGCCGGCGTGGTCGGGCTGCCCGGCCCGCCGCTGCGTTTCGACGACCAGCGGTTCGCCTCACGCGAGCACCACCTGCCGCCGCCCCGACTCGGCGAGCACACCGACAAGGTGCTGGCCTGGCTGGACGGGGTCGAGGAGTCCGGCCGCGGCTGACGCCGGCGTGCGTACTTGTCAGGGCGTAGACGGCGTATACGCCGTCACGGCCCTGACAACTCGCCCGCGACGGTACAACTCCGCACGCGACGCTCAGAACAGCAGCGCGGTCGCGGGGTCCTCGACGACGGCAGCGATGTCGGCGAGGAACCGCGAGCCCTGCGCCCCGTCGACGATGCGATGGTCGAACGAGACGGACAACGTCGTCACCCAGCGCGGCTTCACCCGGCCGCGGTGCACCCACGGCATTCGGCGGATCGCGCCAAAGCAGAGGATCCCGGACTCGCCGGGGTTGAGGATCGGTGTGCCGGCCTCGACACCGAAGACCCCCACGTTGGTGATCGTGAACGTGCCGCCGGCCGTCTCCGCCGGCTGCGTCTTGCCGTCGCGCGCCGTCGCCGTCAGCTGAGCAAGTGCGTGCGCCAAGTCGGCGAGCGAGAGCTGGTCGGCGTTCTTGAGGTTGGGGACCACCAAGCCGCGCGGCGTCGCTGCGGCGATGCCGAGGTTGACATGGCCGTGGAGCACAACCTCCTGAGCCGCCTCGTCCCAGCTGGCGTTGAGCTCGGGGGTACGCCCGGCGGCCAGGCACACGGCCCTGGCGACGACCAGGAGCGGCGACACCTTGACGTCGTGGAACTCCGGCCGTTT
>DATHBP010000138.1:0-13005 GCA_035296085.1 Nocardioidaceae bacterium | reverse complement strand
CCGCGCAGCATCGAGCAGCGCCGGGTGGACCTGATGGTCGACCGGCTGCTCGGCCGCGCCACCAGCGGGCAGCCGGCTGACAGCGGCGCCGACTCCGCCGACGCCCACTCGGGCCCCTCCAGCCGGCCACCGGCCCCGGTGGTGGCGGTGACGGTGCCGGTCCAGTCGCTGCTCGGGATGGACGACACCCCCGGTGAGGTGTCCGGCAGCGGCGCGCCGGTGCCCGCCAGCCTGGCGCGGGAGGTCCTGGCCCAGCCGGGCACCCTGGTCTACCGGCTGCTCACCGACCCAGCCGGCACCCTGCTGGATGTGAGCCAGCTGGGCCGGTTTCGCACCGCCAAGCTCGGCTTCGCCGTCGATGCGCGGGACCGCACCTGCGTGTTCCCCACCTGCCACCGAGCCGCAGTGCTGTGCGACGCCGACCACACCATCCCGCACCCCGACGGACCCACTAGCTATGCGAACCTCGGCTGCCTGTGCCGACGCCACCACCGCCTCAAAACCCTAGGGCTGGCGAAGCTGAAACAAGTCGAACCCGGCGAGTTCGAGTGGACCATGCCCACCGGCACCATCCACTCCGTGCACGCCGAGCCCCAGCCCGTCGGCGCATGGCCGCACGAACCCGAGCGGCCACCACCGCCCACACCAGACCCCGACGCCACCACCACCGCCGTACTCCTCGACGCCTGACGGCTGGCCGGAACGACTCAGGTGTTCTTGTCGTCGCCCTCGTCGCGGCGTCGCAGCTCGTCCTCCCAGGAGCGGAACTCGTCCTCGGTCGGAGGCTGCACACGCAGCTGTCGCAAGAAGTCGGCATCGTCGTCAGGCGGGGGCCGATGAGTGCGGCGAGCCGGTCGTGGCCGCGCGTCCGGCGAACCGGTGGGTCGGCCGAGCAGCAGCCACGCCAGCGGCCCTGCGATCGGCAGAAACACCATCAGCAGCCAACCCCAGCGGGGCAAAGTGCGCACCTGAGTGGCGTCGGACTGCACGACCTCGACAAGGCAATAGATCGTCAGTACGACGGCGATCACTAGCGGCAGTACGCGCAGCATCAAGCCTCCCACGCACAACTGTAGGTCGGCGGGCAGCGACCGTATCGTTCGAGCGTGACCCTCGTGCAGCTGTCCGACATCCGAGCGGCCGCCAACGCCATGAGCCGTGACGTCATCCGCACTCCGCTGCTGGCGGCTCCCTGGTCGGATCGGCCGTTGTGGCTCAAGGCGGAAAGCCTGCAACCGATTGGTGCCTTCAAGCTGCGCGGGGCCAGCTACGCGGTTGGGCTGCTGGATCCGGCAGAGCACCCCGGCGGCGTCGTGACGCACTCCTCGGGCAACCACGCACAGGCCATCGCATACGCCGCCCGCGCCGTCGGCTGCCCCGCGGCGATCGTCATGGCGCGGACTGTCAACCCCGCCAAGCTCGCCGCTACTCGGGCACTCGGGGCGGAGGTGGTGCTCGTCGAGCCAGCCGACCGGGAGAGCACCGCCCTTGTCCTCGCCGCCGAGCGCAATGCCGCGCTGGTCCCGCCGTACGACGACGTGGCGGTCATCGCCGGGCAAGGCACAGTTGGGCTCGAGGTCGTCGAGGACCTACCTGACGTCGACCTCGTGCTGGTGCCGGTGAGCGGCGGCGGCCTGATCTCCGGTGTGGCAGCGGCCGTAAAGGCCCTGCGGCCGGACGCTGCCGTCGTCGGGGTCGAGCCGGAACTAGCCGGCGAGCTCGCGGAGGGCTTTCGACAAGGTCGCCGTGTCGAATGGCCAGTCGCCAAGACAGCACGCACGATCGCGGACGGCCTGCGCGTGTCGACCGTGGGCGAGCACAACTGGGCGCACATCACCGCACTGGTCGACGATGTGGTGACCGTCTCGGAGGACGCGATCCGTGCGGCGATGCGGACCCTCGCCCTCTCGTCGCGCCTTGTTGCCGAGCCCAGCGGGGCAGTCGCGACCGCTGCGGTGCTGGAGCGGTCAGCGGATCTGCCTGCAGGCCGCACGGTGGCCGTCGTCTCCGGCGGCAACGTCGACCCGGTGCTGTACGCCGAGGTGCTGCGCGGCTGACTAGGCTCGCCGTCTTGTGACGCCGTTCATGCTCTACACCCTCGCTCGGCTGGGGCTGTTCGTCGTCGCCTTCGGGCTGATCTGGCTCCTGGCCGCCGCCTGGCTGCAGTGGAACACCGGCACGGCGCTTGCCACCGCGGTGCTCGCGATGATCGTGTCGTCGATCGCGTCCCTGTTCGTGCTCCGAGGCCTGCGGGAGCGCTTCGCCGCGTCCCTCGAGCAACGGGCGAGGACGCTGCGGGACAACGTCGATAGGTCACGGCGTAAGGAGGACATCGACTGACCATGGACCGCCATCCCTTCGACGATCTCGACCTCGAGCGTCTCCGCCAGCGGCGCAGCCTGAAGTGGCGCGCCTACCCGCCCGACGTACTGCCCTGCTGGGTGGCGGAGATGGACTTCCCGCTCGCCGAGCCCATCGCCGCGGTGCTCGGCGAGATGGTAGGCAGCGCCGACACCGGCTACGCGGCGTTCGACGGGCTGGCCGAGGCCTTCGCGGATTTCTCGTCGCGCCGCTACGGGGTCAAGGTCGACCCGGCGTTGTGCTACCCGCTGCAGGACATCATGCGCGGCGTACTGCTCGCGCTGGAGGTCCTGACCGAACCCGGTGCCGGGGTAGTGGTGTGCCCGCCCGTCTACCCACCGTTCTTCTCCACCATCGCGTACGCCGGGCGCCGGGTCGTCGAGGCGCCGCTGGCCGTAGACGATGCCGGCCGCTACACCCTCGACATCGAGGCGCTGGAGCGAGCGTTCGCCGACGGCGCCACAGCATTTCTGCTGTGCAACCCGCACAACCCGGTCGGGCGCGCCTGGTTGGCGGCAGAGCTCCTCGATGTCGCCGCCCTCGCCGAGCGCTATAGCGTCGTCGTGCTCGCCGACGAGGTGCACGGCCCCCTCACATACGCGGACGCCCGCCACACGCCGTTCGCCTCGCTCGATACCCCCGCCGCGGGGCGGTCGGTCACGTTCGTATCGGCGTCCAAGGCATTCAACACCCCGGGGCTGAAGTGCGCCATGTTGGTCGCCGGCTCCGATTCGGTGCTGGACCGCTTCGCGGACATCCCGCAGGAGGTGCCGTTCGGAGCCAGCATCTTCGGTGTGGCCGCGAACGTTGCGGCGTTTCGCGACGGAGGCAAGTGGCTGGACAGCACGCTGGCCTACCTCGGCCGTAACCGCGACCGGCTGGCCGAGCTGTTGGCCGAGCGGCTGCCTGACGTGCGGTGGTCGGCGCCGGATGCCACCTACCTGGCTTGGCTGGACTGCCGGGGCGCCAACCTCGGGGACGATCCCGCGGCGCAGCTCCTCGAGCATGGACGGGTCGCGCTCTACCCGGGTCAGGCGTTCGGCACCGGTGGCCGCGGCTTCGCCCGGCTCAACCTCGCCACATCGACGGCGCTGGTCGACGAGGCAGTCGACCGGATAGCCACCGCGGTCTCGACCGTGGAGTTGTCAGGGCGCTGACGGCGCATACGTCGTCGAGGGCCTGACAACTCTCCCGGTCAGCGCACCAGCAGCAACCCGGTCACGAAGAGCACCGCGTACGCGAGCTCTAGCAAACCGGTATCGCGGAGTACGGGGATCAGCGCCACGCCCGTCGCCCGGCCGTACACGACCCGACCGGCGCGGACGGCCAGTGGCAGAGAGAGGGCTACGACGAGCACTCCCGGCGCACCGGCGGCAGCCACGGCGAGCGCCATGAGATACGCGCTGACGACCAGCGCGATATAGAGCAGCCGCGCGCGCCGCGAGCCCAGAACCACGGCGAGCGTGCGTTTGCCGGCGATCTCGTCGGTGGGGATGTCGCGCAGGTTGTTGGCGACGAGGATCGCGCAGGCCAGCGCACCGATCGCGACAGCTGCGGCGAGCGAGGTCCAGTCGACGGTGCCGGCCTGCACGTATGTCGTCCCGAGCACGGCGACCAAGCCGAAGAAGACGAACACGCCGACCTCGCCCAGCGCGTTGTAACCGTACGGGCGGGAACCCCCGGTGTAGAACCAGGCAGCCGCGATCGCGGCGGCGCCCACCAGCACCAGCCACCAGGCGGAGGTGAGAGCCAGCACAAGGCCAGCGGCTGCCGCGACCCCGAACGAGCCGACCGCCGCCCCCAGCACCGCGCGCGGTGGCGCGGCACCAGACCCTACGAGGCGCAGCGGGCCGACCCTGTCCGCGTCGGTGCCGCGGAGCCCGTCGGAGTAGTCGTTCGCATAGTTCACCGCCACCTGGAGCGACAGCGCGACGACGAGCGCAAGCAGCGCCTTCCAGCCCACGAAGCCGTCCAACGCCGCGGCCGTCCCGCTGCCCGCGACCACCGGGGCCACAGCAGCAGGCAACGTGCGCGGGCGCGCGCCCTCCACCCACTGAGTCGCGCTCGCCACGAGCGTGCAGTCTGTCAGTGCGCCGCCGACCTGAACGGGCTGGCCGTAGCCTTCGACCATGAGCTCCCTGCGGCCGGTCCAGGGCACACCGCACGAGCTTCTGAAGCTGCTATCCGGCTGGCTGGCACACGGGTCCGCCCCGCTGACGGTCGCGACGTCCGGCACCACGGGAGCCCCCAAGCAGGTGTGCCTCGCACGCGACGCGCTCATCGCCTCGGCGAACGCCGGCCTGGCGCGACTCGGTGGACCTGGGCAGTGGCTGCTCGCACTGAGCCCGGAGCGGGTCGGCGGCCTGCAGGTGCTGGTGCGCTCGCTGCTCGCGGACCAGCCACCGGTGATAGTCGCCGACCACTCAGGGTGGCCCGCGGCTGTCTCGGCGATGGGTGCCGAGCGCCGCTACACCGCACTGGTGCCCACGGCGCTGCACCGGCTGCTGCAAGCGGGCCAGGCCGGCCCCCTGCGCGAGCTCGACGCGGTGCTGGTCGGCGGAGCCGCCGCCGACCCCGCCCTGCTCGAACGCGCCCGGTCAGCCGGGGTACGGGTGGTGCCGACGTATGGCATGACCGAGACGTGCGGCGGCTGTGTCTACGCCGGAGTGCCCCTGGATGGCGTGGCCGTCGCGATCGACGCGGGGCAGCGGATCCGGTTGCGCGGCCCGGTGCTGTTCGACGGCTACCTCGACCGGCCCGACCTGACCGCTGAGGTCATGCGCGACGGCTGGCTGCTCACCCGCGACGGCGGTCGGCTGGACGACGACGGCCGGCTCCACGTGTTCGGCCGGCTCGACGACGTGGTTGTCTCCGGCGGCGTGAACGTCGCGGTGTCGGCGGTGGAGCGCCGGTTGCGTGAGCATCCGGCCGTACGCGAGGCCGCGGTCGTCGGCGTGGACGATCCGGAGTGGGGGTCCCGGGTGGTTGCCGTCGTCGCAGCGGCGGCGGAGGAGGGATGCCGGCTGCCGGGCCTGGCCGAGCTGCGGGACTTCGTGTCGGCGGAGCTGCCCCGCGCCTGGGCGCCGCGCGACCTCGTCGTCGTGCCGGAGCTGCCGATGCTGGCCTCCGGCAAGGTCGACGTCCGGTTGCTGCGCAGGCACGTCACCGGCGCGGCACGGTGAGCGATCCGGATCTGACGCTGCGGCCGCACGTGTACGCCGTCGGCATGCGCACACGGTTTCGCGGCATCACCCGACGCGAGGGGGTGCTGGTACGCGGTCGCGCCGGTTGGGGGGAGTTCAGCCCGTTCTGGGACTACACCGACGAGCAGTGCGTGCCGTGGCTGCGCTCGGCGGCCGAGGCTGCGGACGTCGGCTGGCCCGCTTCGGTGCGCGACCGCATCCCGGTGAACTGCACCGTCCCCGCGGTCGTGCCCGAGCAGGCGGCAGCCGTCGTAGCGGCGAGTCACGGCTGCCGTACCGCGAAGGTGAAGGTCGGCGAGCCCGGGCAGCCCTTTCGCGCCGATGTGGACCGGGTCGCTGCCGTCCGGCAGGCACTCGGGGCGACGGGCAAGGTGCGCATCGACGTCAACGGCGCCTGGAGCGTCGAGGAGGCGGTGGAACGCATCGGTGTGCTGGCCCGGTTCGACCTCGAGTACGTCGAGCAGCCGTGCCGCAGCGTCGCAGAGCTCGCCGCCGTGCGCCGCTCGGTCGACGTGCCGATAGCCGCCGACGAGTCGATCCGCCGCGCGGCCGACCCCTTCCGGGTGGCAGCCGAGGGGGCGGCGGACATCGCGGTGCTCAAGGTCGCACCGCTCGGGGGCGTAGCGGCCAGCCTCGACATCGCCGCGCGGATCGGCCTCCCGGTCGTGGTGTCCAGCGCGCTCGAGTCTGCCGTCGGCATCGCCGCCGGCCTGGCGCTGGCCGCCGCCCTGCCGGAGCTGCCGTATGCCTGCGGGCTGGCCACCGGCGCGCTCCTGGACCGCGACGTCGTGTCGGAGCCGCTGACCGTGGCCGACGGCATGCTGGCCGTCGAAGCGCCCGCGCCCTCACTGGCGTCGCTGTCGGCGGTCGCCGCGGACTACGAGACCACCGGCCGCTGGCTGGGCCGGATGGAACGCGTACGCGCCCTGGCCGAGGATGCGGCGTGAACCCCGCCACCGCGTGCGCGCGGGTGATCGTCGACGAGCTGGTGCGCTGCGGAGTGCGCGACGCGGTGCTCTCACCGGGCTCCCGGTCCGCACCGCTCGCGATGGCGTTGCACGCTGCGGACGCGGCAGCACGGCTCCGCCTGCATGTCCGCATCGACGAGCGCTCAGCTGGCTTCCTGGCGCTGGGCCTGGCCAAGGGTTCCCGTCGCCCGGTACCGGTGGCGACCACGTCGGGAACTGCCGCGGCCAACCTGTTTCCGGCAGTCCTGGAAGCCGACGCTGCCGGCGTCGCGCTGCTCGCGCTCACCGCCGACCGGCCGGGACGGCTGCAGGGCAGCGGCGCGAACCAGATGACCGACCAGGTGAAGCTCTACGGCTCGGCCGTCCGAGGGTTCTGGCAGGTCGAGGTCGCGGCGGGCGGTGGCAACGACGCCTGGCGCGCGTTGGCCGGCCGGGCGGTGGCCGACGCGCTGGGCGTACGGACGGGTGCGCCTGGACCCGTACATCTCAACCTCGCGTTCGACCTGCCACTGCTGCCAGGCGACGAACCCGCCGAGCCCCTCGGCGGCCGGTCGGCTGAGCACGCGTGGACGACGTTCGAGGAGCGCCCGCCGGCGCCAGCGGTCGCGCTCGCGCACGGTCCCCGCACGGTGGTGGTCGCCGGTGACGACGCCGGCCCGCCGGCCCGCCAGCTGGCCGAGCAGGGCGGTTGGCCCTTGCTCGCCGAGCCAACGTCCGGTGCGCGTACCGGCGCCAACGCGATCCGCTGTCACCGGTTGCTGCTCGAGGACGAGGCGCTCGGCGGCGGGATCGAGCGGGTTGTCGTCTTCGGTCACCCGACGTTGTCGCGGCAGGTGCTCCGTCTGCTGTCGAGGGCTGACGTCGAAGTCGTCGCCGTGGCACCGACCGGCCGCTGGACCGATGTCGGCCACACGGTCAGCCAGGTGCTCGCCGCGGTGACGGTGGCGACACCCGGCGACGAGCAGTGGCTCACCACCTGGCGCGACGCGGACAGCGCCGTAGCCGCGGCGGTGGATGCCGTCGTCGGCGACGAGCCGGCGTTGACGGCGTACGCGGTGGCCGCCGCCCTGGGTGCGGCACTGCCGGCCGATGGGCTGCTCGTGGTGGGCTCGTCCAACCCGATCCGCGACCTCGACCTGATGGCGCCCGTGCCGGGAGTCGGTGGGCGGCGGCGCATTCTCGCCAACCGTGGGCTGTCCGGTATCGACGGCACGGTGTCCACCGCGGTCGGCGCGGCGCTGGGGCGCAGGTCCTCGGTGGCGTACGCGCTGCTCGGGGACCTCACGTTCCTGCACGACTGCAACGGGCTGCTGATCGGGCCGGCGGAGCCACGCCCCGACCTGAGCGTCGTCGTCGTCAATGACGACGGCGGCGGGATCTTCGGGCTGCTCGAGCAAGGCGCTCCGGCCTACGCCGGACCGTTCGAGCGGATCTTCGGCACCCCACACGGCGCCGATCTCGCGGCGCTGTGCGCCGCATACGGCACGGTTCACACGCTGGCCGCAGACGTCGAGCAGCTTCGGGCGCTGCTCAGGGAGCCCAGTGCCGGGCTACGTGTCGTGGAAGCGAGAGTCGACCGAGCGGGCCGACGTGAGTTGGAGCGGCGGCTGTCGCAGGCGGCGACCGCAGCGCTGCGCGCCTGAGCCCGCCGCGGCGCTACAGGTCGGTGCCTGGACTCAGCCGCACGTAGTGGATGCCCCGAGCCTCCAGTAGCCCGCTCAGCACCCCGGACACGACTCGTATGCCGTTCTCGTTGAGAAGTCCGTCGTGGATCGCCACTGCCTTGCCGTTGGAGTGCTCGCGAGCGAAGTCAACGGCCTCACGCACCGGCATCCATGGCGCGTGGATGGGAACGAGCAGCGTGTCGACTCGGTGGGGGGGCGGGGTGAACGAGTCCCCGGGGTGGAAGACGCTCTCGGCGATCAGGTACGCGGTGTTGGCGATCCGGGTGAGGTCGGGGTGGATGAGCGCGTGCTCGGAGCCGTGCACGGTGACGGGCAGCCCTGCGGCAGTGAAGGAGTCCCCCTGCGCTACGACTCTCACCCGGTCGCTGAGGTCCGGCGCCTGCGTGCGAATCGCGTTCGCTGCGCCCGCGTTCGTCCAGATCGGCGCATCACAGCGCCGCAGCCGCTCCGGGTCGAGATGGTCGGGGTGCTCGTGGGTCACCAGGACTGCCGTCGCGCCGTCGACGGCCTCCTGCTCGGTGAAGGCGCCGGGGTCCACGACGAGCGCTTCGCCGTCGGCCGCGATGCGGACACAGGCGTGTCCGAACTTCGTGATCTGCATCAGCCCTCCAGCGCGTCTCGTACGGGGACGAACTTCGCCTGCGCCTCGACGAGCTCGGTCTGGGGATCGGAGTCGGCGACGATGCCGCACCCGGCGAACAGGCGAACCTGGTCGCCGTCGACGAGGCCGCAGCGCAAGGCGATTCCCCATTCGCCGTCTCCCTCAGCGTCCATCCAGCCCACCGGCCCGGCGTAGCGGTCCCGGCTCATGCCTTCCAGCTCGTCAATGGCAGCGAGTGCCAGGGACGTGGGCGTGCCACCCACTGCGGCGCTCGGGTGCAGCGCCTCGGCTAGTCCGAGGGCGCTCGTTGCGTTGTCGATCCGTCCGGCCACGTCCGTCGCGAGGTGCATGACGTTGGGCAGATGAAGGACGAACGGGGTCTCCGGCACGCTCATGCTCGAGCAGTGCCTGGCGAGTACGTCGGCCACCGAGCGCACGGCGTACTCGTGCTCTTCGAGGTCCTTGCTGGACCGGGCCAGCGAGGCGGCCAGCATGAGGTCGCGCTCGTCGTGCCCGGTACGCCGAATGGTGCCGGCGAGCACTCGCGAGGTGACGAGCCCGCGATGCCGGCGGACGAGCATCTCCGGCGTCGCGCCGAAGAGGCCGTCCACGCAGAACGTCCAGCAGCTCGGGTAGCGCTCGGCCAGCCTCGCGAGCGGCCACCGCTCGTCGAGCGGGTCACCGGTCGAGACGAGGAGGTCGCGGGCCAGCACGACCTTCTCCAGACCGGTGTCAGCGATGCGCGCCACCGCCGCCGCAACAGCCGAGACCCAGGCCGGGCCGGACAGGGCGCCGTCGGTGAACACCACCTCGCGGGGCGGCCGGACAGCCGCCGGCTCCGCCTCAGGCCGCAGCGCAGAGTCGGCCGCTGTCCGCACGGTGGTGACCCAGCTGGTGCCGTCCCGCCGGCCGATGACGATGCGCGGCACGACCAGGACCGAGCTGCCCGGCTGGTCGGCGAAGCTGAACGACCCGAAAGCCAGCAGCCCGCTGCCGAAGGCACCTACGTCATCGGTGACGTCGGCGCGGGCGACGAGCTCTCGCCACCATCGGTCAGCGTCGCCGAACCGGCCGGGACCCCTGGTGTCCAGTCGGGCGGCTTCGCCCCACCCGACGAGTCCGTCGCCAAGGTGCACCCACGCGAGCGGGTTGCGCTCGGGCAGCAGCTCCACCAAGGCACCCCGGTCGCCGCTCGGCACGGACGTGGCCACGAGACTGGGAACGCCGGCGGAGCCCGGTTGCCCGCTGTCGGACTGCCACGCCCGCGCTGACGCCGCCCTCACGGTGTGAGCGTACGAGGCGCACCGATTTCGGCACTGCGAACCCATCCGCTCGGCCGGGCGCTACGAACGTTCCCTATACCGGCGTCCGCCGCCCGACATCGAGCCGTAGCGAGGCCGCGACGCAGGGTGGCTAACTCGGTTACACTCAAACCAGGAGAACCACACGTTTCGGGCGGCCACCCGGACATGCAGCCAGCGGAAGCGGGATGGGTCGATGAGACGGGCGGGGTCCACCATCGACAGCGGGCTGGACGTCAGCTCGTTCCAGGCTCCCGCGGCTCAGAAGGCCGTCAAACGCCGCTACTCCCCAGGAGATGGACCCGTTAGGCACCTCAGCTCGGCCGCTAGCGGGCCAGGGCGGCGCTGGCAGCTGCGCCACCGAGCACTGCTGGTTGCCAGCGACCTGGCCGTGCTTCTGGTCGCGACCTGGCTGGGCTCGCTTGCGAGCCCGAACGGTCCACCCCTCTCGATTGCGGTGGTCCTCGTGGTCGGCTGGCTGGTGTCGCTCGCCGCGCATGGAACGCACAACACGCGCCGGGCGGGCAGCGGGACCGCTGAGCTGCGCAGAGTGGTGACCGCCTCCGCCCGCGTCGCCCTCGGCTTCCTGGCGTTCGTCTACCTCGCCGGGGCTGACTCGGCCCGCGGGCTAGTCCTAGTCACGTTGCCACTCGGAACCCTGCTGCTGCTGCTCGGCCGAGCCGCTGTGCGCGGAGCTCTCGTGGTGGCGCGCCGAGGCGGCCACGGCGGTGACCGCGTTCTGGCGGTGGGCACGGTGCTGGACGTCCTGCACCTCATCGAGCAGGCGCGCCGCAGCCCGGGCTCCGGCTTCCAGGTTGTCGCAGCCTGTGTACCGGTCCATGAAGGACCCGAGCGCCGTCGGACAGACAACCGCCGGTTCTCCCGCACGCTCGCGGCGCACGGCCAGCCCTCGGGAGACCGCAGGGCAGACTCCGACCGCCGGGGGGACGTCGCCGACCTGTTCGGCATCGGCGTGCCCGTGCTGGGGGCTCCGCACCAGGTGCTCGGAGCCGTCGAGACCGGTCAGGCCGACTCCGTCGTGGTCGCCGGACAAGGCATGCTGAGCCGGCACGCGCTGCGCCGGCTGGCCTGGCAGCTGCAAGCCAGCGGGACACGGCTGTTCGTCGCCTCGGCGCTGAGCGACGTGGCCGCCCCGCGGATCACGGTACGCACGCTGGCCGGGCTCCCACTGCTGCAGGTGGAGGCACCGGTGTTCGGCGGTGGGCGACGACTCCTGAAGTCGGTGATGGACCGGGTCTTGGCCGCCACTCTCGTGCTCTTGCTCACGCCGCTGCTCCTCGTCATAGCGGCACTGGTCGCTTTCGGCTCTCCCGGCGGTGTGCTCTACCGCCAGGAGCGGATCGGCCTCGGCCAACGCTCCTTCAAGTGCCTGAAGTTCCGGACAATGCGCGCCGGCGCACATCTGGAGGTGCCGGACCTCGACCGGCCCGACCAGCCCGACAGCGTGCTGTTCAAGATGCGGGCCGACCCACGCATCACCAAGGTCGGAAAGGTCCTGCGGCGCTGCTCGCTCGACGAGCTCCCGCAGCTGTTCAACGTCCTCGCCGGCTCGATGTCGCTGGTCGGGCCGCGTCCGCCGCTGCCGAAAGAGGTGGCGGCGTACGGGCACGACGTCCATCGCCGGCTGCTGGTCAAGCCAGGCATGACCGGCTTATGGCAGGTGAGCGGGCGCTCGGACCTGTCCTGGGCGGAGTCGGTGCGCCTCGACCTGTACTACGTCGAGAACTGGTCGCCGTGGCTGGACCTGCAGATCATGGCCCGTACAGTGCTCGCCGTCGCGGGGGGCCGAGGGGCCTACTGAGCAACCGGGTGGCTCGGGCGGCGTCGCCGCTACGGTTCCTTGCGTGCAGGGGAGCCGAGCCGGTCTTGACAAGGCGCCCTCCGAAGTGGCGGAGATGTTCGACGCCGTGGCTCAGCGCTACGACCTGACCAATGACATCCTTTCGCTCGGCCAAGACCGCCGTTGGCGGCGCGCGGTGCTCGCTGCGGTCGCGCCGCTCGAGGGTGAACGGGTGCTCGACCTCGCCGCGGGCACTGGGGCGTCCAGCCAACCGTTCGCCGACGCCGGCTCTCGGGTAGTGCCCTGCGACTTCTCGCTGCGCATGCTCGCGACCGGCAAGCAGGCCCGCCCCGCGCTCGCTTTCACCGCCGGTGACGCCCTGCGGCTGCCGTTCGCCGACTCGACCTTCGACGCCGTCACGTCCTCGTTCGGACTGCGGAACGTCAACGATGCCGACGCTGCGCTCCGCGAGCTGCTGCGGGTAACCCGTCCGGGCGGTCGGTTGGTGCTCTGCGAGTTCAGCCGGCCCACCTGGGCACCCTGGCGGACGGCCTATCTCAAGTACCTGATGCGAGCGCTGCCGCACGTCGCGCGGGTGGTGTCGTCCAGCCCGCAGGCCTACGTCTATCTCGCCGAGTCGATCCGGGCCTGGCCGGACCAGCAGCGGCTAGCCGAGCGGGTTGTCTCGGCCGGGTGGCGGGGCGCCGAGTGGCGCAACCTCAACGGCGGCATCGTCGCCCTCCACCGGGCCGTCCGGGCCAACTAGGCGAACTCTCCCCGAGCGTGCAGTGCGGCTTGGAGCCACTGGAAAGCGGGCAGGTGCGACGGTTGCTCCGGCCAGCCGTTGACCACGCCGACGAGTCGCCAGTAGCGATCGACGCGGCTGTCAGTGAAGGTCGCGAGCTGCTCGGCCACCTTCGCCCGTTCCGCCAGACCCACGGCAGGCAAGATGCGCTGGACGATCCGCTCGGCCTCGATGGACCCGGGGTCGACCCCGCCGGCCAGCGCCGCCCCCGCGTGCGTGGTCACTGCCACGTAGAAGGACTGGCCCGTGTCCTGGTGGAGTACGTCGGTCGCAGCGGCGC
>DATHBP010000137.1:0-9854 GCA_035296085.1 Nocardioidaceae bacterium | reverse complement strand
TCGCGCAGCGCCTACCCCTACATCACCGGTCAGTCGCTGCTCTACTCGAGCAATCGGTCTAACGTCTCCGTGCGCCATGAGCCGCGCAAGGTCGGAAAGAGTCAGTACAACCTCGTCAAGATTGTCCGCCTGGTCCTCACCATCCTCTTCAGCTACTCGCTGTTCCCGTTGCGGCTCGCCGCCATCATCGGGTTCATGATCTCGCTGGTGAGTTTCGCACTCGGCGGGGTCTACCTGATCCACGGGCTGATCTTCGGCTCGAGAACCCAAGGCTTCACGACCTTGGTCGTGCTGCTGTCGGCGTTCAGCGGCGTGACGATCGCGCTGCTAGCCATGCTCGGCGAGTACGTCGTCCGCACTCTCAACACCGTCAGCGCCCAAGAGACGTTCCACGTCGTCGAACGGGTCACCCGCTGAGAAGACACTTCCTGGTCATCGGCGCGCAACGCTGCGGTACGACGTCGCTGCAGGTGCAGCTGGAGACGCATCCAGAGATCGCGATGGCGCAGCCGGCACGCCCGGAGCCCAAAGTCTTCTTGTCGCCAGACGTCGTCGAGCGAGGCCTGGAGTGGTACGAGGCGACCTACTTCTCCCACGCGACGACCGAGTCGCTGCTCGGCGAGAAGAGCACCAGCTACCTCGAAGACCCCGCGGCCGCCGAGCGCGCCGCGGCGGTCCTCGGTCCGGTGCCCATCGTCGTTCAGCTGCGCGACCCGGTCGCCCGCGCGGTCTCCAACTGGCGCTTCAGCAGCTCGAACGGACTCGAGCAACGCCCGCTGGAGCAAGCCCTCGAGGACGAGCTGGCCGGGCGGCAGTCCGACTGGGACCGGAGCCGCACCTCGGTGTCGCCGTACGCCTACCTGGAGCGTGGCCGCTACGCCGAATACCTGGCGCCGTGGTGCGCCGTCTTCGCAGGCAGCATGCACGTGCGGTTCCTCGAGGAGCAGGGCGACGCCCGCACCGAGCTGTACGCCGCCCTGGGGGTCGATGTGAGCTTCGTACCGCCGAGGCAGCAGCGGCCGGAACGCCAGAGCGAAGGACCAGCACCCCGCCTCGCCGGGGCGCTCGATTCGCGGCTGCGGGCGTACTTCGGTCCCGCCGACGAGCGGCTGCGCGAACTGCTGGGCCGCGACCTGCCGTGGTCGACCAGCTGACGGCACCGCCCGGATAGGCTGAGGCGGTGCCTGCCGAATCCCTCCCTGTGACCGACCTGCCCCCTATCGTGTTCAACCGTCCCTCGATCGAGGGTGCGGAGCTGGAGTACGTCAAGGCGTCGGTGGACAGCGGCCACATGTCCTCGTCGGGGCCGTTCTCCCGGCTCGCCGGCGAGGCGCTGCAGAAGGAGACCGGTGCCGAGGAGGTACTGCTCACCACCTCGTGCACCGCGGCCCTAGAGCTGTCAGCGATGATGCTCGACTTCCAGCCCGGCGACACCGTCATCGTGCCGTCGTTCACGTTCACCACCACCGCGCTGGCGTTCGTGCGCCAGGGCGCCCGGGTCGTCTTCTGCGACATCGAGCCCGATACCCTCGGCCTTGACGCCGGCCACCTCGCGACACTGCTTGACGACAGCGTGCGGGCGGTGATCCCCGTGCACTACGCCGGCATTGCCTGTGACATGGCCGGCGTACGCAGGGTACTGAGGGACCGTCCGGACGTGGCGGTGATCGAGGACAACGCGCATGGTCTCTATGGGCGCTGGAACGGCGAGCCGCTCGGCAGCATCGGCAGGTTCGCGTCGCTCAGCTTTCACGAGACAAAGAACTTCGGCTGCGGCGAGGGCGGCGCGCTCCTCATCAACGACGCACGCGACGTGGACCGTGCCCGCGTTCTCTACGACAAGGGAACCAACCGGCGTGCCTTCTTCCTCGGCCAGGTCGACAAGTACAGCTGGAAGGACACCGGCGCGTCTTTCGGGTTGTCCGACACGCTTGCAGCGTTTCTGTGGGGGCAGCTCGAGCAGCACGACGTGATCCAGGCCAAGCGGCGCGCAGTGTTCGAGCGCTACCAGGACCTGCTGGCACCGACCAGCGCCGAGCTCGGCTACCGCCTGCCGGTCATCCCGGACTACGCCGCGCCGTCGTGGCACCTGTTCTACGTTTTGACGCCCGACCGGCCGACCCGAGACGCCGTCCTCGACGGCATGCGCACCTACGGCGTGCACCCCGCCTTCCACTACGTGCCGCTGCACAACTCCGATGCCGGCATCCGCTTCGCCGCCAGGACCACCGACTGCCCGGTGAGCGAGGACGTCGCCGGGCGGTTGCTGCGGCTGCCGTTTCACAACAACATCTCCCCCACTGACGCGGAACGCGTCGCCGACGCGTTCCGCACCGCGCTTCGCGACGCCACGGCTTAGGGCCGCACCAGCGCTCACATCGCCGGCCGAAACCGGTCGCTGTGAGATAGTTGGCTGCCCCAGCCACCGCTCGGCGGACCCCACAAGGGATGGACTGCGTGACGACGGCCCTGTTCGGAAGTGACAACACCGAGGTCGACCGGCTGATCAAGGAGCGGGCGATCGGCGTCGCGGTCGTCGGTTTCGGCTACATCGGCACGGTCATCGGGGCGGTGCTCGCCGACTGCCGGTGGCGGGTCACGGGGATCGACGTACGCCAGACGGTCGTCGACGAGATCAACGCCGGCCACACGACGCACGTGCGTGAGCCGCACCTCGACGAGCTGATCGCCGCGAACGTAGAGGCCGGCCGGCTGCGGGCCACCACCGACTTCTCCGTGATCGCCGACAACGACATCGTCATCGTGACCGTCGGCACCCCGCTGGGTCCGGACTTCGAGCCCATCGTCGACGACATCGAGGCGGCAGCAAAGAGCGTCGCGCAGCACCTGCACAAGGGGCACCTGGTCGTGCTCAAGAGCACGGTCCCGCCCAACACCACCGAGGGTCTCGTTCTGCCAATCCTGGAGAGCAGCGGGCTGCGGGCCGGCGTCGACTTCGGACTGGCGTTCTGCCCGGAGCGGCTGGCCGAGGGTCGCGCGATCGCCGAGTTCAAGACGATCCCGGTCGTCGTCGGTGCCCACGACGCCAGGAGCGCCCGGGCCTGCGCCGCGCTGTGGGAGCACGGGCTCGGAGTTGAGTCGGTCGTCGTGGACGGACCGGCGGCTGCCGAGATGACCAAGCTCGCCGACAACCTGTGGATTGACCTGAACGTCGCGCTTGCCAACGAGCTGGCCAAGATCTGCGACCGGCTCGGCATCGACGCGTTGCAGGTCATCGACGCGGCCAACACGCTGCCGAAAGTCAACTACAACGTCAACATCCTGCTGCCGAGCATGGGCGTCGGTGGCTACTGCCTGACCAAGGACCCGTGGTTCGTCCAGCACCTCGGCGAGAGCCTCGGGCTGACCCTGCACACGCCGCGCACGTCTCGTACGGTCAACGACTCGATGCCGACCTACACCTTCCACCTCGTGGAGAGCCTCCTCGAGGAGCAGGGCAAGGCGCTGACCTCGTGCAAGGTCGCCGTCCTCGGCATCGCGTTCAAGAGCAACACCGGCGACTGCCGGCTGACGCCGACGAAGTACACCATCGAGCACCTCGAGCGGTCCGGATGCCAGCTGAGCGTCCACGACCCCTGGGTGACCGAACGGGAGGCGGCGACGGTGACGTCCGTGCCGCTCACGGCCGACCTGGCGACCGCCGTCGAGGGGGCCGACGCCGTCGTCTTCCTGACCGGGCACCAGCAGTTCCGCGACTTCCCGCTCGACCGGCTGGCCAAGCTGACCGCCGAGCACTGTGTGTTCCTGGACGGTCGCAACAGCTTCTCCCCGGCCGACGTCAAGGCGGCGGGATTCGTCTACAAGGGCATCGGCCGCTGAGGCGGCGAGCGGACAGGGGCTAGCAGCGCATGGCACGGGTTGTGGTGACCGGCGGGTACGGCTTCATCGGCACTCACCTGGTCACCCAGCTGCTGCAGCGCGGGGACGACGTGACGGTCTTCGACATCGCGAAGAACACCCACGACACGAGCATCGACTTCGACGACCACGCCAACTTCGACTTCGTCGAGGGCGACGTCACCGACTTCGCGACGCTCGAGAAGGTGCTGACTCCCGAGGTCGACATCGTCTTCCACCTCTCCGCGATGGTTGGCATCAAGAACTACGTCGAGGACCCGCTCAAGGTCCTAGACGTCAACGTGATCGGCACCCGGCACGTCCTGGAGCTGAGCCAGCGGGGTGGCATCCGAGTGCTGTTCTCGAGCACATCGGAGATCTTCGGCAAGAACCCGAGAACGCCGTTCAAGGAGGACGACGACCGGGTTCTCGGCTCCACGCGCACGGCCCGCTGGAGCTACAGCACGAGCAAGGCCATGGCCGAGCACCTGTGCTTCGCGGTCCACGCGAAGTACGACCTGCCGGTCGTGGTGGTGCGCTACTTCAACGTGTACGGGCCACGACAGAACCCCATCTTCGTCGTATCGCAGAGCGTCCAACGGGTGCTGAGCGGGCTGCCGCCCTACTTGTACGACTCCGGAGAGCAGACCCGCTGCTTCACCTACGTCGACGACGCCGTCAAAGGCACCCTGCTGGCTGCGGAGAGTGACGCGGCGGCCGGGCAGGCATTCAACATCGGCAGCATGGACGAGACGAGCATCCGCGACGTCGTTCACAAGGTCCTTCACCACGCCGGCGTGGAAGGCGAGCTGCAGCCAGAACTCGTCGACACCGGCGCGATGTACGGCAAGCGCTACGAGGACATCCCTCGCCGCATTCCCGACTCCACGAAGGCCCAGCGGGAGCTGCGGTGGGCGCTGGAGGTCAACGTCGACGAAGGCATCCGCCGGACCGTCGAGTGGGCTCGCGCCAACCCGTGGTACCTCCAGACGGCCCGCGCCGAGCACTGAGGCCGTCCGCGGGCGGAGCTGGAGTCGTTTCGCGGTCTGCGTCAGCGCAGCTGGGGTCGCGACTGCGTCCCCGGTGCCGGCCGGTCCAGCAGCCCGAGCAGGTAGTCTCCGTAGCCACTCTTGAGCATGTCCGTCGCCCGCTGCCGCAGCTCGTCGTCGCTGAGGAAACCCTGCCGCCAGGCGACCTCCTCCGGCGCGCCGATCTTGAGGCCCTGCCGGTTCTCGACCGTACGGATGAAGTTGCTCGCGTCGTTGAGGGAGTCGAACGTCCCCGTGTCGAGCCAGGCGGTTCCGCGGGCCAACACGTGCACGCGCAGGTCACCCCGCTCGAGGTAGGTCCGGTTCACGTCGGTGATCTCGAGCTCACCGCGCGCCGACGGCCGGAGGCTGCGCGCGATGGCCACCACATCGTTGTCGTAGAAGTAGAGCCCGGGCACGGCATAGTTGCTGCGCGGCTCGGCTGGCTTCTCCTCCAGCGAGAGCGCCCGGCCGGAGTCGTCGAACTCCACCACGCCGTACGCCTGCGGGTCGGTCACCCAGTAGGCGAACACCGTTGCCCCGTCCAGCTCGGCGAAGCGCTGCAGCTGCAAGCCGAGCCCCTGCCCGTAGAAAATGTTGTCGCCCAGCACCAAGGCGCAGCGTTCGGCACCGATGAAGTCAGCGCCGATGACGAACGCCTGGGCCAGCCCGTTCGGCTGGGGCTGCTGGGCGTAGGAGATGGAGACGCCGAACCGCGAGCCGTCGCCGAGGAGCCGCACGAAGCCCTCGACCTCGTGCGGGGTGGTGATGACGAGGATGTCGCGAATACCGGCCAAGAGCAGCGTCGACAGCGGGTAATAGATCATCGGCTTGTCGTAGACCGGCATCAGCTGCTTGCTCACGCCCAGTGTGATCGGGTGCAGCCGCGAGCCAACCCCACCGGCCAGGATGATCCCCCGCATAAGGGGCGAGGCTACCGGGCGGCCGGGTCCAAGACGCGGAAGATCGCGTAGTAGTGGTTGCGGTAGGTCCTGGTCACGACATCGGTCAGCGAGTTGAGCCCTTCCAGGTCGACCGGGTACTTCTTGCTGACGAAGAGCCAGGAGACACCGTAGCTGCGCACGAGCCGCGAGATCGTCGCGCGCGAAGGTCGGTCGAAGGCCGCGTCGTTGATCGCCAGCCGCCTGGTGTCGGGGATGGGAACGCGCGAGCTGATCCGGTCGGACCGGGCACCACTTTCGTTGGTGGCCACCGTGTAGCCCCAACCTTCCACCACTACTCGGCGTTCGCTGTAGGCGCTGAGCCAGAAGTTGCGGTTGTCGCACTCATCGGTTTTGGGGTGCATGCAGTGGATGTTCGTTGCGACGATGTCGTTCGGCGAAGAGTGGTCGGCCAGCCACCTGGCTGCCTGGGCACCTCCCGGCTTGAAGAGCTGCTTGGGCGCTCGTGGGCCAGCCGGGTCGCTGATCGTGTCGTAGGCGAAGCCGTAGACATTGGCGCTTCCTAGGCCCAGCGTGGCGGCCAGCACAACCACCAGCCAGGTGGCACGGACGGCGCCACTCTTGCTCAGCATCGCCAGCGCGAGCGCCGCCGCCAGCAGCACGCCGGGAACTGCCGCGGTCGCGACGAGCTCGGCCACCGTGACCTGATCGGGTCGGCCCTGCTCCGATGACCACAGCCAGCCGGCTGCGAACGCCGCTGCGCCGGCGCCGGCCGCGACGGCCAGCAAGCGCAGCGCTGTTCGCGTTGGCAGCGGGCTAGGGAGCAGGCTGGCCATGCCCCACGCCGACAGCACAACGACGAGGCCCACGGTGGAGCGCTGGAACCACAGCTGGCTCAGCCCGGAGCGGAAGAGCACCAGCCCCACGACGACGCCCGGCGGGATGGAGCACAGCAGCCAGATCGCGCGGCGATCACGCCAGCCTCTCAGCCGGCCGAGGCCGAAGACGCCCGCGCCGTACAGCAGCCAACCGACCAGCAAAGCGAGCGTCATGGCGACCCGGTTCCCCGTGGTGTCGAGGATGCCTTGTCGCACCAGCGCCATCTCGACGGTCATCATCGGCTCGAAACCCAAGGCACCGGTGTTCCCTCCGAAGAGCACCAGCTGGGCGAAGGCCGCGATACCGACTAGCACGACGACCAGCCCTGCGGCAGTGCGGTCGAAGCGGCGCCAGAACACGAGCCGAAGAGCCCACAGCGCGAGCGCACCGCACAAGAAGAGCGGCACGAACGTCGCTTTCGCACCCGAGAGCCCCAGCAACGCCACGAGCAACGCGACCCAGGTGAGCGGGCTGGCGCGGCGGTCGCGCCGCAGCACCTCGAGGATCAGCATCGTCGCCGGCAGGGCCATCGCGAAGCCGTAGGTATGCGACGGACTCGTGGCCAGCTTCTGGGTCATGTAGGACTCGGTGAACGTCCAGGAGTTGTAGCCCGGCCCCATCAGGTAGAAGCCACCCGCCAGCAGGAGCGCGGGGGCAATGACCGCGGCCACCGGGCGACCGGACAGTCGCAGGGCCACCGCGCCCAGCCCGAGCACGGTCAGCGTCAGCAGGGCGGCCGGAAACAGCCGGTGGAGCAGCGGGTCGAACTTCACGTCGGTGGCCCACATGGTCGTGGCGAGCTGGGCGTGGCCGAACCAGTGGTAGTCCAGGCGGGTGCCGAGCAGGAACGGGATCTCCGGCGGAAACCGATGCAGCAGCTCGGAGACCAGCGCATGGTGGAACGTCTCGTCGACGCTCGGCGCCTGGCTCGCTGGCAGCGACAGCGGCCGCAGGACGAACACCGCACGCGAGAGCCACACCACCCCGTACAAGCTCAGCAGGGCAAGCGCCCAGGCAGCGCGAACATCGAGACGGCGGGTCGGCTGTGTCCAGCTCCGGCGACCGGCGGGGGTCGCCACCGTGATGAGAAGCACCAGGACCGGCAGAGCCAGGAACAGTCTCGGTTGGCCCACCCAGACGCCGACCAGATAGAACGGCAGCTGGATGGCGAACCCGAAGATGGTGCCGAGCGACAAGTCCTCGAACCAGGTGGGAGGCGTCTCCGTGTCGGTGTGGAGGTTGGCCAGCAGGATGCGCCAGGCGAGCACTCCCGGCAGCGCGACAGCAAGGGCCAGGTAGAGCCCGTACCGGCCGAGGGCACCGACGTCGACGCCGGTGCGGTGGAGGAGCGTGACGATGGCCACGGCCGTGATCGCCATCGGCACCCACGACGACCCGAGCAGTCGGCGCACCAGCATGCCGGCACCCTATGCGGCCGGCGACCCGTTGTTCCGCACCCGCGAGTGGCGCGAGGTGGCTGAATCGCCAGCCATCACCCGACCACTTCGCGCCACTCGGTGAGCGTCCCGACCACTTCGCGCCACTCGGTGGGCGGGGCGAGCCACTTCGCGCCACTCGAGCCGGCTTGGTCAGCTGGCGCGCACGTGGGTCACGTCACCGGCGCTGAGCGCCGCGAGCCGGCCCGCGGAGTCGACGAGCAGCCGGCCCTGGTCGTCGACCGACCGGGCGAGCCCGGTCAGCTTCCCACCGTCCGGCAGGTCGACGGTCACCGTGCGGCCGAGCGTGGCGCAGCGACGGGTGTAGGCGTCGGCCAGGCCGTGCGCCGGGTCGCCACCGGTGCGCACCCAGTCGGTGTAGAGGGCGCCAAACGTACGCAGCAGCGCGCGCAGCAGCACCGAACGGTCGAGCATCGTGCCCTCCTCGAGCGCCAACGACGTGGCCTCGGCGGGGAGCTCGTCGCGGCGGGCGCTGACGTTCAGCCCGATCCCGACGACGGCAGCCGCGCCGGCAGGCCCCTCTACTCGCTCGAGCAGCACCCCGGCGAGCTTGCGCCCGCCGACGAGGACGTCGTTCGGCCACTTCAGGGCCGTGTCGACCTCCGCTTCACGGCGTCCCGTCTCCGCCACCGCGACCCCGGCCAGCAGCGGCAGCCACGGCCAGCGCCCGGCCGCGACTCCGTCCGGACGCACCAGCAGCGAGAACGTCAGCCCGGCGCGCGGCTGGGTGTCCCAGGAGCGACCCAGCCGGCCACGACCGGCGCTCTGGTGCTCTGCCACAACGACGGTGCCCTGCGGCGCCCCGGCGCGTGCGAGCCGGGCCAGCTCGGCGTTGGTCGACGCCAGCTCCGCCACGACGCGCAGGTCGGACCACAGACTGCCCGGTCTGAGCAGCGCCCGGCGCAGCACCGCGACGTCGAGCGGCGGCCGGTCGAGGTCGTCATAGCGTGACGTCACGCCACCACGCTGCCGTGAGTGCCACGGCGCCGCAAACCCGGCTGGATACCCTGACCGCCGTGACCGAGCAGCCCATCGACGCGACGGACACCTCCCCCGCCGCTGACATCCACACCACTGCGGGCAAGATCGCCGACCTCGGCGAGCGGCTCGAGGAGGCTGTCCACGCCGGCTCGGCGCGGGCGGTCGAGAAACAGCACGCCAAGGGCAAGCTCACCGCCCGCGAACGCGTCGAGATGTTGCTCGACGAGGGTTCGTTCGTGGAGCTCGACGAGCTGGCCCGGCACCGGTCCACGGCGTTCGGACTCGAGAGCAACCGCCCTTACGGCGACGGCGTGGTGACCGGCTTCGGCACGGTAGACGGCCGCCAGGTGTGCGTGTTCGCACAGGACTTCACGATCTTCGGCGGCAGCCTCGGGGAGGTATACGGCGAGAAGATCTGCAAGGTCATGGATCTCGCACTCAAGACCGGCTGCCCGGTGGTCGGGATCAACGAGGGTGCCGGCGCCCGCATCCAGGAGGGCGTGGTCTCCCTCGGCCTCTACGGAGAGATCTTCCGCCGCAACACGCATGCCTCGGGCGTGATTCCGCAGATCTCGCTGATCATGGGCACCTGCGCCGGTGGGCATGTGTACTCCCCGGCGATCACCGACTTCACCGTGATGGTCGACAAGACCTCGCACATGTTCATCACCGGCCCCGACGTCATCAAGACCGTCACCGGCGAGGACGTCACGATGGAGGACCTGGGCGGTGCGCGCACGCACAACAGC
>DATHBP010000136.1:0-11886 GCA_035296085.1 Nocardioidaceae bacterium | reverse complement strand
GACGCCGGCCACCGCAGCGCCGCGCCACCCGCAGCTGGCTGGGGTACCAGGACTCGAACCTGGACTAGCTGATTCAGAGTCAGCCGGGCTGCCAATTACCCCATACCCCATGGGTGCGGTACGCCGAGCCGCCCGGCGAGGATACCGGAGCGGCTTGCCGAGACATTGCTCTGCGCTTACTGCCGGCCCGGCGCCCTGCGTTGTGACGCTCCTGACGCTGAACAGCCGAGCAGAACTCAAGAGCGTCACAACTCAGCGCGGCGTCAGCTCGTCGAACCGGCGAGCGGATACGCCACCGGCGGCGGGCCGGGCGTTTTGACGCGTACGCCGCTGCGACGACACCACCCGTCGACCACGGCAGCGAACGTGACGAGTAATGCGATGTCGACCAGGGCGACGACCCACGACGTCCCAGTCACGACCAGGGTTTCGGAGAGCAGCCCCGCGCTGATGGCGATCCCCAGAGCAAGCAGGTTGTTGACGGCATGCATGGCGATGCCGGCCTCCAGTCCGCCGGTGCGCCAGACGAGCCAGCCCGCGATCAGCCCGAAGGCGAGCCGGTCGCAGAACAGCGGCGCGTCCTGAGACCCGTGCGCCGCCGCGAACAGCAGCGACGTGGCCAGGATCGGCACCAAGGGCGTACGAACGAGGGCTCCGATCGCCTGCCCGAGATAGCCGCGGAAGAAATACTCCTCCCCGGCCGACTGCAGCGGTGTGGTGACCACCACGATGGCCAGGGCGATCAGCCGCTCGGTGACCGGCACCTGGCTCGCGGACGGCTCGCTTCCCGCCGGGAGCAACGCGGCAACGACGCCGAGCTGCACGACGCTGAGCCCCACGGCGATCGCCACGCACCGCCCCAGCAGCCCCCACCGCATGCCGGGGCGGACCGACGCCAGCCACCGCGGCCGTAAGTAGTGCACGTAGCGCACGATCAGCCAGCACAGCGGGATCAGCAAAGCGAGTGTCACGTTGATGTACGCGAGGACGACCGGCGTGACGATCGAGCCGTTCGCCAACTGGCGTAGGTAGTGCAGGGCGTCGAGGCCCTGGACCAGAGCCGGTACGACGAGGATTGGCGCGGTGACCAACGGGGCGATGACGACGACGCCGAATACGGCGCTCAACATGCCCAGTGCACATCGCCACCACCGATAGTCCGGTGTGCGCAGAACCCGGTAGTAGGGCTCTGGAACCGAGTGAGCGTGCCGAGGCAGAACGTGTGGTGCGAGGGCCGGGTCCACGGCCGGCTAGGACTCGGCGCCCGCGACGGCTGCGAGACGGTCGAGCGTCGAGCGACGGCCGAGCAGCTCCAGCGACTCGAACAGCGGCGGCGAAACGCGCCGGCCCGTCACGGCAACCCGCACGGGCGTGAACGCCACTTTCGGCTTCAGCCCGAGCCGCTCGAGCAGAGCCTGGCGCAGCGCCTGCTCGATGTTCGCGGTCTCCCAGCCGTCGACGTCCCGGAGGGCGTCGTAGGCGGCGCGGACGACTGCCGGGCCGTCGCCGCTCAGGGTCTTCGCGGCGTCCTCGGAGTCGACCGTGAATTGGTCGTCGCCGACGAACAGGAACCCGAGTAGGCCCGGCGCCTCGGAGAGCACCGTCATGCGCTCTTGGACCAACGGCACCGCTGCGCTCAACCGGGACCGCTGCTCGTCGGTGACGACGTCAGGCAGCACGCCGGCTCTCTGCAGGTAGGGGATCAGCCGCTCCACGAGGTCTGCAGCGTCCAGCCCGCGAAGCCGGATGGCGTTGATCGCCTCGCACTTCTTGAGGTCGAACTGCGCGGCGTTGGGGTTCACGCGGGCGATGTCGAATGCGTCGACCATCTCGGCGAGGGTGAAGATCTCCCGGTCGCCTCCGATCGACCAGCCGAGCAGCGCGAGGTAGTTGAGCAGCCCTTCGGGTAGGAAGCCACGTTCCTGGTAGGACAGCAGCCCACCGCCTGGGTCGCGCTTGGACAGCTTGCGGTTGCCCGCCCCCATCACGAACGGCAAGTGCCCGAACGAGGGCACCTCACCGGCGCCGACGCCGAGCTCGGCGAGCGCCACGTGCATCGGGATCTGCCGGGGGGTGGACGACAGCAGGTCCTCGCCGCGCAGGACATGGCTGATCGCCATCAGCGCGTCGTCGACGGGGTTGGTCAGCGTGTACAGCGGCTGGCCGTTGGCACGCACGATGACGTAGTCGGGCACGTGCTCCGGCTCGAAGGTGATCTCGCCCCGGACAAGGTCGACGAACGTGATCGCCTCACCGGGCATCCGGAAGCGGAGCACCGGCTCCCTGCCCTCGCTGCGATAGGCGCTCACCTGGTGTGCGCTGAGCTGGCGGCAGTGACCGTCGTAGCCGCTCGGCCGGCCCTGCTGGCGGGCGGTCTCGCGCCGCTCCTCGAGCTCTGCCTGCGAGCAGTAGCAGTCGTACGCCCGGTCGGCCTCGCGCAGCCTCGCTGCGACGTCGGCATAGACGTCGCGGCGCTCGGACTGCCGATACGGGCCGCAGGCGCCACCGACCTCCGGGCCTTCGTCCCAGTCCAGGCCGAGCCAGCGCAGCGCGCCCAGTAGGCCGGCGTAGGACTCCTCGCTGTCGCGGGCGGCGTCGGTGTCCTCGACGCGAAAGACGAAGCTTCCGCCGCTGTGGTGGGCGAACGCGTAGTTGAACAGCGCCGTGCGCACGTTGCCGACGTGCAGGTTGCCGGTCGGGGACGGACAGAACCGGGTCCGCACCGGCCGGCTCTGCCCAGCGCTCGCCGGGTCGGTCGAGTGGGCGGGCGCCCGCTCGCCGTACAGCTCAGTCACGGGCCACCACCGGGTTGGTGAGGTCGCCGATGCCTTCGATGCTCACCGTTAAGGAGTCCCCGGGCTGCATCGGCCCGACTCCCGCCGGGGTTCCGGTGAGGACGACGTCGCCTGGTAGCAGTGTGGTGAACGACGTGACGTAGCACAGCAACGCGGGAACGTCGTGGACCATGTCGATGGTCCGGCCGTCCTGCTTCACGGCGCCGTTGAGCGTGGCGCGCACGGCAACGTCGCCCGGGTCGAGGTCAGTCTCGATCCAGGGACCGAGCGGGCAGAACGTGTCGAAGCCCTTCGCGCGCGCCCACTGTCCGTCGCTTTCCTGAAGGTCGCGCGCAGTGACGTCGTTGGCGCAGGTGTATCCGTAGATGACGTCTGGCACCCGGCGGGCGGGAAGGTCGCGGCACATCCGCCCGATGACGACGGCCAGCTCCGCCTCGTAGTGGAGGTCGTCGGTCTGCTTGGGGTAGTGGATGGGGTCACCCGGTCCGATCACCGCCGTGTTGGGCTTGAGAAAGACGAGCGGCTGCCGGGGCACGTCGTTGCCTAGCTCGGCGGCGTGTTCGGCGTAGTTGCGGCCGATGCCCACCACCTTGCTGCGCGGGATGACCGGGGCGAGGAGGCGTACGGCGTCCAGCGCATGGCGCTCGCCGGTGAGCTCAAAGCCGGCGTAGAGCGGGTCACCCGCCAGCACAGCGACGAATGCCTCGTCGCCCGCGCCCTCCACGACCCCGTAGCGCGGGTCCTCCCCCGTGGTGAACCTCGCGACGCGCACGGCGGTGAGCCTACCGGCGCGCTGCGGCGCGATTCTTGGTCAGCAGCGCGCTGCCACGGGTCAGCGGCGCGGGTCGAGCCAGGTGACGTCGAGCGACGACGGTGGCACGCCCAGCGGCCACCACCAGGTGCCGAAGATCTGCGAGACGGCGAACAGCGCAGCGGCCAGTCCGAGCAGCAAGGCAGCCAGGATCGCCGCGGCGGGTACGGGAGCGGCCACCCGCACCAGCAGCCGGTGACCGGCGAAGCGAGGCCGCTGGGACAGCGGCCCCCAGCACGCCACCGCCACCGCCACTCCCGCACCTGCGCTGAGAGCCGGCCAACGCCAGTGCACGTCGCCAACCGTGGCGAGCACAAGCGCCGTCAACCCGCCGGCACCTAGAGCGCACACACCAAGCGCGAGCGCCGAGGGCAGGGCGACCAGCAAGTGCCACGGTGAGGTCACCGAGGAGACGAACGGGTCGGAGCGCCGCTGCCCGCGGCGCTGGCGGCGGGCCTCGGCCGCCGCGAACATCCGAGCGCTCGTGGCAGCGAGCCAGAGCGCGCCCAGTAGCAGCGACGCCGCGACGTACGGCGCCACGACGGACACGGCGAGGAAGCACACGGCCATCGCCAGTGCTGTCGCTGCGCGGGTGAGTCGCGCGGTCAGCGTGGGCGCCGAGACCGGGCGCTGGGCCGGCTCCTCCTCTCCCGCCTCGTCCTCGACGTCGTCGTCCCAGCCCCTGATCGGCGACGGCTCGTGCCGCGTGGCGCCGACGTGGGCGGTCACCGGCGCGACAACCGTGATCGGCCGGGTTTCCCCGCTCGAGTCCGACCGGGGTCCGCCGGCGCCGTTTGCCGAGCGGGTCGCCGGCTCGGCGCTCAGCCAGCGCAGCACCTGCTCGGCGGACGGCCGGCGTTGCGGGTCCGTCGCCAGGCACTCGCTCAGCAGATCGTGGAGCTCGGCCGGCAGTCCCGACACGTCGTGCTCACCGCGCCGGACCCGGTCCATCACGGCGACTGCCGGACCCGACCCGTACGGCGGGCGACCGGTCGCTGCGTAGACGAGCGTCGCGGCCCACGCGTGGATGTCCGCCGCCGGGGTCGCGTCCTGGCCGTGCAGGATCTCGGGCGCGAGGTAGCCGGGCGTACCCAGCAACCAGCCACTGGCGGTCAGCCGTGGGTCGTCGAGCAGCCGGGCCAGCCCGAAGTCGATCAGCACCGGTGCTCCGCTCTCGAGCAGCACGTTCGACGGCTTGACGTCGCGGTGGAGCACGCCCGCCCGGTGCACCGCGGCGAGCGCCTCGGCGAGCCCGCGTCCCACCGCCGCGAGCTCGGGTCCCACCAGCGGACCCCCGGTGCTCACGCGCTCGTGCAGCGACGGACCGCGCACGTAGCGGGTGACGACGTAAGGCGTCTCCCCCCAGGGGTCGGCGTCGAAGACCTCAGCGACCAAGGGGCTTCGCACGCGGCGCAGTGACGTGACCTCGCGCGCCAGTCGGGCTCGGCTCTCGTCGTCACCGACGACGTGGGGTCGCAGCACCTTCAGCGCGACCAGCCCGCCACCTGGAGCTTCGGCGAGATGGACGACGCCCATGCCGCCCTCACCGAGACGACCCAGCAGGCGGTAACGGCCCAGCCCCGCCTGTGTCGGCGCCCGCTGCTCGCTCATCGCCTCGACGGTAACCGGGCCGGACGACCGATCAGCAGAGGCGATGCAGCCAGCCGTACGTGTCGGCCACGCGGCCGAACTGGATGTCGAGCAGCTCCTCGCGGATGCGCAACGTGACCGGCCCAGCCTCGGGACCGGCGGTTACCTCCCCGTCGCGCCAGCGCAGCGTGGCGATCGGCGTCACCACGGCAGCGGTACCGCACGCGAACACCTCGCTGATCCGGCCGCTGCGCACGCCGTCGCGCCATTCGTCCACGTCGACCCGGCGTTCCTCCACCTTGTAGCCATAGCCTCCGGCCAGCTCCAGAATCGAGGCGCGGGTGACGCCTTCGAGGATCGTGTCGGTGAGCTCGGGGGTGACCAGCGAGCCGTCGTCGTAGACCAGGAAAAGGTTCATGCCGCCGAGCTCTTCGATCCAGCGCTTCTCGACCGCGTCCAGGAACACCACCTGGTCACACCCCATGGCGTTCGCCTCCTGCTGCGCGGCCAGGCTCGCTGCGTAGTTGCCACCGCACTTGGCGGCCCCGGTGCCGCCGGGGGCGGCACGCATGAGCTCCTCGCTGAGCCAGATCGACACCGGTCGCACCCCGCTGGCGAAGTAGGTTCCAGCCGGAGAGGCGATGAGGCAGAACGTCACGTGGCGGGCAGCGCGTACGCCGAGGAACGCCTCGGACGCGTACATGAACGGCCGCAGATAGAGACTCTTCTCGCCACCAGATGGCACCCACTCGCTGTCGACGCTGACGAGCTCGCTGATCGCAGCCAGGAAGTCCTCGTCTGGCAGCTCCGGCAGCGCCAGGCGACGCGCCGAGCGCCGAAAGCGGGCGGCGTTGATCTCTGGCCGAAACGCCCAGACCGACCCGTCGGCGTGGCGGTAGGCCTTGAGCCCTTCAAAGACCTCCTGGGCGTAGTGCAGTGTCGCGGTGGCGGGGTCCATCGGCAGCGGTCCGTACGGCGCTACGTGGGCCTCGTGCCAGCCTCGCTCGGGTGTCCAGTACGCGAGCACCAGGTGGTCGGTGAAGTACTGACCGAAGCCTGGGTTGGCCAGGATGGCGGAGCGCCGGTCCGGATCGCGCGGAGCGGTTGAGCGTTCCATAGCGAACTCAAGGGAACCGCTCATATGTGAACGGTAGCGGAGTGCAGGTGGCGCCACGGCTCGAAACCGGCGGCAGCCGCCGCTCAGCCGCTGAGGTCGACGCTGCGCACGACGACGGCGTCGATGGCGCCGGCCAGCTCGTCGAGCACGTCCGGCGGAATCGCGGAGTCCAGCGTCATGGCCACCAATGCGCGTCCGCCGGCGCGGTCACGGCTCACCTGCATGCCGGCGATGTTGACCCCGGCGTCGCCGAGGATGCCACCGACGGTGCCGACCATGCCCGGGCGGTCGTGGTAGCGCAGGAAAGCGAGATGACCCGCCGGCTCGATCTCGATCCGGTAGCCGTCCACCTCGACCAGCCGTTCCCGCTGGTTGACGCCGACCAGTGTCCCGGACACGCACAGACGGGTGCCGTCGGTGAGCGTGCCGCGCACCGTCACCAGGTTGCGGTGGTCTGGGCTGTCCGGATCTGTGACCAGGCGCACCGCGATCCCCCGCTCCTTGGCGAGCAACAGCGCGTTGACGTAGGACACCTGCTCCTCGACGACATCGGCGAAGACTCCCTTCAACGCCGCCAGCTCCAAGACCGTGACGTCACATCCGGAGATCTCGCCGCGGACCTCCACGTCGAGCTGAGCTGCCAGACCGCCGGCGAGGGCGGTGAAGATGCGCCCGAGCTTCTCGGCGAGCGGGATCCCCGGTCGTACGTCCTCGTGGATCACTCCCCCGGACACGTTCACTGCGTCCGGGACGAGCTCGCCGGCCAGCGCGAGGCGTACCGAGTTGGCGACCGCGATGCCGGCCTTCTCCTGCGCCTCCCGCGTCGAGGCGCCTAGATGCGGGGTGACGACGACGTTGTCGAGCGCGAACAGCGGCGAGTCGGTGCACGGTTCGGTCTCGAACACGTCGAGCGCCGCGCCCGCCAGCCGGCCGTCGCGCAACGCCGCCGCTAGGGCCAGCTCGTCGACGATGCCGCCGCGCGCGACGTTGACGAGGATCGCTCCGGGCTTGACCGCGGCCAACCGCTCGGCTCCGAGCAGTCCCACCGTCTCCGCGGTCCTGGGCAGGTGAACACAGATCACGTCGCTGACCTCGAGCAGCTCGTCGAGCCCGCACAGGCGCACGCCGAGCTGTGCGGCGCGTCCAGCCTGCACATACGGGTCGTAGGCCAGCACCTCCATGCCGAACGCCGCCAGCCGGGTTGCAACCAGAGCTCCGATGCGGCCGAGGCCGAGAATCCCGGCCTTCTTCTCGAACAGCTCCACACCGCTGAACCTGGCGCGCTGCCAGGTGCCCTGTTTGAGCGCGGCATCAGCCACGGCGATGTGGCGGGCGGCCGCGAGCAGCAGCCCGACGGTTAGCTCAGCGGCGCTCAGCACGTTGGAGGACGGCGCGTTGACGACCAGGACGCCAGCCTGGGTGGCGGCCGCCACGTCGACGTTGTCGAGTCCCACGCCGGCGCGGGCGACGACGCGTAAGCGCGGGGCCGCCGCCAGTGCCTCGGCGTCGATCCGGGTGGCGCTGCGCACGATGACGGCATCGGCATCGTGCAGCGCCGATAGCAGCTCCGCGCGCCGAGTGCCGTCGCAGCGGCGAATGTCGAAGTCCGGGCCGAGCGCCTCGACCGTGGCTGACGACAGCTGCTCGGCGAGCAGCACAACGTGCTTGGTCACGACAGCCAAACCTCGAGCTCGCCGTCCTCGGCAGCGGCGTCGTCCCAGCGTGCGTCCACGCCGGTCGGCGCGTCGTGCCAGCCGAGTAGTGCTTGGACGTCACGCCCGGCGGTGGCGGTTGGGCCGCGAAGAGCGCCGGACCGAAGCCGCGAGGCGAGCGGCGCGCCGGCAGCCAGGTCGCTGAGGTAGCTCCGCATGACGTCTCCGGCCACGGTGTCGACAAGCAGACTCCGCAGCTGGTCGCGCAGGGCAGAGTCAACAACGCGAGGTCCGGCCAGAAGCCGCGCAAACTCGGTGGGCCCGGGGGCCGCGCGGGTCACCCAGCCGTCCTGCGGGCTCGCCGCGCCGACGCTGCGCCGCAACGCCGAGAAGCACTGGAGGTAGGCGACTTCGGGTTGGTAGCCGGCCTCGAGCAAGGTCTCGAACCCCGCCTTCGCGATGGCGTTGACGGCACCGGCCAACGCGTTGGAGAACACGCAGACGTCGGCCGCCTCGGCGAACGTCGTCCGCAGCGCCCCCGCCCGCGTACCGCCGACCGCCTTGGCATAGGAGAGCGCGAGCTCCCAGGCTCCCCCCGAGGCGTCCTGCTCCACAGCGACGAGCACGGGCACGCCCCGTCCGGACTCGAACTCCCGCCGCAGCGTCGAGGCCGATGCCTGCGGGGCGACCATGCACACGTCCACCTCCGCCGATGGTGCGACCAGACCGGCACGCACGGCCAGTCCGTCACCGAAGAGAACGCCGTCACCGCGGACCAGGTTCGGCCGCACGGCTTCGGCGTACACGGCTTGCTGAACCGCGGTAGGCGCCAGAAGTACGACGAGGTCTGCTTCTTCGCAGGCGGCGTAGGGCGTCAAGGTGCGCAGCCCCTCGGCGTCCCATGCTTCCCGAGACGGGGCCGACTCGGGCAGGCCGCCGCGTACGTCGACGCCGGAGTCCCGCAGCGAGAGCGCCTGGGCGAGCGCCTGGCCGCCGTGCCCCAGCACGGCGACGTTGCGCTGCTGCACGATGGCGAGATCGGCGTCGTCCTCGGTGAACATCGTCGACACGTACGGAGGTTCCTCTTCAGTCGAAGTCGAACGCCGGCAGCCCGTCGATGCTGCGCTTGTTGTGGCGACGACGGTAGTCGACCAGGCCACGCTCGCCGCGCCGCTCGACTCCTCGCTGCAACGTGGTGCGCTCGCCCGCATAGGTCAGCAGCGGTACGCCGAAGCCGCAGGACGTCGACACCCGTGTGACGTTCACGACGACCACCGCACGCACGCCGCGCTGCTCGGGGAAGCGGTCGATCCACTCGGCGAATCCGGTGTCGTAGCGGGAGACGATCCTGCCGCGCCCGTGCAGGCGTACGACCCGGGGCGGATCTTCGAAAGCGCAGAACATGAGCGTGATACGAGCGTTGTCCCGCAGATGGGCGATCGTCTCCGCCCCGCTGGCGGTGATGTCCGCGTAGGCGACCGTGTGGTCGTCGACGACCGTGAACGTCCCCTCGATGCCCTTCGGTGAGACGTTGACGTGGCCGGTGTCACCGCTCGGAGCAGTGGCCACGAAGAACACCGGCTGCGCCGCCAGGAAGGTGGCGAGCCGGTCGTCGATGGAGTCGAGAACTTTGCCCATGAACCGCCTTCCGCTGCGTGCGGCCGACGCTATCGGGTGGCTGACCTACCTAGGGGGCAGCGCTCACACGGGCGTCCCGAGTGACGCACTCACGGGGTTGGGACGTTCTCGGCATCTGGCAACGCGGTGACGACACGGTTGCGCCCGGACTCCTTGGCCACGTAGAGAGCGCGGTCCACCCGGCGGAGCAGGTCGGCGCCGTCCACATCACCTGGGTCGAGGGTGGCCACCCCGAGGCTGGCCCGGACGTAGCGGCCGTCCGGCGACTCGTCGAGGTCTGCGATGACGGACCGCAGCCGCTCGGCGACGAGCTCGGCTGCTTCCTGGTCGGTGTCCGGGAGCAGTACGAGGAACTCCTCCCCGCCCACCCGCGCCGGGACGTCTCCCCCCCGAAGGCTCGCCGTCAGCGCCGCACCCACCTCGGTCAGCAGGGCGTCCCCGGCAGGGTGGCCGAAGCGGTCGTTGACGGCCTTGAAGTGGTCGAGGTCGAGCTCGATGACGGTGAGCGGGGTGCGCGAGCGCCGGGCCCGCGCGACCATCCCGGCCAGGGCCAGGTAGGCGCTGCGCCGGTTGGCGAGCCCCGTCAGTGAGTCCGAGGCGGCGTTGAGCTCGGCCGCGGCCTTCAGCCTGCTGAAGGCGGCCAGCATCGCCACCATCAACGTGGCCGCGGCGACCATGGTCAAGCTGCGCCCGGCGTACCAGCCCACGCTGTAGCGAGCGCCCCCTGCGTAGGTCAGGACGAGGTCGCACAGGCAGACCAGGACGGCGACCGCGGCCCACCGCTCCGGCCCGGCGCGCCGCCTGAGGCCGTGCCAGGCCAGCAACAGGCTCAGCGCTGCCATCGGCAGAGCCACCGGTGCGGTGATGCGGGTCATAGCCGAGTAGTCGGTGCCCACGATGAGAACCGGCCAGCTCGCGACATAGCGCACACACACGTACACCGCCGCGACGGACACAAGCGTTATCGCGGTGATCACTGCCGTCAGGTGCAGGCGGCGCTTCTCCCGCGGCGTCGAGCGGCTCCACCGCTCGGGCCAGGGTGCCCAGGCGATGCCCAGCAGCAAGGGGAATCCCGCATGCCAGCCGATGTAGAGGTAGGGCGCGACCGAGGCTTCCGTCGCCAGCGGTGGGTTTGCCGAGAAGACGTCGGGAAAGGCGAGGGCATACCCGCCCATGACCACCAGTGACCAGAGGTACGAGCACGCCGTCGCCAGAATGCGGCGGTCACCGGTGACCAGGAAGTCGTCAGCCAGCAGGTACAGCGAGATGATGTCGAAACAGGCGACCGCCGCGAGTACCGCGGGGAGGAAGCTGGGCGCTTGGCCCACCATGACCGGCACGATCGGGAGCACCCCGACGGTCGCAGCCACAGCGACCAATGAGACGAGCAGGGGCGCACCCCGAAAGCCGGACCCGGGACCTTGTGCCCCAGCACCGGGATGGTCGGACGGGACCGGGGGGGCCAAGGCCGCCGCCATCACTGCTTGGTGGCTCGGCATGGTGGCCCTACGCCCCCTCAGTGACGTTAAGTGACGATCTAGGTACACTCCGCATTCAGTGTCGCACACTGCGCAGGGCTGGGATAGGCCGAGCGGTGCAATTCGTCGTCCGCGCCGCGGCCGCCTGGCAGGATCGCAACGTGTCCGCACGCCCCACATCCACCCGGCTCGCCGGGTGGTGCGTGGTGCTGCTGCTGGCGAGCGGCTGCTCCGCCGAGACGACGCCGCGCCCAGCGGCCGATCCCAGCGGACGAGTCGAGACCTCCACCGGCTCGCCCAGCCCCGGCACCAGTGAGCCCAGCACGGTCGTCGGCGACCCGACAGTCTCCGCATCACCGGGATCCGCGCCGCCGCGCCCGGCCGTCGCCGAGACGGTAGCGACCGGCTTAGACGTGCCGTGGGGGATCGGCTTCCTTCCCGATGGCTCGGCGTTGGTGTCCGAACGCGACTCAGCCCGCATCATGCATGTCACCCCGGGCGGAGCCGTCCACCCCGCCGGGGTCGTCCCCGGCGTCCAGCCGACCTCCGAAGGCGGGCTGCTGGGTCTCGCCGTCTCGCCGGCGTATGCCAAGGACCGGCTGGTGTACGCCTACCTCACCACGGCCACGGACAACCGGGTCGTGCGTATGCGCTACGACGGCAGGCTGGGCTCGCCGCAGCCGGTGCTGACCGGGATCCCACGTGGCGAGATCCACGACGGGGGCCGGCTCGCGTTCGGGCCGGACGGGATGCTGTACGTCGCGACCGGGGAGACCGGCAACGAGGACCTGGCGCAGGACCGCAC
>DATHBP010000135.1:0-17783 GCA_035296085.1 Nocardioidaceae bacterium | reverse complement strand
CGGAATGGAGCGCACATAGCTGGCGGTGTTGGCGGAACGCAACTTTTACGACACGATGATCCGCACTCCGGAAGGGATCCCTGCGCGGGTGAACTCCGTGGGCAGGGCGCCCGAATAGTAGCGGCGGGTGACCCGGAGTGGGCCGATCTCGTAGTCCGCGCGCGACCAGGAGATCTCGCGCACTTTCGCGCCCACGAGTGGCGACGGCAGCGTGGCGGCGCTGGCCGGCCTGGAACGGCCAGAGCACCGATCCCCGCGGCAGCGGTGGCACAAACGAACTCACGGCGCGTCAAGCCCATCAGGTTCCCCCTTGTGTTGCCCGGAATGGCAAGCGGGGGACGCTACTGCATGCGCGCCGCCGCGACCGCACCATCCTCTCTAGCATGTGGCGATGCCCGGCTCGCCCCGATCGCCATTCGACCCTCCACTTGAGGAGATGCGCGCGATGGGAGCAGCCGCCGTCGACGTCGCGAGCCGATTCGTCGACGGCCGCTACAGCGCACCCACGTCTGACTACACGGGTCTGGACGCGCTGCTCACCTCGCTGGCCGCACCGCCACCGAACACCGGCACCGCTCTGAGCGAGCTGCTGGGCACCATCGAGACGGCAGCGGGCAAGGGATTCGACACGGCCAATCCTGGATTCATGGCCTACATCCCCGGTGGCGGTCTATACGCCTCCGCCCTCGCCGACTTCCTCGCTTGTGTGGTCAACCGCTACACCGCGATCGCCCAACCCGCACCGGCACTCGTGGCCATGGAGGCGGCCGTACTGCGCTGGCTGTGCGAGCTGTTCGGACTCCCTCCCACGTCGCAGGGCGTGCTGACCCCCGGCGGCTCCATGTCGAACCTCTCCGCGGTCGTCGCGGCACGAACGCGCCAACTCGGCGAACGTTTCGCCGACGGCACCATGTACGTCTCCGCCGAAGCGCACCACTCCATCGCCAAGTCAGCCCGGATCGCCGGCATCCCGGGCACCGGCCTGCGTGTCGTCCCGACTGACGACGCCCTGCGCATGGACGTCGACGCGCTGCGTGCGGCAGTGGTCGCGGACCGCGCGCAGGGACGTACACCGTTCCTTGTCGTCGCCAGCGCGGGCACCATCAACACCGGGGTGGTGGACCCGCTCGGCGCCATCGCCGAGCTCGCGGCGGAGCAAGGCCTGTGGTTCCACGTCGACGGCGCGTACGGCGGCTTCTTCCAGCTGACGGAGAGGGGGCGGTGTGCGCTGGGCGGGATCGAGCTGGCCGACTCGATCACCCTGGACCCGCACAAGGGCATGTTCCTGCCCTATGGGACCGGTTGCCTGCTCGCGCGGGACGCCGGAGCGCTCCGCGACGCGCACGAGCTGCAGGCGCACTACCTGCCGCGGCCCTCCGAGGACCCCGGCCTGCCGGACTTCTCGTCCTACACCCCCGAGCTGACCCGCGACTTCCGGGGGCTGCGTCTGTGGCTGCCGCTGCATCTGCACGGCGTCGACGCGTTTCGCCGCGCCTTGGACGAGAAACTGGACCTGGCGCGCTTCGCCTACGAGCAGCTGGCGGCCCTGCCGCAGCTCGAGGCGCCGTGGCCGCCGGAGCTGTCGCTGGTGGCGTTTCGCCCTCAGGGGGCGACGGCCGAGGAAACGCAGGCGCTGCTCGACCGCGTCAACGGCAGCGGACGGGTGTGGCTGTCGTCGGCGCCGATCCGCGGTGAGACCTACCTGCGGATGTGCATCCTCTCCCATCGCACGCACCGGGAGCGGATCGAGGAGGCGGTCGAGATAGTCCGGTTGCGACGCGTACGCCGATCGGGCACCGTAACCAACGATCAGCCAACCCCACCAGAGGAGCAACGATGACGACGGCCCAGCAGGCGATCGACGTCGACGTGCCGGTGACGACGGCGTACAACCAGTGGACGCAGTTCGAGGACTTCCCGAAGTTCATGGACGGCGTGGAGAGCATCACCCAGCTCGACGACCGGCGGCTGCACTGGAAGGTGTCGATCGGCGGGGTCACGCGCGAGTTCGACGCCGAGATCACCGAGCAGCACCCCGACGAGCGGATCGCCTGGAAGAGCATCGACGGCACCTCCCACGCCGGTGTGGTGACGTTCCACAAGATCAGCGACTCGACGTCGCGGGTGATGCTGCAGCTCGACATGGAGCCGGAAGGGCTGGTCGAGAAGGTCGGCGACAAGCTCGGGATCGTGGCTCGTCAGGCCAAGGGCGACATGGAGAACTTCAAGAAGTTCATCGAGTCCCGCAACCTGGAGACGGGCGCCTGGCGCGGGGACGTGCCGCGCGAAGGCTGAGCAACACTAGGCAGGGTGAGCGCTGAGCCCCTGCACGTCCGCTCGGTGGTGATCCCACCCGGCGAGCTGAGCTGGCGGTTCTCCCGCTCCAGCGGTCCTGGCGGGCAGTCGGTCAACACCAGCGACACCAGGGTCGAGCTCTCCTTCGACGTCGCCCGTTCACCGGCCCTGCCGGCAGCGCTGCGCCGGCGGGCACTCGGCCGGCTCGGACCGCGGCTCGTCGACGGCGTGCTGACCATCACGGCGTCCGAGCACCGCTCGCAGCTGCGCAACCGGGAAGCCGCGCAGAACCGGCTGGGAGTGTTGCTCGACGCCGCCCTCGCCCCGCCCCCGCGGCGGCGGCGGCTCACGCGGCCGACGAAGGGGTCGGTCGAGCGCCGGATCGCCGGCAAGCGGCATCGCGGTGAGATCAAGCGGCTGCGGCAGCCGCCGCACGACTGAACGTCAGGTCGCCTTGTCCTCGATCTCCCACGCGTGGTCGAGAACATGCCACGCGATGCGCCGCGCCGCGTACCGGGGCGGCCAACCCTTGCCACCTCGCGGTCCCTTCGCTGGCGCGCCACCCGACCAGGGCACGGCGAGCACCGCGGCTATGTCCTCGCGAAGCGCCTCGACCGCCGGCCGGTCAGCCCACGTGGGCTGCTTGTGCCGGACGCCGAGTGTGCGTGCGTAGGACGACTCAGCGCCCATGACGTGGTCTGCCACCGCGTCGCGGTCACGACCGCCACCCCGTGGACCCTTGCGCAGGGCGGCGGGCGCCTCGCTGACCACCCGGTCGAACACCGACCACGCCGCCCGCACCAGCGCCGTCTGGCGCGCGGCCTCCTCCTCGTCCAGCGGTTCGTGGTCGAGATGCGGGACCGCGCCCGGCGCACCGAAGTCGGTGGTGCCGGAGCCCGGCGCCCGCTCAACGACCTGCACAGCCAGGTCGGCTCGGAATGGCAGGTCGGCGGCCTCGGCGACGACGGCGAACCTGGGCGCGTAGGCCGCCAGCGCCTCCAGCGCCTGCTCCTCGTCTCGACCGGAACGCGCCCACCCCGGCCAGTCCACACTGCACGCGAACGTTCGCTTCGCACCGGTCTCGAGGTAGACGCGGTGCCGCGGACGTGCGTTCACCGGCGCAGTATCCCAGCCCACCGGACGGTCCCAGTCGACCAGGTGTGCGAGCGCCCGCGCGCGGTCACAATGGCCCTGTGCCCCGCTTGCGTACGGTCTCGCCGAACCAGCCCGGCTGGACGCGGCGCCGGCGGGGCCGCGGGTTTCACTACGCCGACCAGCGGGGTGTTCCGCTCGCGGCGGCTGATCGCGACCGATGCCGTGCCCTGGTCATCCCGCCGGCGTGGCGCGAGGTGTGGATCTGCCCCTACCCCAACGGTCACATCCAGGCGGTCGGCTATGACGACGCCGGCCGGCGCCAGTACCTCTACCACCCGGAGTGGCGCCGTCAGCGCGACCAGGCCAAGCACGACCGGATCCTTACCGTCGCCAAGGAGCTGCCCAGGGCGCGTGCGGAGGTGGCGGAGCACCTGCGGCTACCGGGTATGCCGCGCGACAAAGCACTGGCGACGGCGTTCCGGCTGCTCGACCTGGGCTTCTTCCGCGTCGGCGGCGAGTCCTACGCCGAGCAGAACAGCAGCTTCGGGCTGGCGACGATCAAGAAGGAGCACGTACGGGCCCGTGGTGACGAGCTCGTCTTCGAGTACGTCGCCAAGTCGGGAAAGGACCGCTACTGGCGGCTTCTGGACTCCGAGACCCGGTCGGCGGTCGATACGATGCGCAGACGCCGTGGCGGCGACGAGCTGCTCGCCTACCGCGTCGGCGGCCGCTGGCACGACGTCACGTCGAGCGACATCAACGACTACGTCAAAGCCAGGATCGGCTGCGATGTCTCCGCCAAGGACTTTCGCACCTGGCACGCGACGGTCCTCGCCGCCGTCGCGCTCGCGATGTCGACCAACGCCGCCGAGTCGCCCACCGCCCGGAAGCGGGCTATCGCCCGGGCGATGCGCGAGGTGGCCGACTACCTCGGCAACACGCCGACGGTCGCGAGGGCGTCGTACGTTGACCCACGGATCGTCGACCTCTTCGAAGACGGCTACACCATCGAGCCGGTCCTGACCGAGCTCGGAGTCGACGCCGACCCCGACCAACCGGCGACGCACGGACGAATCGAGCAGGCGGTGCTGGCGCTGCTCGAGGAGTCGCCTCAGGTGAAGGCACGCGCCCGCCGCAAGCCGGGAGAGGCCGCCTAGAGCTGCTTGGCCCAGTGCACGTAGGTCGACCGAACGCGCATGCCGACGTGCTCGTAGAGGCCCAGTGCGCCAGTGCGTGAGTCGGTGGACAGCTCGCAGCGCACCGCACCCCGCTCGCGGGCCTCGCGGAACGCCCGCATTAACAGCACCCGGCCGAGTCCTCGACCGCGGTGGTCGCGCCGAACGGCAACCTGGTCGACCCAGCAGTCGCCGTGGGTGATCGTGGTGTTGCAGGCGCCCACCACGTCCGGCCCGTCGACCAGGAGCTGCAGCTGCGCGGGCTCGAAGCCGGGGCGTCCCAGCACGCTCGCTGTCCAGTCCTCGAATGTGCTGGGCTCACGGTTGGGCCACTCGTTGAACGCATCTTCGATCACCTGGAAGGCCGACCGCTCGTCCTGGTCGGGGACGAACGAGCGGACCTCGATGCCGGGTGGAAGGTCGGCGACGCCGAGCGGTGCATCCGGGGGGAGCTCGAGGATCCACGACGTCCACAGGGCCTCGTACCCGTGGCTGGTGAACAGCTCCGCTGCGTCGGTCAGTGCGGCTGGGATGCTTTGGCCGACGACCGACCCGCCGGAGGCCCGAGCGACGTCCCACGTCCAGCGCATCAGCGCGCTGCCGATGCCCCGGCCTCGATGCTCCGGGCGTACGTGTACCTCGGCCCGGCGGCCCTTGGCCACCTCACCGCAGGCTGCGAGATCGCTGCCGGCCATCACCAGCACGCTGTCCCGCGCCAGATCCAAGCTCGGACGCTGCCAGTCGGCGACGATGTCCTCGAGCTCGATCAGCACCTCGCCGGTGTCGTGCTTCTCACAGGCGCCGACCAGCTCGGTCACGGCCTCCGCGTCGTCCAGGGTGGGGGGGCGGGTCGTGTAGCCGGTGGGCAGGTCGAGGTGCATGGGGAGATGGTGCCGGACGAGCACGGCACCGGGCACCTCCTTTTCGAGGCTCAGCGCGACTGCAGTGCGTCTAACGCAACCGCCATCGCTGCCGCCACCCGAGCGTCGAGACGCGCACCGGGAACGGTCACCTCATAGCGGTCGCGCAGCGAGCGCTTGCGCTGTGACGACATGACCAGCTGTCCGGCCTCGTCGACGAAGTCGAAGTGGAAGACGAACGGTGACGGCAGGTCGATCGGCAGCAACGTCTCCCAGGCGCGCCGGGCGATCGCCACCCCGGCGCTGCGCTCCTGACCGGTCGCCTCGACACCGTCGGCTCCCAGGTGCCACGTCGAGCGCAGCAGCGACTTGCCGAAGTCCTTGCGGAACCATCCGATGTCGCGACCCGTGCCGTCCCGGACGTCATAGGTCGCGCCGAGGTCCACCCGCTTGCGGGCTTTGAAGCTGAACACCGGCGCCGAGCGGTCCTCGTCGGCGTAGAACGTCACTTCTTCCTTGAACGCCATGCGCTTTTGCTGCGCAAGGGCGAGCAGCGCACCTTCCGTACCGTCCGGGCTTAGCTCGCGGATCTCGTAGCGGTTGACCATCATCGTCAGGCGTTGCTTCACGACGAAGCGTTCGAGCCGGCTGCTGTCGGGCATGAGAGCGCCTTTCGAGACGGGGGCGTGCGGGACTGGCTCCGCGAACGTTACCGCCGCCGCCGCTAGGGCTCCCCCGCCTCGGCTGTCGCTGCGTCGGCCGGGAACGGAGTGGCGCCGTCGAAGAACGCCGCCGCCAGCGTGCCGATGTCCTCGGCCACCGAGCCGACGGAGGCGCACGCTTGTCCGAGCGAGCGAGGGGTGACCCCGTCGGCCAGGATCGACTGGGTCACGACGAGGTATCCATCCGCCCAGAACGTCCGCGCGGTGCGAGCCCGGGCATTGAGCTCGTTGATCTCGGTCAGCAGTTTCACCGACTTCTTGACGCCGGTTGCGGCGTGCGCGAACACCTTGACCATCCGGGGATGAGTCTCGACGCGCACCCAACACGCTGCGGTCCCCCACCGGTAGAAGAAGTCCCCGTCCCCATCGACCGTCACCGGCGCGTCCTGGGACCCGGCGCGCAGACATTTCTCGACGTAGGCGTGCAACCATCGTGTCTTCGCATCCATCTCGACCCCTGTCGGCTCGTCTCGTTAGGTCCCTGTCTATCGGCCCGGACCGACAGTCCAGTCGCCTTGACCAGACCTACCGGTGGGGATGGGCGCGTAGCCTCACCGCCATGACCTTCGCCGTACGTGCCGGTGGCGCAGCTCGTCGAGGGCTGGCCCGAGTGGTGGGCACGCTGTCCGACTTCGCCGGCCCACCGCGGGTGGACTACGCACCGCACGACGACGATCGCCCTGACCCCGGTGAGATCGTCTGGACCTGGGTGGCATACGACGACGACCCGCAGCGGGGCAAGGACCGCCCGGTCCTGATCATCGGCCGCCAGGAGGGGCTGCTGCTGGCCGTGATGCTCAGCAGCCAGGACCATGATCGAGACGCCGGCGACGAGGCCCGCTGGGGGCGCTACTGGGTCGATGTCGGGGCCGGCGCGTGGGACCCCGAGCACCGACCGAGCGAGGCAAGGGTCGACCGGATCCTGCGAATCGACCCGGCGAGGATACGTCGCGCCGGAGCGACGCTCGACAAGGCGCGCTTCGACGTCGTGGCCACCGCGGTCCGCAGGCACGCGGCTGGTTGAGGGGCCCCGGGGGCTCACGCCGATCGCAGGCCGCTCGCCCGGGGTACCCGACGGGTCACGGCTCGACGTACGGCCGCCTCCGCCCCGACCACCCGCACGTGCGACTGGGCCCGCGTCACGGCGGTATAGAACAGCTCGCGGGTCAGCGCCCGTGACTCGGCCGTCGGCAGGATCAGCGTCACCCGGTCGAACTGGCTGCCCTGGGCCCGGTGCACCGTCATCGCGTACACCGTCTGCACGGCCGAGAGCCGACTGGGATGGAGCAGCACAGGCATCCCGCCTCGGCTGAACGCGGCGAGCAGTCCCCGCTCGCCGGCGTCCACGATCACACCGCTGTCACCGTTGAACAGCTGCAGCTCGTAGTCGTTGGCAGTGACAAGCAGCGGCTGACCGCGATACCAACCAGCCACGCGAGCCGGCTCGCCGAGCGCCTCGGCCAGCCATCGGTCGACCTGTCCGGTCCACCTCTCGACACCGAACGGGCCCCGCCGGTGCGCACACAGCAGCCGGTGCTGGCCCAACGCGACCAGCGCGCGCGGGAGGCTGTCCTCGGACGCCGCTTCGGCGACCGTCTTGCCTGCGCCCACCAGGTCTGCGCGCAGGCTAGCGAGCTGGCCGGGTGTCACCGAGCCGTCCGTGGCGGCCTCGACGAAGGACACCGACGGCCCGCCCCGCCGTAGCAGACCAACGACATCGTCGGGCCGCCCGTCCTTGATGGCAGCAGCGAGCTTCTCGATCTCGCTGCCGAAGCGGTGCGTCAGCCAGAGTCGTACGACACCGTTGCGAACCGCCGACTCATCGGCATCGCCGAGATCCGCCGCGACAACGTGCGCCAGCTGTGGCGGAACGCCGGCCGCTGGGGGCGCCGGTCGCTCGACGATGTCACCGAGCACCGCGCCGGCCTCGACCGACGCGAGCTGTTCGGGGTCGCCGACCAGGACCAGCCTGGCCTCCGGACGAACCGCCTCCATCAGTCGAGACATCAACGTCAGGGACACCATGGACGTCTCGTCCACGACCACGACGTCGAACGGCAGCCGGTCGTGCCGGTCGTGACGAAAGCGGCTTCGGCTGCCGGGCTTGCGTCCGAGCAGCCGGTGCAGCGTCGACGCCGAGATATCGCCGACGTCGAAGCCACGGCGCTCTGCCTCCTCGTGCACGGCCTCGTTCAGCCGAGCGGCCGCCTTGCCAGTGGGTGCCGCCAGGGCGATCCGTGGCCGCAGCCCCGGCATGGCGCCCAGCAGCTCGATGAGCCGTGCCACGGTCGTGGTCTTGCCGGTGCCAGGTCCGCCGGCCACGACCGTCAACGAGCGCAGCACAGCCATCGCGGTCGCGAGTCGCTGGGGGTCAGGCCCGGGTGCGGTAAACATCTCGGCGAGCTTCGCTCGCACGGCATCGATGTCCACCGGCGGCACTGCGCGCGTTGCCCGGTCGTCGAGCTCGCGGCGCACCACCTGCTCCTGGCGCCAGTATCGGTCGAGGTACAGCAGGTCGCCGACCAACCGGAGCGGGTAGCCGGTGGCGACCAGCGGACTGCCGGCGCACAGCGACAGCCACTCCTGCGGGCTCGGCCACGCCAACGCTTCCACGTCGTCTAGCCAGTCGTCCTCCGATGTCACGGTGGACCGCAGCTGCGGCAGGTCGACGCACACCGAGCCCAGTCGGACGCCGCGGACCGCCAGCCCGGCTGCCAGGAGCACCCGCTCGTCGGCTTCTCGGCCGAGCCGGCCCAGTCGCAAGGCGACGTGCACGTCAGCCGCCGACAGCACTCCAGCCCGGTTGAACTCGCCGAGCAGACCGGTGCTCCGCAGCGCCAGCCGGACGTCGAAGTCGTCGTCCACGACGCTCACCCGGCACCTCCGGCGAGCAGCGTCGACAGCTCGTCGACCAGCCCGGGAGGCGGCACCCAGCCGAAGACCCCGCAGGGCACCCCGTCCACCGTCGGCGTGCTCGGACCGCACATGCCGCGCAGGAAGAGGTACAAACCCCCACCGAGATCCCGGTCCGGGTCGTACGCGGGCTGCCGCCAGCGCAGGTATCGGTGCAGCGCCACCAGGTACAGCAACAGCTGTAGCGGGTAGTGCGCCGCCAGCATCGCCTGCGCCAGCGCCTCCGGCCGGTAGTGCCATGCGGTCAGTGGCTCCCCTGTCGCACCGCCGAGCCAGTTCGTCTTGTAGTCGACCACCAGGAACCGTGGGCGGTGCTCGCCGAGCCGGAGCACCGCGTCGAGACTCCCGGCCAGGTAGCCGCGCAGCTGCCGGTGCTCGAGGCCCGGACCGCTCAGCCGGTCGGGGTAGGCGGCAAACGGGTCGTCGGCCGGGAGTCGGCGCCGCAGCAGCTCCGCCACTCTGGTCAGCGTGGCGGCGGACTCGCCCGGGTGGTCGCCACCGGCCAGCGGCAGCTCGAACGTCATCTCCGCGAGGCGGTCACGGGACGCCACGTCCCGCAGTCGGACACCGCCGGCGAGCTTCCCAAGCGGTGTCTCCAGCGCCGGGAGCAGCGCGGCGGCGAGCTCGTCGGCGGAGTATCCGCCGGTCAGCCGGCGGGCCAGCGCATCTCGGCTCCGCTCGACAAGCTCGGTGCGCAAGTCCGGCACTGACACGTCGACGTTCTCGAGCACTGAGTGCACCACAATGCCGAAGCTGGCGCCGCTGGGCAGACCCGCCATGGGCGACGGCACGGCCAGCCGCTGGTCCGATCTCGCACTTGCGTTCTCGTCGGGGGTCTCCGCGCTCTCCGGCTCGTCGGCGACTCTGGGCTCCTCCGGCTCGCTGCCGACGCCCGCCTCGTGGGCGTCAGCGGTCAGACCGGTGTAGGACGTCCTTCGCCAGGCGGTGTCGAGCGAGCGGTCGAAGCTGGCGACCCGCAGATCCTGGGAAGACGGCGTGGGGGGCGTCCAGCGCGTTGGCGGTGGAGGTAGAGCCACTTCCTCGACCGACACCGTCGTTGCGGACCGCGCCGCCAGCTCGGCCAGCCGTTCGAGCACCTGGCCGTCGGGCTGAAGGTCGACCGAGTCCGCGGGTTCCGCACCGGGCGCGTAGTCAGCGAAGAGCATCCGGTGCAGCGGCGCGCACGACGTGTTAGACGACGGCGCCCACCACGCGACGACCTGGCACTGCGCCCGGGTGAGACCGACATAGAGCAGCCGCAGCGACTCGCCGGCGTCCTCCCGCGCGTAGGCGCCACAGTGCTCGGCGAACAGCGCCCCTTCGTTGCCGCCCACATCGAGGCTGCGGACACCGCCGTCGGCATGAAACCGCGGGTGGTCTGGCTGACGGATCCAGCGGTCCCAGCCGAAGGGCGCGAACACGACCGGGAACTGCAGGCCCTTGCTGCGGTGCACGGTGATCACCTGCACCGCCGCTGCGTCGGACTCCAGCCGGCGGCTGCGCTCTTCGACCTCCGGCCCGGCGTCGCGGATCCTGCGCTGCAGCCATTCGACGAGCGCCGACGTGCCCAGCTGCTCGGCCGCAGCCGCGCGGTGGAGGGCTTCCCCGATGTGGCGCAGGTCGGTCAGCTGCCGTTCACCGTCGGGTGTGCCGAGCAGACGCTGGAGCAGGCCTCCTTCCGTGACGACCTCGAGCAACGCCGGCACACCACGCCGGTCGAGCACCGCCGCCCACTCCCCCAGCAGGGGGACGAGCACCTCCGTTGCGGCCTCTCCGGCCTCGGCCAGCTTGGCGGCGTCCCAGCCGACGAAGCAGCCGAGGGCAGCCGTGTGGGCTCGCGCCTGACGGTGCGGCTGCTCGAGAGCCTGCAGCAGCACCAGCCAGTCCCGTGCCATCGCGGTGCTGAACACGTCGACGGCGCCAGTGAGCACGGCAGGCACTCCCGCAGCCCGCAACGCGTCGTGGACGAGAACGGCCTGCGTGTTGGTGTGCACCAGGACAGCGACGTCTCCGGGCGCGACCCGCCGCAGGTCGTCGTCGAGGTGCAGCTGCGCGCCGCTCTCCAGGAGTCGTATCAGCTCGGCGGTCGCGTCGGCTGCCACCGCCGCACGGACACCACCAACCCTGGGCGTGGCGGCTGGCCTCGAGCCGAGCGCGGACCGCGTCACCACCCGCAGCCGCACCGCGGCGCCGACCGTGTCTCCGAGCAACCTGCGTCCCGAATGCGCCGACTCCACCGGTCGCACCACGATGCGGGGGTCACCCAGTGCAGCTTCGCGGAAGACGTGACCGAGCCCTTCGACGAGCGCCTCGTCGCTGCGCCAGTTCGTGGCCAGGGTTGCCTCGGCGCGAGCCTCCTGCCTCGCTTGCAGGTAAGTCACCACGTCGCCGCCGCGAAAGGCGTAGATCGCCTGCTTCGGGTCGCCGATCAGCACCAGCGTTTGATGGCCGTGGAAGGTGCTGTGCAGGATCTCCCACTGCACCGGGTCGGTGTCTTGGAACTCGTCGATCAGCACGACGGAGTAGCGCGAGCGCACCCGTGCTCGTGCCGCCTCGCCACGAACCGGGTGCTGCAGTGCGTCCCGCAGACGGGTGAGCAGGTCCTCGTAGTCGCGTAGCCGCCGCTGCCGCTTGCGCCGGTCGACTTCGACTCTCACCCGTGCGGCGAACCGCACCCGCACCGCCGCTGTGGAGTCCGGTTCGGCCTCGCGGGGCTCAAGGGCGGCGTGCCGGTCGGTGATCACCTTGCGCGCCAACGAGAGGGCTTGCGCGTAGGTGAACAGCGCCGGCTCCGAGTCTGGCCCGCCCCACTTGCGCAGGTACAGGTCGTCGACCACCTCGGTGACGATGTCGTCGATGTCCTCGACGAAGACGGCGTGCGGCTCGAAGTCGCCGGAGAGGCCGAGCCCGACCAGCATCTGCTGGCAGAACGCGTGCGTCGTGGCGATCGTGGCGGCGTCGAAGTCGGCCAGTGCGGAGGCCAGCCGCTTGCGCCGTAACTCGACCTCGGCGGCGTCCGCGTCTGCCAGCAGCCGCAGGAGGTCGTCGTCGGAGGTGGCCGCCCGCGCCGGCGAGGCCAGCCCACGCTCGGCGGTGACGAGCCGGTCACGGACGCGCTCACGAAGCTCTTGGGTTGCCGCCCTGCCGAACGTGACGAGCATCAGCTCTCCGAGCGCGGCGTGCCCCTCGGCGACGTAGCGGGTGGCCAACGCGGCGATCGTGAAGGTCTTGCCGGTGCCGGCGCTCGCCTCCAGCACTGTCGTACCGCTCGGCAACGGGCCGCAGACGTTGAACGGCGCCGGCGCGCTCACACGGCCCCCAGCAACTCGGCGTCGAGAAGCGGCCACCACAGTGCGCGCGCCAGGTCGCGAAACTGGGTGCCCTCGTTGACGAGCGCGAACGGCGCCGCGTCGCCCCACAGCCTTTGGTGCCATTCGTCCTTGGCTCCGGAGAAGCTGTCTGGCCATTCCTTCGCCGCCTTCCGCAGCGAGGACTCCTCGGTGTCGCCGACGTACAACGACGAGGCGTACTCGTGCGCCGCTTCCTGCGGCAGTGGCAGCGGTTGGCGCAGGCCCCGGTCGCGCAGCGCCACCAGCGTGGCGAGCACACCTGGTGAGTGGGGCGGCGGCGAGAGGCTCGAACGTTGCGCGGGCCTGCCCTGTTTGCGGCCGCGCGCGATCGTCGCAGCCCGCCAGTCCTCGCTGGGCCGAGCGGCGGCCAGCGCGAGGAGCTGCACCCAGGCCCGGATCCGGAACCTGGGCGCGAGCCGGGAGTAGACGGTGCGCGCGAGGGTGCACCCGTACACCCCGTCGATGGTGCCGGCCACGACCCGGCCGTCGGGGAGAGTCACCGACACGTCGTGAGACTCCGGCTCGCCGCTGCGGTCGGCCATGCTGGCCGTCACCAGCGGCTCGGCCTCGTTGATCACCTCGGTCAGCACCGCCTGCCCGAGGGCACCGGGCGGCAGCGAGCCACGTAGCCACTCAGCATGCTCGGCGGTTTTCGTGTCCGCGCCGGTGAGGCGGGCGGTGAGCCAACGATCGCCAACCGCCCAGCGGTCGAGGCCGACGAGGTCCGCGTGCAGGGCGTCGTCGATCTGCTCGACGTCTTTGGGTGCAGTGATCCCGAGTCGGTGGACGAAGAACCCGCGCACCGGATGCTCGAGGAAGTGCACCAGTCGGTCGAGCGGCACGACGCCGTCCGCATCCTCGTAGGCAGGAAGCGGGGAGGCGAGCAGCGGAGGCTCCGCACGCCGCGGGCGGGTTGCCGCCCTCGCGCCGGCGAGCGCACCGCGGTCATGGCTGAACGGCCCCGGTGGGCCGAGTCGCCCCGGCTCGAAGTTGCGCGGGTCGAACGTCTGCAGGGGCTGGCGGACGACAACGTGCTCTCGGCCGAGGCGAGCGTCGCGTGTCTGCACCGTCGCGTCGACGACGTCGAGAAGCTCGCCGAGCGGCACGGCCGGCGGCCGGGTCGCGCCGGTGCGCTCGTCGGCGCCGGTGTAGAGCATGACGAGGGTCTCCTCAGCAGCGAGGATCGCGTCGAGAAGGAGCTGGCGGTCCTCGCTGCGCCGGTCCCGCTCCCCGACCATCGGGTCACGGGCGAGCACGTCGTCGCCGTCGATGCCGGCGGCACGTGGGAAGACGCCGTCGTCCAGCCCGAACAGGCAGATGACGCGGTGCGGTACTGACCGCATGGGGACCATGGAGCACATGGTCAGGTTGCCGGTCCGGAAGTTCGCCCGTGTCGGCCGGCCCTGGAGTCGGTCGGCGAGCAGCGCCCGTACGTCCGCCAGAGCCAGCGACACAAGGTCTGCGCGCTGACCAGCGACGGTAGCGACGTCGCCGAGCTCACGGCGCGCCTGAGTGAGCTGCCAGGCATCGGCTTCGTTGACTTCGGTGAGGGCGTCGAGGGCGTACGCCAGCGTGTCGAGCCAGTGCCCCAGAGAGTGCTCGCCACTGAGATCGTCGAGGACACTGGCAAGGCGGTCGACCACCTCCGCGAGCCGTCCCGCCAGGTCGATGTCGCCGGAGTCGACGTCGTCCAACGGCAGCGCGAGGTCGAGCGGTCGCAGGTCGTCCTCCGGCATGGTGACGCCGAGCAGGAGCCGGTCGAGGCCGGTCTGCCAGGTGTTCTGACGGACGTTGGCCATGGCGTAGGGCGCGCGGTGCTCCGCATCCAAGCCCCAGCGCACCCCCGACGTGCTGACCCATTCGGCGAGGCGTTCGAGGTCGCCGTCGTCGAGCCGGAACCGCCGACGCAGCGGTGGCAGCGCGACCAGGTCGAGCACCTGGCTCGCGGTGACGCGAGCGTCAGCGAGCTCGAGCAGCCGGGCCACGACGTCGAGCAACGGGTTGGTCTGGCGCAACGAGCGATCGGCGAGGCGGACGTGCAACCGATGGCCGGGATGCGTCGCTGCTGGGTTGCCTGTGGCGGGACCCTCGCTGAGACCGAACGTCGCGGAGACCAAGGGGGCGTAGGAATCAATGTCCGGGCACATCACCAGCACGTCGCGTGGCTCCAGCGTCGGATCCGCCGCAAGCAAACCCAGCAGCACCTCTCGCAGCACCTCGACCTGGCGAGCGCGGCCGTGGCATGCGTGGACCTGGAAGCTTCGGTCGTCACCGGCGAGGAGATGCGTCTGCTCTGGCGCGCCGTCTGCACGGATGTCGCGCTGGATGCGGCCGAGCAGCGTGTCTGGGGGTGGTTCGACGAGGTGGTGCTCGTCGATTGCGTCCACTTCGCTCAGGAGCAGCTGCATCTCCCGGGCATCGCGGCCAAGCGATGTCAGCAGGGGGTGCCGAGCGAGAACGGCGGTGGGGTCGCGGCGGCGGCGCAGTGACTGTGTTCGGTCGACCCCTGCGACCGCCTCCCAGAGCGCGGGCGAGGGGTGCGGCAGGAAGAGGTGCACGTTGCGGTGCTGGGCAAGCGCATCGAGGACTTGCAGCTGCTGTGCGGCCAGCCGAGTGGGGCCGAACACGCTGACTCGCTCGGGAAGGTCAACCAGGGTTGGGTCGTGTCGTAGCGCAGCGCATATGTCCTCGAGCCGCTCGGCCCGGCTCGGCGTGTCGATGGCGCTGCGGAGTCGCCGCCACAGCTCGGCTTGCCAGCGCAGGTCGACCGGTAGGTCCGCGCCGGCACCGTCGCTGTCCTTGCCAGCGGTCCAGTCGCGCAGCATGTGCGGGCGCTGGTCGCCGTACGTTGTGAACAGCCGGGTCACGTGTTGCGCGACCAGGAAACGGCGGTCGCGCGGCGTCGGGGCGGCAGTGTCGATCAGCTCCAGCAGCGCCCACACCAGTCGGGCCGGTTGCCAGGGATCGTCGTCGGGAGAGATTGCGGCAGCCGCGGTGACGCACTCCGTCACGAGCTGCGTCGGTGAGGGGAAGACGACGTTGGCGCATACGCCGTCAGCGCCGCCGAGCCGGTGCGAGAGGCGCTGGGTCACCCATCGCTCGACGCCGCGCGCTGGCACGGCGATCAGCTCACGGGCGAGCGGATCCGGCTGCGGTTCGGCGAGTACGTCGGCCAAGGCCTCGACCAGCGCATCGGCGCGCTCCGCACGATGAGTGGTCAGCGCCATCGCCGGCCCCGTCCCATCGACATGCGCTGACGATAGATCCGGGTGCGGACAGTCCTTCAGGCGGCGCGCATCAGGTCGGCGAAGACAATCTCGACCCGGCTGGGTGGCGTGCCCCTAGGTAGAGGCGGGGGTCTGCTTCGGTAGCGGTGCCCGGTGGGTGCGGTGATCTCGATTTCCTCTCCCGCTCCCCCTCCGCTCGCTCGTGCTTGCCAGCCGGTGGCTTGCTTGGCGTAGTTGCAGGCTTCGCAGAGCCCTTGGCCGTTGGCTTCGGAGGTCACGCCCCGTTCCTCGACGGGGATGACGTGGTCCTTGTGTCTGATCGGTGCGCCGCACCACGGGGTCCGGCAGACCTGATCTCGTACGACGAGGACGTCGGCCAGGCCGTCGTCGAAGTGGCGTCGCCGGGACTCCATCGCGACGAGCGCGCCGGTCTCCGGGCTGGTGAAGAGTCGTCGCAGCCAGAGCCCGGCCTTGCTGGAACCGGTCTTCGCGATCCGCCGGGCGAGCTCCGCGGGAACGGGGCCGTATCCCTCGAGGTGTGCAGGCTCGTCGGAGGCTGCGCCGTAGTTCATCAGTGCCTGGTCCGTCATCACCAGCCGCACCTCGACCGGCACGCCATCGGCACTGGCCCGGCCGGTCACCCGCTCGACGAGCGTGTCGCTCATGATCTGTCCCCGGCTGCGCTCATCGCCCCGCGAGCGCAGCGAGTCCGCGTGTTGACGTAGTGCCGCTAGCACAGACACCCCTTGAGCGACAGGCAGAAACCCGCGCAGCACCGACATCGTGTCCGGCGCGGGACGGAGGCTCACCCGGCGCTCACTCTCGGCCTTGCTGATCCGGCCGAGGTAGCCGTGCGGATCCAGCCGGTATGCCAGCTTCTTGGTCTCCGCCTCAAGCGTCCGGTCACCGAAGGTCTCGAGCATTGACGCCAGTTCGGCGTCGACCTGCGCTCGGTGCTCCGCAGCCAGCCAGGCGGTCTCCCGCGCCACGATCTGAGCCCGCCACTCGGTGATGCGGCCTTGTTGCAGCGCCGCGAACGTGTTCGGCAGCTCCGAGGTTAGGATCCCGGCCCAGCCGACGTACCTACGGGCTCGGGCTGGCGACTCGCGCTTGGCGAGCGCTACCTGAGCTGCGATCCCCGCACCGACCTCGCCGGCCGGGACACCGGCCTGCACCTGCGCCGCCCGCTGGGACGCGACGAAGTCGCTCGTCACCGTGGCCTGAGCCGCCGCCGCAGCAGACTTGATCTCCTCCAGCAGCCGAATCTGGTCGACGCGCTCGGCGTCGTCCACGCGATCGTCGAGCCGACCCAGCGCGCCGACGAACCCCGGAGGTCCGCGGCCGTTGTAGGGCTCGTTCGAACATGTGTTCGATCTTATCGAGCCGCACCGACAATCGCCAGGCGACGTCAGAATCTGTGAACAGAACTCTCGCCTCCAGTCGCTTGACATGCGGCATGGCCTACAGCACTCTCGCCTAATCGTGATAGTTGCGACTAACGTCGATAGGCAGACCAAACGGCGTGAGGCAACCCGTCAGGAGATCCTCAACGCCGCGTGGGACGTCGCCCACACCCACGGGCTGGCCCAGCTGACACTGCGCGAGGTCGCCTCTCGGGTTGGAATGCGCGCGCCCTCGCTCTACGGCCACTTTCCGTCCAAGCACGCGATCTACGACGGAATGTTCCGCCAGGCTTGGGAGACCTACGAAGCCGAGATCGACGGGCTGGAGGATCGTCTCCCCGCCAATCCCCGCGCAGCGTTGAAGATGATCGCCGCCTCGATCGTCGACTTCTCGCTCGCCGATCTGCCCCGCCACTTGCTCATGAACGTCCGCACCATCCCTGGGTTCGAGCCGAGCCCGGAGTCGTACGAGCCGGCCGTCCGCATCATCCGGCGGCTCGACGCCAGCCTCGACCGACTGGGCATCACCGACCCGGCGGCAGCCGACCTGTTGACGGCGTTGACCGCAGGGCTGATCGAACAGCAGTGGGCCAACGACCCGGGGGGCGATCGGTGGCGGCGTCTGCTGGACCGAGCCGTCGACATGTATGCGACCGAGATGGGCGTCCCGCGCCCGAGAAAGAGGACCAGATGACCGCAACGACCACGTCCGCGCCGCCGCGTTCGCCGGCGCTCGACCGGCG
>DATHBP010000134.1:0-2879 GCA_035296085.1 Nocardioidaceae bacterium | reverse complement strand
GCAGGAGCAACACGTCGTCGAAGGTCAGCCCCAGGGCGGCGAACTTCTCGGGTACGCCGGCGGGGGTGATCTCCATGGTGCAGTCATCGTAGCGACGAGCCGCGCTCGACCGCGGTTGCGCCATGCGCACCGACAGAACGCCCTGCGCCGTGGTGCGCCGCGCCTACTGCGGTCAGGTCATCGCTGCTGCGGCGGCTCAACCGCGACCGAACCCGTTGACTCATACACCAGACACGACCGAGCCGGAGCCAGTCCCGCCCTCGGGCCGCGCGTCGACGCGGTGTCCTCCGGCCCGAGGTGCTCAGGGCTCTCCCGGCGAGAGACGATGCCGAAGCCGTTGACCACGGCTCCGAGAGCCATCAGCCCGGCGGCAACGAGCATCGCCACGTGGAAAGCGTCGGTGGAGGCGTCTGTGGCCGCTTGAACAACGGTCTGCCGCGCGTCGCCTGCGGGAGTGGTGAACGGCGCCACATCGCGTCTGAACGAGGCCGCTGACACATCCGCTTGCGGTAGCCGCTCCTCGAGGGTGCCGTAGAACCCGGACACGACCACGACGAAGATGGCACCGGTGACCAACGGCGCCCCGACCCTCGAGATGGCGTTGTTGACGGCAGAGGCCACACCGGCGTTGTTCTGGGGCACCGAGGTCATCACCGCCGCCGTCAGCGGGGCGACCAGCAGCACTAGCCCGAGGCCGAATATGACCAGGCCGGGGAAGAGGTGCGCGAGGTAGTCCGTCGGCGGGAGCACCGAGCCCCACGTAGCCGTGGTGAGATCCCAGGGCGTACTCGTCGACGGCACTCTGGTCAGCCACAAGAGGCCGGCGGCCATCACCGCTGGCCCGAGCGCAAGGAACAGACGGGAGCCGTATCGCGCGGCCAGCCGGCCGGCCCGCGTGGAGAACAGCACGAGCAGGACGTCCGCAGGCAGCATCGCGATGCCGGCGGCCGGTTCGTTGTAGCCCAGCGTGCCGATGAGGAACAGCCCCATGAACGTCAAGGCGACGTACAGCGCTCCGTAGACGAGGAACGTTGAGGCGTTGGTCACCGTGAAGTTGCGTGAGCGAAACAGCGCCGGTGGGACCAGCGGATGGGTCGATCGCAGCAGGTGGATCGGTAACGCGACCGTCGCCGCGACACCGACGGCAAGGCTGAGAAACGGCCCGGCGCCCTGCCATTCGCTCTGTTGTCCTCGGATCGTGCCGAACGCGAGTCCGGCGACGGCCAGGACGGCGAGCACGGACCCGAGCCAGTCGAGCGAGCGGCCAGCATCCTCGTCTCGGGACTCGGCGACGTAGCGCATCGCTGCCCAGACCGCCACGGCGAGGATCGGCAGGTTCACGAAGAAGGCGAGCCGCCAGGAGAAGGCGTGGACGAGTACCCCGCCCACGAACGGTCCGAGGATGGTGGTCAGAGCCGAGGCGCTCGCCCAGAGACCAAACGCTCTGCCCTGCTGCTCGCCGGTGAAAGTCGACGTGATGATGGCCAGCGAGCCGGGTACGACGAGCGCGCCGGCTGCCCCCTGCAGCACGCGGAAGGCGATGAGCAGCTCCATCGTCGGGGCCAGTGCGCACAGCAGTGACGTGAGCGCGAAAGCGGCAAGGCCGAGCACGAACAGCCGTCGGCGGCCGTGGTAGTCGGTGAGAGCCCCGGCCAGGATGAGCAGTGCGGACAAGGTGACGAAGTAGCCGTTGACGACGTAGGACTGCGCCTCGAGCGGGGCGAGCAGCGAGCTCGGCAGCTCCCTGGCGATCTGCGGCAGGGCGAGGTTCACCACCGCGCTGTCCAAGAAGACCACGCCGGAACCGAGGACGACGGCCACCATCGTGCCCCGCTCGGCAGGCGTCATCCGCATGGCCGACATTGTCCATAGTCTCGGGACCGCCGCGGATGAGGCGGCAGTTACAGTCCAAGCGGCGCGAGGGCCGGCTTGGGGTCGCTGTGCACCGGACCCTGGGAGCGTGCTACGGGATGGCCGCCGCAAGCCTTGTTCGCAGGGGCGTGCCGCCGGTGGTCGCCGGGCTGGCCGTCGGGACGGCCGCTCTCGTCGTCGTCGACGAAGGCACGGCCCTGCCGCAGTTCCGCGACTACCCGCTGGAGAGCCATCTCCGCGGTGTGGTGGGGCACGAGACGTTCGGGTTAGCAGCCGGGGTGCTGCTGTGGCTGGTCAACCGGCCGGCGAACTCAGCACCCCAGCGGGCGTAGAACTGGTGAGCGGGCAGCTGCTCCCCTCCCGGGAACAACTGCCCGCTCGCCGCTTACGGTACGGCCGGGGACCTCGCCGCGACAGGGTCGGCGCCCAGCCGCTGACGGGTCACGCTGTGGGTGTCAGTGGCTGTGGCCGTGGCCGTGGCCAGCCCCGTCGTTGTCTTCCTCTGCCGGCTTCTCGACGATGAGTGTCTCGGTCGTCAGCAACAGCGCGGCGATCGAGGCTGCGTTGGCCAGTGCAGACCGGGTCACCTTGACGGGGTCGAGCACTCCTTGTGCCACCAGGTCGCCGTACTCACCGGTCGCAGCGTTAAACCCGACGCCCTCGCCGGCCTCGCGCACCTTCTGCACGACGACGTAGCCCTGGTCGCCACCGTTCTCGGCGATCCAGCGCAGCGGCTCGTCGAGCGACTTGCGTACGACCTTGACGCCGACAGCCTCGTCGCCGGACAGGCCGAGCCCGCCGTCGAGCGCGGTGGCCGCGTGGACCAGAGCGGAGCCACCGCCCGCCACGATGCCTTCCTCGATCGCTGCCCGAGTGGCGGAGACTGCATCCTCGATGCGGTGCTTCTTCTCCTTGAGCTCCACCTCGGTGGCCGCCCCGACGCTGATCACGCAGACGCCGCCGGCCAGCTTGGCGAGGCGCTCCTGCAGCTTCTCGCGGTCCCAGTC
>DATHBP010000133.1:0-10276 GCA_035296085.1 Nocardioidaceae bacterium | reverse complement strand
GGTTGCCGGCCGCCGGAATCGTGACGTCGAAGAGTGTGCGTCCTGTCCCGTCCCCGAGCAACTGACCCGTGCCCAAGTGTGGGTCGTAATACGTGGCGTACTGAGCCGCAGTCCCGGCTTCGTACTGGTTGTCACCCACGGTCAGGTAATAGTCCAGTTCCAAGTCGGACTTGATCATGTCCCCGACCTCGCGGCATCCAGCGGCGTCGAAGTCGTCGTCACAGGAGTCGCCCGAGATGTAGACGACCGGTTCGGTGATAGGGGATGGCGTAGGACTCGGGGTAGGCGCCGGCGTGACAGTCGAACTGGGCGACGGTGTGAGAGTCGGAGAGGGCTCCGGAGTGAGGGTCGAAGTCGGCTCTGGAGTGAGCGTCGGAGTCGGCGCCGGAGTCAGAGTCGAAGACGGCGCCGAAGTGAGGGTCGAAGACGGCTCCGGAGTCGGAGTCGAAGACGGCTCCGGAGTCAGAGTCGGAGACGGCGCCGGAGTCAGAGTCGGAGTCGGCGCCGGTGTTGGAGTTGGAGTCGGCGTGGGAGTCGTAGAAGGAGAGGGTGGAGGGGTGATGACGAGCGCAGGGCCACGCGCCCCGGCCTCACGACTAGAGAAGTCGACCTGTTCGGTGCTGGACCGGCGCACGACGAGGGTGTTGTTGCCCCGAATGAGGGCGGTGGGGTCGATCGGGATGTCGACATAGGCGGAGCCGGTGAGGGTGGGCTTGGCTCCGACCTGGGTGGTGGTCGCCGGGGCATTCTTATGAGTCAGCGAGGTCTCGGACCAGGTTGAGGGTGCCAGCACAACCGTGACCCCTGAGGAAGAAGAGGCGGATGCCCAAATCCGGAGAGTGACGGTGTCGTTGGGGCCTGGCGTGGTGGAAAGGTTAAACCTGTACCAGGCCCGACGGAGAGGGCGAGCATCGACGCCGAGAGCTTGGGCTGCTCCGTAGTTCTTAGAGGCGGTGCTCGAGTCGGTGAAGGTGTCCGCGGTGGCGCTTAGGGCGAAGCTGGTCTCGGACACACTGTCGGGCTGTAGCGCCATCTTGGCCGTGCCGCCAGAAGCGAGGTCTCGAAGGTCGTCTTCCGGAGTGCCAAGAACGGCGGCGGCTATCGCTGGCGCCGCTACCGCGAGCATTACCGCCGTGACGGTGGCGGTCAGAGTGGCATGCCTGAACGTGGATTCACTCATGCTTGTCCCGTCCTTCGTGAGACTCGCTTATGTGGTGATCCGACTCGCCTCTTACCATCCGGCAGAATCGTCATCCGCGCCGAAGCGCGGCGGATTTCCGGTTCTCCGCCTAGCCCCCCGGGAGGCAATCCGACTCCCTGTAGTCTGTCACCTACTCACAGTGTGAATCAAGGCCGGCGTCAACGTAGACGCCGCTGAGTTCAGGGCAGCCATAGACCACACGGCGGCCAGTCAAGGGACACACCAAAGAGCCACCCGGGGAGGTCGGGTGGCTCTTCGGATGGGCGGCGTTCCCGCACTTGAAGCTGCTGCGATATGCGGGTCGCGCTAGTTGATGACCCCACAGGAGACCGGCAAGGTCGCCTCGAAGAGGCTGCTCAGCGAGCTGGCGTCGGCGTCTGTCGGCAGGTCGGCGCCGTGCAGCACGATGTGCAGGTTGGCCAGGTTCTTAGCCACGTTCTGGGGCACCCTGATGCTGCGCTGGTAGTCGATCGTTCCGGACGCGGTGGCGACCGGCATGCGCTCGAGGTCAAGGCCGCTGGCCGGGCTGGTGTCACCAGTGGTCGTGAACGACACGTCGATCGGCCCGTAGAAGGGAGCGCCTTCGCCCAGCGAGATCAAACCGTCCGGTGTTCCGGCAACGAACGAGGCCGGGTCGATCGGGTCACCGGTGTTGTCGTCAGCCGATGCCGGCGGGCATTCGTTGTTCGCGGTGACTACGCCGTGGATGTGCATCGCGTGCGGCTCGTTCGGGGTCAAGCCGGTGGCCCGAAGGTTCACCATGAGGTTGCGGCCACGTAGTTGCAGCGACGCATGACCCGTCACGTTCGAACCACCGTCGGCTGTCGCACTGTGCGCGACCGGGCGCAGGTTGGCGTCGAAATCGCCTGCGGTGGCGCTAGCCACTGCCGCGGCAGGCACCAGGAGCGCGACCGGAGCGGCGAGGGCAAGAAGCTGCCGTTTCTGCATGAAGGACCTTTCACAAAAACCTGCGGCCCGCTTGATTAGCCGGCCGTCTGATCTTGTCTTCGGCGCCGACTCCCGCCCGGATTGGTCTGTGCGCGGGTTATCACGCTGACTAACTGACTCACTTACGGGCTGTTACTACGGAGCCCTAGAGTCGCCGGCGGGTTAGCCGATCGATGACCAGATCAGGTCGGCGACCTCGACCTGGACGCCTAGGGGCGGAGGGCCATCGTTTGTGGGAACCTGGAGCGTCGCAACTGTGGCGTCCTTCTGATGGATCCAGATCACTCCGGTTGCCGAGCTGGCCAACACCGCACCGGTCCGCGCGACCGGATGAGTCCGCCAGGTGATGGGTACGCAGGACGCGAGGTTCTCGGCGAGAAGAGCGGTCGCGTCCGCGGCCTGCGCGGCGGACGGGAAGCCCAACTCCTCCGCCCAGACGAGCGGCCGCTCCCCCTGCGTGCGGAGGCCGAAGCTTCCGCCCGACCCTCCGGTGGCGTTCGACGACCAGTCCCCTCCACACGGGTGAAGGATCGTGGGGTCGTTGTCGGTGACGGCCCAGCCCGGCACCTGCGCCAGCGACTCTCCCACTTCTGTCCGGAAGAACTCGTCGGAATCAGGTGACTCCTCGGTGTTCTCCTCGACCGTGGGCGGCGTGGGCGAAGCGAGCCTCGGGTCCCCGACCGGCGAGAGCCGGTCACTGCTATCAAGGGTTCCGGCGACCAGGCCGCCGCCCACGGCGATGAACGCCACGGCGGCAGCGGCCGCAGCCGCGACCGTCCTACGCCGACCGTTGGCCTGCTTGATGGCCGCCGGCGCACCGGGGGCCCGGGTCCCCGCGGTGACGTCATCGACGAGCGTGTCGAGGAGTCGATTCAGGTCAGACATGGGAGCGTTCTCCGTCCTGCGGAGCAAGGAGGGTTGCGAGTGCGGCCCGGCCGCGGGAGATTCGTGCTTTCACGGTTCCTTCTGGACATTTCTCGATACGGGCGATCTCGACGACAGGGAGCTCGCCGAGATGGTGGAGCACGACGGCCCGCCGCTGCGCCTCCGGCAGCTGCTTGAGCGCCGCAACCAGATCTGCGGTCGCCTCTGACGGAGGTGCTGCTGGCTCCGGTCCCCGAGACCGGGCCAGGAACACCGTTGCGGTCTTGGCCCGGCGCCAGCGAGAGACCGCCAGCCGGGTCGCCACATGGCGAACCCACGCGCCCGGGTCGTCGTATCCGTGCAGCGACGACCACCGCGGCCAGGCCCGGGCATAAGCCTCCTGGGCGAGATCCTGGGCCTCACCGAGATCCCCTGTCATGGCATACGCGCAGGCGACCGTACGCGGCCACGTCGCGTCGTAGAACTCCGTAAAGTCGCGTTCACGGCCGGGATCCATCCGATTCCCCATCCAGCGAGAAGAGGGACCTGTCGAAGCCTGACACGCGTGACCCCGCCGCGCGGTTGCATACGCGTCGCGGACCGGCGGAAGCTCTGGCTCTCCTCGGCTAGCCGTGGAACCCGAAAGTCATGAGGACCGCGGGGAAGGACTCACGAAGTGTGGGCGCCCCGTGTGTGTCGCATCGCCCTGAGAGTCTGGTCAGTAGACGTTGCCGTAGCCGCCAACGTCCTCGGCAGCGGAAGTGGATCGATTGATGCTGCCGCGCTTGGACTTCGAGCAGTTGCCGCATCGCAGGTGGCTGCCGCCCCCGTCGTCGGCGGCGAACTGCCACCTGTGAAGCCGCAACAAGCACCGGAGTCGAGTGAACATCGAGGACCTCCCCTTGCCCCGTACGGAGATGCTCCCCAACGCGACCAGCGCTGGCAAGGGGGCCGTGGCGGGAGGCAAGCCCTACCCGCTACGAGGGTGGTCCACCGGTGACTTGTCCACCCCCCTGCAGGGGCTGTTTTAAAAAAAACGTGTGTGGAGAGCCTTCCGGATCGAACACCGCCACGCTGGATCAAGAGCCTGACAGGTCAAGGCGCCGAACGGTACCGCCCACATACGAGACCCACAGGTCGCCGTGGCCAAAGGAGGCCGCGAGCACGCAGCAGGCCCCTGGCGTTTTGAATGTCTTGACGATCTCGGCGTGCTTTAGGTCGATCTCCGTTGTCGTGTAGTTGGCGACGAGCCAGGCAGTGTCGTCGTTGACCGCAATGGCGTAGCGCAGCGCAGGGGCCCACAGTGCCCGCTGGTCTGCTCCAAGCGCGACTTGCGCCAGTACTTCGCCTGAGTCGAGATCCACCTGGGCCAGTCCGCTATCTGTCATAACCCAAGGGACCTCGCCATTGAGGCGATAGAAGGCCGAACTGCTTGCCGGCATTTTCACTCGCTTGGTGACCCGATTCGTTGCCGGGTCGATGTGGACGGCCGCGTCCTCGCTGTCGATGAACACGACGACCCTGTCCTTGTGCACCGTCAGATAATCTGGGCAGCTGGCCCGGAAAGGCTCCACACATCCCGTGGCCTGGGTTTCCGTCTCGTTGTCGGAGACGCGGAGCCGCGCCACGACCTGGTTGGTCTTCGGGTCGACCCTGAGGACCTCGTGGCCGACGTCCAACCCCCATAGGCTGCCGAATCCCGTCGATATGAGTTCTATGTCTTCCGGGATGCGCGCGGTGATGGCTCCCGTGTCCGGATCAAGCCGGAACACACCCCTTCTCTCTTCCCAGAGCCAGATCGAGCCGAACGCCGACATGGCGGAGCCTGACTCGCCCGTGCTGCCATGGCCCTTGCGCACCACCTGGGACGTGTTCGTCGCGGCGTCGACACGCGTCAACTGTCCACTCCGCATCGGAATCCACGCAGTGCCAGCCGTGAACACCGGCGTCTCGGAGTCTGCGGGAAGGGTGAACTCGGCTACGACATCAGGCCCAGCAGTCACATCTTCCGAGTCGAACCTCGTCCCGGCCGAGGACGCCGGGGCTTTGGCCGACGCCCCCGTCCCGCTGTTTCGGATGAGGACAACAGCAGCGACGACCAATACAAGCGCCACCACAAGGACGCCCAGCAACTTCAACCTAACGCTCGACAGCGTCATTGGGGTCTCCTCACAGCGCCGTAGCTTGGACATGTGTGTGGCGTCGCCGACGGTACTGCGGCTGTCAGTAACGCATCATTAGCGCCAGCCGCAGCAAACACTTCCCAAGCCTTTCCCATTGCAACCGGACGTCGGCTCGGTTCCTATTGTGGCCTATGCCAAATAAATTCGGCGCAGGATTTCGGCAAGGTAACACCATCCTTGATTCGGCGGGCATCTGATTTCTCAGTCGCACGGGTGCCAGTCCTTCTCGCCGGCTCGGCGCTAGTTGGTCGTCAGCCGAACCTGATAGCGAACGTCTCCCCCTGGGACCGACTTCACCACTCCAGATGCGCTGCGGAATTCACCGGTTCCGCCAGTGATCGCTCTGGTCTCTCCGGGACGCCTGCTGGTATCCACTCCTTGCATGGTGAGTTGACCTCTGCCCCGCAACGTCCAAGTCAACACGCACTGCTGCCCCAGGCGCTTCTTGTTCGGTGTGCGGAAAACTGCACAACGTGACACCTCTTGGCCTACCCGTTCACCTTGGTGGAACAGCCGGGCGACGTGGGTGCTGGTGTCCCCCCAGCTGGGTCCGTCGGGCCGGGCGTCGTGAGCGTGATAGTCAGCAAGGCTCACCCTCACCACAAACCGGTTGCCGCCCGTGTCTGGCGTCGCCGAGGGTGCTGCGGCTGTGAGCAGCGCGCCACTAGCGGCTGCGGCGGTCAACACTTTCCAAGCAGTTCTCATGGTGCAACCCCTTCCTAAGGCAACCGACTCAGCCTCGGGTCGTGGGCGCTGGGCCCTCGACAGGCCAATCCGGGCTTGCGCTAAGAACGCTTCGGGCCATGGCGCAGGTTGGCAGAGAGCCGCAGATTCTTGGTCCGGCGCTTGTATCACCGCTCAGCCCCGAAGTTTTCTAGCGGCTTGCCCAACCTGCGGAGAGTTCCCCGGCGTTCTTACCGTGAGAGCAGCAGCCGCAGCGTAGAGAGGAACGCCCCCATGCGCCAGGTAGCAGTCACCGCTGCCGCTGGAAGCCAGCCGGCGTCAGCATGCCTGTCGCAGCCACGAGGACGTTGATGAGCGTGAGCGACGATCTGCGCTGGCGCGGGTTTGAGGCGTCGGAGGCCGATACCGCTCATCTTGGCGATTTCTGCGAGTGGGCCGCCTCTCGTCAGGACCGGCTACTGCGTGCCGCCTATCTGATGACCGGTGACCGGCAGCTGGCCGAAGACCTCGTCCAGGAGGCGTTCATCAAGGTTGCAATGAAATGGAAGAAAATTGGCCACGAGAACCCCGACGGCTACGTGCGACGAATTCTGTACCACGACAGCGTGTCGTGGTGGCGTCGCCGACGCGAGGTCCCGGTGGAGCGGATGGCCGATGGCGCCGCGCCGGCCGACCCTGACGCTGTCGATCGTGTCCTCGTGGTGCGGACCGCTCTGGCCGCACTGACCGCTAAGCAGCGAGCGGTTGTGGTGTTGCGCTACTTCGACGACCTCTCGGAGAGGGAGGTCGCCGACGTGTTGAACGTGTCTGTCGGGACCATCAAGAGTCAGACCTCGGCCGCGTTGGCTCGGCTGCGCCGAACCGCACCGCAGCTGCGGGAGTTCGCTTCCCCGCAAGGAGGTTGGAATGACTGATCGCACCTTGCGCGACCTGCTTGTTGAGGCATCAGACGGTATCGATGCCCCAGACCTGGCGCCCCCAGCCATCACCGAAGCGAAGCGGCGTGTGCGTCGGCGGCGAGTTTCCACAGGCGCCGTTGCCGTGGTGGCCGCCTCGGTATTCGCCGTCGGCGGAGGGCTAGACCTTGGGCTTCTCGGTGCGTCGCCCCTACGGGGCGACGCACCGGCGCCGGCGACGCAACCAACAACACCGACGCCGAGTAACCCGATCGTGGGCGGATGGGAAATGCTCGGCGAACCGCAGTGGATTCGGCTGAGTGATCCTTACCACGCCGCAACCGTGCACGCCGTTAACCGGACCTCCCACAACCTGTCCCCACGGCATGGTCCAGTGCTCTGGGCGGCCTACGAAGACCCGGACGCGCCGGGCCAGTTCGAGGCGAAATGCTTGGTCATCGACGTGGGTCGCGAACTGCCGGAGAACGGGCAGGACCTGTTGGCCGCCCGGCGCAGGGAGCGCGCCGTCGCCCCGGGGGAAGAAGTGTTCTTCTCGTGCGTCCAAGTCGCAGGCACTGCTCCCTATCTGGGTCCCGGCGAATTGCGGATCGACGTTGAGTCGGCCCGCTTCACGCGAGGTAGCGCGCCACCGAGCCTCGGCGAGTAAACCAGGTGCTGACCGGGCCACTTGAAGAACAAGCAAGCGTGCGACCGCTACTGGCGTGTGTCGATGGCGGCGCCGGCGCGGTGTCGGGCGCAGTGAAGTCGCGTGCCCAGCTTCAGGTCTCAGAATCTCCGTGACACCACTGAACCTGGGCATTTCGCTTCCGTCGGGTTGCCCCCAAGCGGCATGGTCGCGGCGGAAGCGGACGCATCGCCGCGCCCTGCGAGTTGGGATGGGGATTTACCACTCGCCCACTCTTTCTCGAAGGTTGCTGTCAACCGAACCTCATCCTCATGCGATAAACAGGGCATGGAGAGCCACTCGGTCGACGCGCTAGTCATCGGACCGGAAAGGGCGACGACGGAAGCAGCGAGCTTCGACGACTTCTACCGGGCCGAGTTCCCGCGCCTAGTGCCGCTGGCTCGTGCGTTGTGCGGCCCGGGCATTGCCGACGACATCGCCCAGGAAGCGATGCTGGCGGCCCTCCGGAACTGGCGCAGGGTCAGTGAGTTGGAAGCCCCCGAGGCTTGGGTACGCCGGACCTGCGCGAACCTGGCGGTCTCGGCCTTCCGACGTCGGGTCAGCGAGATCAAGGCGCTGATCCGGCTCGGCAACGATTTCGATGTCGCTCGTCCGGCCCTCCGCCCGGACGACGAAGCCTTCTGGTCGGCCGTGCGTGCGCTCCCCAAGCGGCAGGCCCAGACGGCCGCGCTGCGCTATCTCTACGACCTGTCGGTGGCAGAGGTAGCCGAGACCCTGGACATCTCAGAGGGGTCGGTCAAACAGCATCTCAGTCGGGCTCGCGGGGTGCTCGTCAAGCAACTTCAGCTGGACTCGGGTCAAGTCTCGGGCCTGGACGCGGAGGAAGAGCGATGAACCTGGAGACGCGCGCGGGCGACGCGGCAACACACCTGCGCACTGCCACGCCGGTGGATGTCGAGGACGGGCTCCGCAGATTGCGCCGCGCCCACCAGCGGCGCACCAGCGGCAAGGTGACCGCCGCCCTCGCGGCTGTCGCCCTCGGCGTCGGCGTGGTCCAGATTCAGTCCGATCAGGATTCTGCGGTGCAGCCGGCGTCGGATACCGCTAGGACGTCGGATACCCCAACGACTCCGGAACAGACCACTGATCTCAACCCGTCCCCCGGTGTCGATTTTGTGGCGCTGGAGACAACGTGGTTCGACGTGTCTTCGAGCGGTGTCGTGTGGCGGGTTAGCGCGGAGACGTGTGGTGCTGTGCTGTGTGCCCGAGTGCTTCGACAAGACGGCGACGGCGGCTGGACGACGTTGACCGTCCTCAAGCACGACGATGCGACCAAGATCCGCCGCTCCGACCGAGACCATGCGCCGGTCTTTGCAGTGATCGTCGCCGATGGTGACCGCGATGCGTGGGTCCATGGGAGATCAGGTGTATGGAGCACCCACGACGGTGGGCAGAGCTGGACGCGTCAGCCGGTCGGCACTGGGGTGGGCGTGGTCCGGGTGGTTGGCGAATACGTCTACGCCCTGGGCGGTGGACGCCGCATGTTCAGGTCTTCGGTCAGCAGCGACAACTGGGCACCAATCACCGGTCCGCCAGTGGATAGGTACGAGAGCGTGAGCGCCCTGGGCGACCGGGTGGTGGTCGGAGGCGGGTGCGGATCCTCACGATGCCGGTTCCCCAGCAAGTACGAGTACTTCCTCAGCGACGACCGCGGCGTGACCTGGCGCGGCATCAGTTCGCCGTGTCCGTCTCGGGGAGTCGAGTTGAAGTCAACGGCTGCAGTTCTGGTCGCGCGGTGCTTCCGTGACCCGGCTCACGGCGTTCAAACCGCGAAGTACAGCTTCTATCGGAGTTTCGATGGGCTCACTTGGTCACAGATGGCTCAACTCGAAAATGGGTTCCTCGATTACTGGGTGCCGGTCGACGACGCGACCGTGTTTGTTGACTCCTATCCGCGCGGGCGCCTGCTCGTAACCGGTGACGATCAGGAACAGTTGCCACTCGTCAGTAGTTTCATTAGGCAGGCCCACTTCGTGACACGCGACCGCGGCTACGTTATCGCGTCCATCAGAGGGCAGTGGCGATTGCTCGGCACCACCGACGGCGGCAGCACCTGGGTCCAGCTCGATTAGAGAAGGGCTACCGATGGACCTTCCCAGGGCACGCCGCAACCGCTCGACAGGGCGCTGCGGACTGGCGGTCTACCGCTCGGTGGGCGCTTGCGGGTGACCCTCCGGCTTGTCAAAGAAGACTTGCTTAGTCGGATCGGTCGGCACGATGAGCCGATGAGCTAAGCCATGGCCAACGCGCCGCCAGTGACGAAGGCGCCGATCACGACAATGAACCGCACGAGGGTGTGGTCCCACCCGAAGTACTGGGCAGCCCCACCGCACAAGCCGGCGATCTGCTTCACGTCTGTACTACGGCGGAACGGCCGCGGTGCGGGCGGTTGGCCGGGCAACGGTGTGATGTCCGGGGGCGGTGGTGACATCTCGCTCATGGGCGCGAGGCGCCACCGGCACAGTGTCGTTATCAGCGGCAACGACGGTGCGCTCAGCGAGCGCGAACCGCTCCGCGGGTGGTCGGCCACTACAAGACTGATGCGGTTGTCATGTGCTCAGGCGAGCAAACGACATTCTCGTAATCGTCGACGGCGGAGCCTCGGACGTCGGGTCGCTCACGGCTCAGTCGATCAGCTCTGCTTCTGCCATGTGCTGTAAGCGACCATCCATTCGGCGACCTGGACCTGGACGCCTACGGGCGGGGGCCCGTCGGTCGTGGGTACCTGGAGGACTTGGACGTCAGCGCCCTTCTGCTGGATCCAGGCCACTCCGTCGGCCGAGGAGGCCAGCAC